>NZ_JBEXNO010000024.1:0-77202 GCF_040611175.1 Streptomyces sp. NPDC003036 | reverse complement strand
CCCAAGCTGCGCGAGCAGTTGGTCGAGTTGGTGAACGACGGCAGCTACCACCTGGTCGTCGATATGGAGGGTGTGGACTTCCTCGACTCGACCGGTCTTGGCGTGCTCGTGGGTGGTCTCAAGCGCGTCCGCGCGCACGAGGGTTCCCTGCGCCTGGTCTGCAACCAGGAGCGCATTCTCAAGATTTTCCGGATCACCGGTCTGACGAAGGTGTTCCCCATCCACACGTCGGTGGACGAAGCCGTCGCGGCGACCGACTGAGCCGGCAGGAGCCTTCCGGTACGAGCCTCCGGGGGCAGGTCCTCCGGAGGAGCTCTCCGGGGTCCTGACCGTCGTCCGGACCAGGTCTTGACCCGGTCCGGACGGAAGGGTCCTCCGAGGGCGTACACAGCCCTCGCGAGGAGCTTTCCGGAGGGTAGGGCAGAGGTGCCGGGCGTCCAGCCCGGTCCTCTCAGACGCACGCTCTCATGTCCGAGGGGGATCGCATGGCCACCGTTGAACTCCGCTTCAGCGCCCAGCCCGAGCACGTCAGGACCGCCCGTCTGGTGGCAGCCGCCGTGGCACGCAGGGCCGGAGTCGACGAAGCCGTGCTGGACGAGGTCCGGCTCGCCGTCGGTGAGGCGTGCTCCCGCGCGGTCGGGCTGCACCGCAGCAACGGCGTCACGGCTCCCATCCGCGTGGCGCTGACCGAGGAGGACAAGGCGTTCTCCATCGAGGTCGCCGACGACGTGCCGGGTGCGGCCGTCGCCGACGCCGATGCCGCGGGGGTCCCCGTCACCGGAGGCTCCGCCGTGCCCGCCGAGGACTTCGACGACGCGGAGGGCGAGGACGAGATGGGCCTCGCGGTCATCAGCGGGCTCGTCGACGACGTGGAGGTATCGGCCGATGAGCACGGCGGTGTCATCCGGATGAGCTGGCCGGCGAGCTCCACCACCACGCTTCCCTGACCTCACCCGCCGCACCCGCCCCCGGCGGCGTGGACAGCCTCGCAAGGCCCTGCTGAGCAGGGCCTTTTTCCATTTCCCGGCCAATTGCCGATCACCGGAATTGATCGTCGATCACGGCAGGGAAGATCAAAAGTATTACTGCGTTCGAGTGGTTTCCCGAAACCGATCATTTGCCGACCGGCCAAGGAAGGTCAATTCTGTTCTACGGCGCCCTGTTTTGATCGGGTTCCGCTCCCTACAATCCGTCCACATCTTGAGCTCTTCTGACGTCAAGGAGGACGAATGGCGGGGCTCTTCGAAACACAGCTGTCCGGGCACCCCACTTCTCTCGCCGCCGCGGTACTCACCGACGAGAATCGCGTCATCGTGATCGTCATCGCGGCCGTGGCGCTGGCCGCCCTGGTCGTGGCCCAGCTCCTCGTACGGCAGGTCCTGGCCGCCGGTGAGGGCACCGACGCCATGAAAAAGATCGCGGCGGCCGTGCAGGAAGGCGCGAACGCCTATCTGGCACGGCAGTTGCGGACCCTCGCGGTCTTCGCCGTCGTCGTCTTCTTCCTGCTGATGCTGCTTCCGGCGGACAACTGGTCGCAGCGCGCGGGACGCTCGCTCTTCTTCCTGGTCGGCGCGCTTTTCTCGGCGGTGACCGGATACATCGGCATGCGGCTCGCCGTACGCGCGAATGTGCGCGTGGCGGCGGCCGCGCGGGAGGCGACTCCCGCGCCAGGCCAGCCGGAAAAGGACCTGACGGTCGTCTCCCACCGGGCGATGAAGATCGCTTTCCGTACGGGCGGAGTCGTCGGCATGTTCACGGTGGGCCTCGGCCTGCTCGGCGCCTCCTGCGTGGTCCTCGTCTACGCCGCCGACGCCCCCAAGGTGCTGGAGGGCTTCGGCCTGGGCGCCGCGCTCATCGCCATGTTCATGCGCGTCGGCGGCGGCATCTTCACCAAGGCCGCCGACGTCGGCGCCGACCTCGTCGGGAAGGTCGAGCAGGGCATCCCCGAGGACGACCCGCGCAACGCCGCCACCATCGCCGACAACGTCGGCGACAACGTGGGCGACTGCGCCGGCATGGCGGCCGACCTCTTCGAGTCGTACGCCGTGACGCTGGTCGCCGCGCTGATCCTCGGCAAGGCCGCCTTCGGCGACCTCGGACTGGCGTTCCCGCTGATCGTTCCGGCGATCGGCGTGGTGACCGCGATGATCGGCATCTTCGCGGTCGCCCCGCGGCGCGCCGACCGCAGCGGGATGACCGCCATCAACCGCGGGTTCTTCATCTCCGCGCTGATCTCGCTCGCGCTCGTCGCCGTGGCCGTCTTCGTCTACCTGCCCTCCTCCTTCGCCGCGCTGGAGGGCGTCACGGAGTCCGCCATCCGCACCCACGGTGGCGACCCGCGCGTCTTCGCGCTGGTGGCCGTCGCCATCGGCATCGTGCTCGCCGCCCTGATCCAGCAGCTGACCGGGTACTTCACCGAGACCAGCCGCCGCCCGGTCAGGGACATCGGCAAGTCGTCGCTGACCGGCCCCGCCACGGTGGTCCTCGCCGGCATCTCCGTCGGCCTGGAGTCCGCCGTCTACACCGCGCTGCTGATCGGCCTGTCGGTGTACGGGGCGTTCCTGCTCGGCGGTGCGTCGATCACGCTCGCGCTCTTCGCGGTGGCGCTGGCCGGCACCGGCCTGCTCACCACCGTCGGCGTCATCGTCGCCATGGACACCTTCGGCCCGGTCTCCGACAACGCCCAGGGCATCGCCGAGATGTCCGGTGACGTCCAGGGCGCCGGCGCCCAGGTCCTCACCGACCTCGACGCCGTCGGCAACACCACCAAGGCCATCACCAAGGGCATCGCCATCGCCACCGCCGTCCTGGCGGCGGCCGCGCTCTTCGGCTCGTACCGCGACGCCATCGCCACGGCGGTCGCCGACGTGGGAGCCCTGGCCACCGAGCGCAATCTCGTCATGGACATCTCCCAGCCCAACAACCTGGTCGGGCTCATCCTCGGCGCCGCCGTCGTCTTCCTCTTCTCCGGGCTGGCGATCAACGCGGTGTCGCGGTCGGCCGGGGCCGTGGTCTACGAGGTGCGCCGGCAGTTCCGCGAGCACCCCGGGATCATGGATTACAGCGAGAAACCGGAGTACGGGCGCGTCGTCGACATCTGCACCAAGGACGCGCTGCGCGAGCTGGCCACACCCGGGCTGCTCGCGGTCATGGCCCCGATCGCCGTCGGCTTCACCTTCGGCGTCGGCGCCCTCGGCGCGTACCTCGCGGGCGCCATCGGCACCGGCACCCTGATGGCCGTCTTCCTCGCCAACTCCGGCGGCGCCTGGGACAACGCCAAGAAACTCGTCGAGGACGGCCACCACGGCGGCAAGGGCAGCGAGGCGCACGCCGCGACCGTCATCGGCGACACCGTCGGCGACCCCTTCAAGGACACCGCCGGACCGGCCATCAACCCGCTGCTGAAGGTCATGAACCTGGTGGCGCTGCTCATCGCGCCCGCCGTCGTGCAGTTCAGTTACGGCGACGACGCCAGCCCCGGCGTACGGGCGGGGGTGGCGGCGCTGTCGATCGTCGTCATCATCGGGGCGGTGTACGTGTCCAAGCGGCGCTCCGTGTCCATGGGTGACGAAGACAACAACTCACCGGAACGGGTGGCGAGCGGGGCATCCGCCGTCTAGCACCTGGTCAGCCGGTGGGCGGGCGGGGCGAACTGACGCTCCGTCCGCCCGTCCGCACGCCATCGTGAGCCGTCTCTCCCTTGGTGCAAATGGCGCAAAAGCGTACGAAATGGTCGCGCGACACGCGGATGTCGCCCACTTGGCGTGTATGTTCCGGGGCCGAGAGCCTTGGAAGGGACCAATCCGGTGAACAAGAAGCTTGCGGCCGCACTGTCCGGCGGTGCGGTACTGATGCTCGTGCTGTCGGGCTGCGGCGGCGACGACGAGGACGGCGGCAAGGTGGACGCCTGGGCCAAGAAGGTGTGCGACCAGGCGCAGCCGCAGATCCAGAAGAGGGCCAACGCCCAGCAGGCCATCGTCTCCACGGCCGCCGACGGCAAGCCCGCCGACATCCAGGCCGCGGACTCGAAGGCCTTCCAGGACATCGCCGACGCCGACAAGGCGCTCGCCAAGGCCGTGCAGGAAGCCGGCGCGCCGCCCGTCGAGAACGGCGAGAAGCTCCAGCAGGACGCGGTCAAGGAGCTCAACGACACCGCCACGGCGTACGAGGCGCTGAAGAAGCAGGTCGACGCGCTCGACCCGAAGGACCAGCGGAAGTTCGCGGACGGGCTGTCCACCGTCGCCGACGGGCTGAAGCGGATCGAGAAGATGGACCAGGACGCGCTGGCCAAGCTCCAGTCCGGCGAGCTGGGCCAGGCGATGGCCAAGCAGCCCGGCTGCCAGAAGGCCACGGCGACGGTCTCCCCGACGGTCCCGCCCGCCAAGCCCGGCTCCGCCGCCTCCCCTTCGGCCGCCGCGAACGCTTCCGCCGCCGCGAGCGCCTCGGCCGCTCCCGGCGCCTCGGCGAGCAGCGGCAAGGGCTCCGAGTAGCGGAGCCGCGAGCGACGCCGGGCGCCCGCTCCGCCTCGCGTCCGGCGCCGATCGGCCCGGCGCAGGCCACGTGCGCCGGGCCGATCGGCGGTTGTCAGTGGTGGCGGTCACAATGAACGGGTGAGTACGACCAGCCTTCTCGCCAGCCTTCCGGTGCCCGACCGCGCCGCCCGCCTCCGCGACGCCCTGCTCGCGGCCGACTTCACCGCAGACGGGCTGCTGGAGCGCCTCGGCGCAGCCGCCTACGCCGCGCTCGCCCGCGGCGAGACGGTGCCCGCCCTGCGCGCCACGCGCGGGGACGGGCCGCTCGACACGCTCGTGCGGCTGTTCCTGCTCCAGCGGCCCGTGCCGAGGGACCGGGCGCGTGCCGCGCTGCCGCTGGAGGAGGCGCTCGCCGACGGCTGGCTCGCCGAGGAGGGCGAGGAGATCCGCGCCACCGTGGACGTACGCCCGTACGGCGGCCCGGAGGGCGAGGACTGGTTCATCGTCTCCGACCTCGGCTGCGCCGTGGGCGGCGCCGGCGGGGCGAGCGGCCACGGCGAGGGCGTGGTCCTCGGTGTCGGCGGCGCCTCCACCACACTCGCCGGGATCACCGTCCGCACGCCCGTCGCCGCCGCGCTGGACCTCGGCACCGGCTCCGGCATCCAGGCGCTGCACGCCGCGCAGCACGCCACCCGTGTGACGGCGACCGACCTCAACCCGCGGGCGCTGGGCTTCACCCGGCTCACGCTCGCCCTGTCCGGGGCGCCGGAGGTCGACCTGCGCACGGGCTCGCTCTTCGAGCCGGTGGAGTCGGAGTCGTACGACCTCATCGTGTCGAACCCGCCGTTCGTCATCTCTCCCCTGGCCTCCGGCATGGGGGACCCCGGTGCCCGGCTGACCTACCGGGACGGCGGGATGGGCGGTGACGACCTGTGCCGCACGCTCGTCCAGCAGGCGGGCGACCGGCTCAACGACGGGGGTTACGCGCACTTCCTCGCCAACTGGCAGCACGTCGAGGGCGAGGACTGGCAGGAGCGGCTGCGCTCCTGGGTGCCGCTCGGCTGCGACGCCTGGATCGTTCAGCGCGAGGTGCAGGACGTCACCCAGTACACCGAGCTGTGGCTGCGGGACGCGGGCGACCACCGGGCGGGACGGGAGGCGTACGAGGCGCGGTACGACGCGTGGCTGGACGAGTTCGAGGCGCGCAAGACCAAGGCCGTGGGCTTCGGGTGGATCGCGCTGCGCAAGTCCGGTGCCGAACAGCCGTCGATCGTGATCGAGGACTGGCCCCACCCGGTCGAACAGCCGCTCGGTGAGACGGTCCGGGCGCACTTCGCCCGCCAGGACTACCTGCGGTCGCGCGACGACGCGGCGCTCCTCGCCGACCACTTCGTCCTCGCGCCCGAGGTCGTACAGGAGCAGGTCGGCCTGCCCGGCGCGGAGGACCCCGAGCACGTGGTGCTCCGTCAGCACCGCGGCATGCGGCGCGCCACCAAGGTGGACGCCGTCGGCGCGGGCTTCGCCGGCGTGTGCGACGGGTCGCTGAGCGCCGGGCGGATCCTCGACGCGATCGCGCAACTGCTGGGGGAGGACCCGGTGCTGCTGCGGGACCGCACCCCGCAGGCGATCCGGCTGCTGGTGGAGGAGGGCTTCCTGGAGCCGGCGGCCACGTGACAGCGGGCACAGGGTCCGCAGGCAGGTGATCACCAGGCGGGGGATCAGCAGGAGAAGGGAGGAAACCGGCCAAGATCGCGAAGGCGCCGCGCGGGTGAAACCGAGCCGTCCACCCCGCGCCGTTCACCCGCAATTCGCGCTTCTGACGTCCGAAGGTGTCAGCCTCGCCCCTGAGGGCAGCAGGCACCAGGGAACGGAACGGGGTACGGGCATGGAGAGCGGACCGGCCATCTTCGCCGGCGTGGCGTTCACGCTGTTCGGAGCGGCGCTGCTCGTGTGGACCGGAGCGCGCGTCCTGCACCGCGCGCCGGTCGCGTACGGCGTCAGCCCGGTGGCGGCGGTCACCTTCGCGACCTGTCTCGGAGCGTCCTTCGTGATCCTCGGGGCGTGGTGCTTCGGCAGGGCCTGACCACCGCTCCGGGGGAGCGAGAGCCGCGGCGGGCGCCGCGGCGAGTACCAGGGCCAGAGCCACTGCCGGAGCCACGGCGGAATGGGCGGCTCCGTGCCGTGAGGGGAGTCCGGGCGGCAGGAATGGCCGGACTCGGGTTACCGTTCGAGTGGCCGTTGCGGTCTTTTGCCGTTTGACACGGGGGCGGGTTGTACCGTCACACTCCGCAGCGACAGCAGCGTCACAGCTGTGAGCGAGCAGAGCGAGCAGAAGCGAGCACAGTGCGTGAGCAGTGTGTGAGCAGTGCACACGGTGCGCGGGCAGATCATGCGCACGCACCGCGCCGCACACTCCACCGAGCGTCGACCGGAGAGAAGAGCGAAGTTGTCCCCGACCAGCGAGACCGCACAGGGCGGCCGCCGACTCGTCATCGTCGAGTCGCCTGCCAAGGCGAAGACGATCAAGGGCTACCTCGGCCCCGGCTACGTCGTCGAGGCGAGCGTCGGGCACATCCGCGACCTCCCCAACGGCGCCGCCGAGGTGCCCGAGAAGTACACCGGCGAGGTGCGCCGCCTCGGGGTGGACGTCGAGCACGACTTCCAGCCCATCTACGTCGTGAACGCCGACAAGAAGGCCCAGGTCAGGAAGCTCAAGGAGCAGCTCGCCGAGTCCGACGAACTCTTCCTCGCCACCGATGAGGACCGCGAGGGCGAGGCGATCGCCTGGCACCTGCTGGAGGTCCTCAAGCCCAAGGTCCCGGTCCACCGGATGGTCTTCCACGAGATCACCAAGGACGCGATCCAGGCCGCCGTCGCCAACCCGCGCGAGCTGAACAAGCGCATGGTCGACGCCCAGGAGACCCGCCGCATCCTCGACCGCCTCTACGGCTACGAGGTCTCGCCGGTCCTGTGGAAGAAGGTCATGCCCCGGCTGTCGGCCGGCCGCGTGCAGTCCGTCGCCACCCGCCTCGTCGTCGAGCGGGAGCGCGAGCGCATCGCCTTCCGCTCCGCCGAGTACTGGGACCTGACCGGCACCTTCGCCACCGGCCGTGCCGGTGACCCGTCCGACCCGTCCACCCTGACGGCCCGCCTCGCCACCCTCGACGGCCGGCGCGTCGCCCAGGGCCGCGACTTCGGCTCCGACGGGCAGCTGAAGTCGTCCGCCGGCCAGGTGCTCCACCTGGACGAGGCGAACGCGCGCGCCCTGGCCGCCGCCCTCGCCGACACCTCCTTCGGCGTCCGGTCGGTCGAGTCGAAGCCGTACCGCCGCTCCCCGTACGCCCCCTTCCGCACCACCACACTCCAGCAGGAGGCCAGCCGCAAGCTCGGCTTCGGTGCGAAGGCGACCATGCAGATCGCCCAGAAGCTGTACGAGAACGGCTTCATCACCTACATGCGTACGGACTCGACGACCCTGTCCGAGACCGCCATCGCGGCGGCCCGGGCCCAGGTCACGCAGCTGTACGGCGCCGGCTACCTGCCGGACGCGCCCCGCGTGTACGCCGGGAAGGTCAAGAACGCGCAGGAGGCGCACGAGGCGATCCGCCCCTCGGGTGATCGTTTCCGCACGCCCGCCGAGACCGGGCTGACCGGTGACCAGTTCAAGCTGTACGAGCTGATCTGGAAGCGGACCGTCGCCTCCCAGATGAAGGACGCGGTCGGCAACTCCGTCACCGTCAAGATCGGCGGCCGTGCCGCCGACGGCCGGGACGTCGAGTTCTCCGCCTCCGGCAAGACGATCACCTTCCACGGCTTCATGAAGGCGTACGTCGAGGGCGCCGACGACCCGAACGCGGAGCTCGACGACCGCGAGCGCCGGCTGCCGCAGGTCGCCGAGGGCGACGCGCTGACCGCCGAAGAGATCACGGTGGACGGCCACGCCACCAAGCCGCCGGCCCGCTACACCGAGGCTTCGCTGGTCAAGGAGCTGGAAGAGCGCGAGATCGGCCGTCCGTCGACGTACGCCTCGATCATCGGCACGATCCTCGACCGCGGGTACGTCTTCAAGAAGGGCACGGCCCTCGTGCCGTCCTTCCTCTCCTTCGCCGTCGTCAACCTGCTGGAGAAGCACTTCGGCCGGCTCGTCGACTACGACTTCACGGCGAAGATGGAGGACGACCTCGACCGCATCGCGCGCGGCGAGGCGCAGGCCGTGCCGTGGCTGAAGCGCTTCTACTTCGGCGAGGGCGACGGCACCGGGGCCGCGGGCGGCGCCGCCGAAGCCGGGAACGGCGACGGCGATCACCTCGGCGGCCTGAAGGAGCTGGTCACCGACCTGGGCGCGATCGACGCCCGCGAGATCTCCTCCTTCCCCGTCGGCAACGGCATCGTGCTGCGCGTCGGCCGCTACGGCCCGTACGTCGAGCGCGGCGAGAAGGACCAGGAGGGCCACCAGCGCGCCGACGTCCCGGACGACCTCGCCCCCGACGAGCTCACCGCCGAGCTCGCGGAGGAGCTGCTCGCCAAGCCGAGCGGCGAGTACGAGCTGGGTACGGACCCGGCGACCGGTCACACGATCGTCGCGAAGGACGGCCGCTACGGCCCGTACGTCACGGAGATCCTCCCCGAGGGCACTCCCAAGACCGGCAAGAACGCGGTCAAGCCCCGCACGGCCTCCCTCTTCAAGACCATGTCCCTCGACACGGTCACCCTGGAGGACGCGCTCAAGCTGATGTCGCTGCCGCGCGTCGTGGGCACCGACGCCGAGGGCGTCGAGATCACCGCGCAGAACGGCCGCTACGGCCCGTACCTGAAGAAGGGCACGGACTCGCGGTCGCTGACGGACGAGGAGCAGCTCTTCACGATCACGCTGGAGGAGGCCCTCGCGATCTACGCCCAGCCGAAGCAGCGCGGGCGCGCCGCCGCCAAGCCCCCGCTGAAGGAACTGGGCACCGACCCGGTGAGCGAGCGCCCGGTCGTCGTCAAGGACGGCCGCTTCGGACCGTACGTCACGGACGGCGAGACCAACGCGACGCTGCGCACCGACGACAGCGTGGAGACGATCACGCCGGAGCGCGGTTACGAGCTGCTCGCGGAGAAGCGCGCGAAGGGCCCGGCGAAGAAGACCGCGAAGAAGGCGCCGGCCAAGAAGGCCACCGCCAAGAAGACCGCCGCCAAGACGACGACCGCGGCCGCGAAGAAGACCGCGGCGAAGAAGACGACCGCGGCCAAGACCGCGGCCAAGAAGACGACGGCGACGAAGACCGCGGCCAAGAAGACCACCGCCAAGAAGGCCGCGGCCTCCAAGGCGTCGTCGGAGGAGTAGGCGTACGAGTCGTACGGCGTACGAGGCGCTGGGAGCGTACGGAGGGCGCGCGGGGGCGCCCCGCGAGCACGGGCGTTTGTTCGGGTGGGGACGACTGGGTGTCGGTCCGGCCGGATAGGCTGAGGGGATGACGCGAGCCGAGCAGCCAACGGTCTTGAGCCCCACCTCAGACTCCGACGCCGCACTAGCCGCGGACTCCCGCGAGCGCGCCGTACGGGCCCTGTTGCGCAACCAACCGCTACGGCGGTTGTGGAGCGCGCAGCTGGTCGGCGGGGTCGGAGACGCCCTCGCCCTGCTGGTCCTGGTGCTGCTGGCGTTGCAGGCCGCGGTCGCCGAGGACGCGTTCGGCGGTGGGTACCGGGGCGCGGCGTTCGCCGTCGCCGCCGTGTTCGGGGCGCGGATCCTGGCCACCCTGCTCTTCGGCGCCGTCCTGCTGGGGCCCATGACCACGCTCACCGCGCCCGGCGGGCCGCTGGACCGGCGCTGGACCATGGTGGGAGCGGACGGCGTGCGCGTCGCGCTCCTGATCGTCGCACCCCTGTGGATCGACTGGACGCCCGACAAGGCGCTCGCCTTCCTCCTCTCCACCGTCTTCCTGGCGGGCGTGGCCGAGCGTTTCTGGACCGTCGCCAAGGAGAGCGCCGCCCCCGGGCTGCTGCCCGCCCCGCCGCCCGAGGGCGCGGCCGTACGCCGGCTGCCGGACCACATGGACGCGCTGCGGCGCCTGTCGCTGCGTACCGCCTTCGTCGCCATCCCCGCCGCGGCCGCCGCGCTCCTCGTCGCCACGCTCGTCGGGAACGTGCTGGGGGCGGGCATCGACTGGTTCTCGGACCACCAGGCGGCCCTCGGCTCGTACGTCGCGGCCGGGCTCTTCGCCGCCTCCGTCTCCGTCCTGTACTTCCTGGAATTGCCCGACACCCAGACCCCGCGCCCCCGCTCCCCGCTGGAGGGCCTGCGTCGCCCGTCGACCGGCAGTGGCCCGGACAAGGGCCGCACGGGCGCCATACCGCTGCTCGTACTGGGCTGCGCCGCCGTCGCCGGCGCCATCGCGGCCGCCGCCTCCGTCTCCGTACTGCACGCCAAGGACCTCGGCGGCGGGCCGGTCGCCTTCGCGCTGCTGATCCTCGCCCTGACGGGCGGGACGGGCCTCGGCATCCGGTCCGCGCGCGCCGTGCTGCCGGCGCTGTCCCGCCGCCGCCTGCTGGCGCTCGCGCTCGCCACCACCGGGGTCGCGCTCCTCGCGACCGGGCTGGTGCCGGACACCGCCACCGTGCTGTTCCTCGCACTCGGGGCGGGCCTGGCGGCCGGCGTCGCCGCCCACACCGGGCACGCGCTGATCGACCAGGAGAGTGAGGAGTTCCGGCGGCCGCGCGTCACCGCGCACCTCCAGGCGGTCGTACGGGTCGCCATCGCGCTCGGCGCGCTCGCCGCCCCGCTGCTGGCCGCCGCGATCGGACCGCACCGGCTGGCGAGCGGCGACTTCGTCTTCGCGCACGGCGGCGCGGCCTTCACGCTGATGCTGGCGGGCGCGCTGCTGCTGCCCGTCGCCGTACTGGTCCTGGCCAGGACCGACGACCGCTCCGGCGTACCGCTGCGCCGCGACCTGCGCGACGCGCTGCGCGGCGCGGACCCGGCGCAGGCGCCCGCGAAGACCGGGTTCTTCATCGCCCTGGAGGGCGGCGACGGAGCCGGCAAGTCCACCCAGGTCGAGGCGCTCGCCGAGTGGATCCGCGCCAAGGGCCACGAGGTCGTCGTCACCCGTGAGCCGGGCGCCACGCCCATCGGCAAGCGGCTCCGCTCGATTCTGCTCGACGTGTCGAGCGCCGGACTGTCCAACCGCGCGGAGGCGCTGCTGTACGCGGCCGACCGCGCCGAGCACGTCGACTCGCTGGTCCGCCCCGCCCTGGAGCGCGGCGCGATCGTGATCTCCGACCGGTACATCGACTCGTCGGTGGCCTACCAGGGCGCCGGCCGCGACCTGTCCCCGACCGAGATCGCCCGCATCAACCGCTGGGCGACCGGCGGACTCGTACCCCACCTGACCGTCCTGCTGGACGTCTCCCCGGAGACCGCGCGGGAGCGGTTCACGGAGGCGCCGGACCGGCTGGAGTCCGAGCCCGCCGAGTTCCACCGGCGGGTACGGGGCGGGTTCCTCGCCCTCGCGGCGGCCGACCCCGGGCGCTACCTGGTGGTGGACGCCGGGCAGGAGCCGGCGGCCGTCACCACCGTCATCCGCCACCGGCTCGACCAGATGCTGCCGCTCTCCGAGGCCGAGGTGAAGGCCGCCGAGGAGGCGCGGAAGGCGGCCGAGGAGGAGGCCCGGCGCAAGGCCGAGGAAGAGGCCGCCCGCAAGGCCGAGGAGGAGCGCCTGGAGCGCGAGCGCCAGGAGCAGCTCGCCAAGCTGCGCGCAGAGGAGGAGGAGCGCAAGCGCCGCGAGGAGGAAGAGGCGCGGCGCCGCGAGGCCGAGCGCCAGGCCGAGGAGGCCCGGCGACGGGCGGAGGAAGCGCGCCGGCTCGCCGAGGAGGAGCGGCGGCGGCGCGAGGCCGAGGAGAAGGCCCGCCGCGAGGAGCAGGAGCGGCTGCGCAAGCTGAAGGAGGAGCAGGAGCGGCTGCGCGCCGAGGCCGAGGCGCGGCGCCTGGAGAAGCAGCGCAAGGCCGAGGAGGCCCTGCTGCGCGCGGAGGAGGCCCGCCGCCGCGCGGAGGAGGCGGCGGCCGCGGCCGCGGCTTCCGCTTCGGTTTCGTCGGGGGCGCCGGTCAGTCCGGACGAGGAGACCCAGGAGGTCCCGGTCCCGCGCGTCAACATGCGCAAGGACGACACGCGCGGGGACGACGAGACGACGGTTCTGCGCCCGGTCCGGGAAGAGCCGGGTCCCGAGTACGCCGGTGCGGCGGACGAGACGGCGGTCCTGCCTCCGGTGCGCGACACCGGCGCGGGCGCCGCCCTCGACGAGACCGCCGTCCTCCCGCCCGTACGGGCCGACCGGCCCGCCGACCGCGTACCGCCGGGGTTCTTCCGGGACGAGGAGCCGGACGGTGCCGCGCCGAGCGAGCGGACCCGCGAGCTGCCGCAGATGGACGAGCAGGGGCGCCCGCGGCGGCGCTCCGACTGGGCGGAGGAGACGCCCCTCGACGACCTGCCGTCGCTCGCGGACGAGCTGCTCGGCCCGCACGACGACGAGGACGACGACCCGCGGGGCGGCCGCCGTCGGCGCTGAGGGCCGGGCGTTGTCAGACCCGTCCCCCACAATGGATCCACAGCGACACGAGCGGTACGTACGCAGGAACATCTATGCAGGAAAGGCGGTGACCCGTGCCCGTATGGGACGACCTGGTCGGTCAGGACCGTGTCCAGGCGCAGCTCGCCGCCGCGGCGCGTGACGCCGACGCGCTCGTCACGGCCGACGCGCAGGGCACGCCGCCGCCCGACGCGTCGAAGATGACGCACGCGTGGCTGTTCACGGGGCCGCCGGGCGCCGGGCGCGAAACGGCCGCCCGAGCCTTCGCCGCCGCCCTGCAGTGCGTCAGCCCCGACCGGGCGCTCGGCGCGGAGCCCGGCTGCGGGTTCTGCGACGGGTGCCACACCACCCTCGTCGGGACGCACGCCGATGTGGAGATCATCCGCACCGACCTGCTCTCCATCGGCGTCAAGGAGACCCGCGAGCTCGTCCGGCGTGCCCAGCTCTCGCCGGCCGGCGGGCGCTGGCAGGTCATCGTCCTGGAGGACGCCGACCGCCTCACCGAGGGCGCGGGGAACGTACTGCTGAAGGCCGTCGAGGAGCCCGCGCCCCGCACGGTCTGGCTGCTGTGCGCGCCCTCCATCGAGGACGTGCTGCCCACCATCCGCTCCCGCTGCCGCCACCTCACCCTGCGGACGCCCCCGGTGGCGGCCGTCGCGGACGTCCTGGTCCGGCGCGACGGCATCGAGCCCGAGGCCGCGGCCGTCGCCGCCCGCGCGACGCAGGGGCACATCGACCGCGCCCGCCGGCTCGCCACCGACGAGCGTGCCCGCGCCCGCCGGGCCACCGTGCTCAAGGTGCCGCTGCGCGTCGAGGATGTCGGGGGCTGCCTCAAGGCCGCCCAGGAGCTGATCGACGCCGCGGCCGAGGACGCCAAGCAGGCGTCCGAGGAACTCGACGTCAAGGAGACCGAGGACCTGAAGGCGGCGCTGGGCGCCTCCCAGGGCGGCCGCATGCCGCGCGGCACGGCGGGCGCCATGAAGGAGCTGGAGGACAAGCAGAAGCGCCGCAAGACGCGTACGCAGCGCGACAGCCTGGACCTGGCCCTCAGCGACCTGACCGGGTTCTACCGCGATGTGCTCGCCCTCCAGCTCGGTACCCGCACCGCCCTCGCCAACGAGGACGTACGGGACGCCCTGGACCGCATAGCCCGCGAGTCCACCCCCGAGCGGACCCTGCGCCGGATCGAGGCGGTCCTCGCCTGCCGCGAGGCCCTCGACCGCAACGTGGCGCCGCTGCTCGCCGTGGAGGCGATGACGATGGCGCTGCGCGCGGGGTAGTCACCCGTACGGGTACAAAGAGGAACAGTCCGTCACCATCCGGATACGCTCCGGGAATGGACTCCGCTCGCCTGTTCCGCGCCACCGCCGTCACCCTTTCGGCCTTCGGCCTGCTCGTCGCAGGCTGCACCGAGGGGGGAACCACCCTTTCCGCGTCGGCCACCGCGTCGCGCGCCGTCGCATCGACCGAGGAGCTCAAGGAGTACTACGGCCAGCGCCTGAGCTGGCGCGCGTGCGGCACACCCGGCTTCGAGTGCGCCACCCTGCGGGCCCCGCTCGACTACGCGAAACCGCACGGCGACGAGGTGCGGCTGGCCGTCTCCCGGGTCAGGGCCACCGGCCCGGGCAAGCGCCTCGGCTCCCTGCTGGTCAACCCCGGCGGCCCCGGCGGCTCGGCCGTCGGCTTCCTCCAGGGGTACGCCGGCATCGGCTACCCGGCCAAGGTCCGGGCCCGCTACGACATGGTCGCCCTCGATCCGCGCGGCGTGGCCCGCAGCGAGCCCATCGAGTGCCTCGACGGCCCGGAGATGGACGCGTACACGCAGGTCGACCAGACGCCGGACGACCTCCGCGAGCGGCACCTGCTGACCGGGTCGTACGAGCGCTTCGCCCGGGGCTGCGCCAAGCGCTCCGGCAAGCTCCTCCCGCACGTCTCGACGGTCGAGGCGGCCCGAGACATGGACATCCTGCGCGAGGTCCTCGGTGACAGGAGGCTGAACTACGTCGGCGCCTCGTACGGCACCTTCCTCGGCGCCACGTACGCCGAGCTCTTCCCGTCCCGCACGGGCCGGCTCGTCCTGGACGGCGCGATGGACCCGTCCCTCCCGACCGCCGAACTCAACCGCGACCAGACGGCCGGCTTCCAGCGCGCCTTCGACTCCTTCGCCGCCGACTGCGTCCGGCAGCCGGACTGCCCGCTCGGCACCGGCTCGCCCGCCGACGCCGCCCACCGCCTCACCGCCTTCTTCCGGCGGCTCGACACCCGCCCGGTCGCGACCGGCGAGAACCGTCTCCTCGGCGAGTCCCTGGCCACCACGGGCGTGATCGCCGCCATGTACGACGAGACCACCTGGCCCCAGCTGCGCGCGGCCCTCAAGAGCGCGATGGACGGCGACGGCGCCGGCCTGCTCTCCCTCGCCGACAGCTACTACGAGCGCGAGGCCGACGGCACCTACTCGAACCTCATGTACGCCAACGCCGCCGTGAACTGCCTGGACCAGCCGCCCGCCTTCACCACCACCGCCGAGGTGGCCGCCGCCGTGCCGTCCTTCGAGAAGGCGTCCCCCGTCTTCGGCAGGGGCCTGGCCTGGGCCTCCCTGAACTGCGTCAACTGGCCGGCCAAGCCCACCGGCGCCCCGCACCGCATCGAGGCCAGGGGCGCGGCCCCCATCCTCGTCGTCGGCACCACCCGCGACCCGGCCACCCCCTACAAGTGGGCCGAGTCCCTCGCCGCCCAGCTCTCCTCCGGCACCCTGCTCACCTACGACGGCGACGGCCACACCGCGTATGGCCGCGGCAGCGACTGCGTCGACACCACGATCAACGCCTACCTCCTCGCGGGCACGCTCCCCCCGGACGGCAAGCGCTGCCGCTAGCGCACCGGAGGGTGTGCGAGGCACCCCCGAGACCTGTGTAGACTTGGGCTCGCTGCTGCACCCCCTGGGAATCCACGGGGCTCGCAGGGCGTGCCGCCTTAGCTCAGTTGGCCAGAGCAACGCACTCGTAATGCGTAGGTCTCGGGTTCGAATCCCGAAGGCGGCTCTAGAGGAACCCTAGGACTCACTCGCCGTGACCTGGGGTTTTTCTTATGCCCCGACCAAGCGAGGGCGGAACGCGATGATCTTCGCACCCTCATGTGATGCCGCCGTGATGCCCTCCGGCTCGGGAGCCTCGTTGCCACGCTCGGCGAGACGCGCGAGGGCCAACTGCGCTACCTCCTCGACCGGGCGGCCGTCCTGCTCCGCCGCCTCGGTGATCTTCGCGATGAGCTGATCGAGGGCCAACCGCGCGACCTGCTCGACGCGAGGATCGACAGCCGACTCGTCAGGTCCGGGAACAGGTCGGCGGGCCGCACCGCGCGGCACGATGGCGGCGGTTGCCTCGGCAGCGTCGGCCGCCTGCTTGGGCATGACCGACTGATAGATGTCGTGCGTGACCCGCGTCTCACTGTGTCCGAGGGTCTCGGACACGATCTTGATGTCGACCCCGGCGGCGAGCATGAGCGAGGCGGCGACATGCCGCAGATCGTGCAGGCGGATCGGCGGCAGTCCGGCGAGCTCGACGAGCTTCTCGAACTGGTCGGTCAGCCAACCCGGGTGAATCCACTCCCCGTTTTCGCGGGTGAACATCCTCCCCGAATCGACCCACGCCTCACCCCATGCGGCACGGTCGGCGGCCTGCTGCACCGCCTCCGCTTCGAGGATCTCGTCGGTGTAATCGTCGATCGAGATCACACGGTCGCCGGCGTTGGTCTTGGGCGCGCTCTCCCGGACCGCCCACCCGTCCTGTACGAGCTGTGTCGAGATGGTCATCAGTCGAGACGCACGGGCGTAATCCGTCTTACGGACGCCGCACGCCTCGCCCCGCCGCAGCCCTCGGAAGGTGATCAGGTGGAACACGCCGTACAGGCGCTGTTTCGTGTCCGCGAGGAAGTCGAGGAACTGCCCGGCCTGCTCGGGAGTCCAGACCATGACCGCCGAGGGCTTGACGCCCGTACGCAGCCACTCCTCGACCCGCTCGTCTGTCCAGACGAGCGCCTTGGGGCGCTGAACGGTCGGCAGCTCGACGTATGAGGCGGGGTTGAAGATGATCGCCCCGCGCCCGATTGCGACGTTCAGCGAGGCGCGCAGGGTGTCCCTGATGTGCTTCTGCGTCGCGGGGTTGGTGACCCGACGGAAAGGCGGCATGGCCTCGATGGCGGCTTTCAGCGCCTTTCGCCGCGCGCGGTTCGCCTGCCCCTTCCACGGGATCGTTTTCAGCTCGTTCACGGCCGACCGGCGCATGAGGTTCGACTCGCGAATCTCTTCGTTGGTCTCGGCGATCCCCTCGAACATCTCGTCGAGGTGCTGCACCGTGAGCCGATCGAGACGTATGTGCCCAATCCGCGGCTTGAGGTGACACCTGATGTCGACCTCGTAGCGGGCCTCACCGCTCTTGCGGAGCGCCTTCTTACCGGCGAGCCACGTGTCGAGCCACTCGCCGACGGTCATGTGCTGAGTGAGTGACTGCCCCGTGGCGAACCGGCGTTTCGTCTCGTCGTAATCCGGGATGTCCTCGCCGCTCGTCGAGACCATTTCGAGCATGTCGGCGATACGGCGGCGACCGTCGGGGTCCGACCGCTTGTCGGCGATGTCGAGCAGGGCGGCGACGGCGTTCGCGTCGGTCTGCGCCTTTGTCTTGGTCTCGTACCCGCTACGGAAGAACCGGCGACGGCTCCCGTCCTCGCGGGGCGGCAGCGGGTGAACCAGCCTCCACACGCCGTGTGTGCGCTGAGCTAGGCGCTTGCAGGATGCGCCGAGCTGCTTGTCGGTATGCGGGTCGCGGCACCCGCAGCGCTTTGTGATTGTGGCGGTCATTCATCACCTCTGGTGGGTTCGGTCGGGTTGTCGAGCAGTTCGAGCCGATTCATGGCATCGATCAACTCCGCTGGCAGGGGAGGGACGGTGAGGTTCGCGCGCGTCATGTCATTGACGAGCTGCGCAAGTTCGTCGAGGCGGTCGACGTACTCGGTCTGTGCGCTCGGGTCGAGCGAGGCTCGCAAGCGGGCCTTGTGGGCCGTTTCGCGGCGTCGGGCGAGTTCGGGGTACAGCGAGACCGGATAGGCCGCTGTGGCCCATGCAGCGGCCCACGTCTGGCCGGTCCCGGCGATCTGCTGGGAGTCGGGGACGTACCGCCCGTCGATCGGGCCGTCGAGCGTCGGCGTCGCCTCGCCGGTCATCCACTGCCACACGGTGTACGGGTCGCGCGGATCGGCGGCCGGGACTGTGGGCACCGTGGCCTCGCTCCCGAGGGGGAGCAGCAGGAGCAGCGGGGGAGTGGCGAGGGCGAGGGCGAGCACGAACCAGTCGTCGACGTCCAGACGGCGGCGCTGTTTCCCGTCGCCGCTGGATCGGCCGGTCTCGATGCTGACGATCACGGCGTACGTGATGTCGGGGCGTCCCAAGCGGGCGCACTGCTCGGCTAGTTGGTGCCTGTTCATGCCGAGGCGGGCGCGGTGCCGGCGGATCTGTGCGGCGATCACGTCGCCGAACGTCTCGTGACTGTGCATAACGCAAAGCTAGCTTTGTCTGTTGCAAAGCGCCACTCTTGATCGTACGTTGCTGATCTAGGCACTGGTCGGCACGAATGGGCCGGCGTGCACACCGATGTCACAGGGGGCCGATGATGAGCACCGCAGAGCAGGGGATGACACACGACGAGCTGATGACGCTTCCGGTTGCCATGCCGTTGGAGACAGCCAACAGGGCGTTGCACCTCGGTCGAACGACCGGCTACCACCTTGCACGGACGGGCCGTTACCCGGTGCGTGTCCTGCGCCACGGGAGGGCGTACAAGGTGTCGCGTTACGACCTGCACCGGCACCTCGGCGTCGAGGTGCCGGTCGAGCCGCAGCCTGACCCCGAGAACTAGATGCGTCAACGGCGAGGCCCCGCCCGGGGTGTTCCGGGCGGGGCCTGCTGCTGTTCAGAGTCCCCGACGTCTGACGTGCTCGTCCGGGACCGGAGCGGGGGTGCAGTGTGGGGCGCAATCCGGGCACGCGGACAGCGTCAAGGGGCCGCCGCTCGGGCGGCCAACGGACCACACAGGCGTGGGGGCGTGTGTCTCTCGATGGCAGCGACAGCAGACCGCAGTCACGGCGCGACCTCGGCGAAGATCGGCGCACCCGGGTAGGTGTACGCGTAGTCCATCCCTGCCTGTGCGAACGCTGCCGCACGGCGTCGTTCGCGCCGCCACTCCTCCTCGGTGCTCGGCGGGGGGAATCCGGCTACGTAGGGCCGGACGGCGGGCAGTTCGTCCTCGAACGGCAGGCTGCGCTCTGTGACGTGCTGGGGCTGCGGCGTTTCCCATGGTGCGAGCCAGATGGAGGGGGAGAGGTCGGCGCGCACCCGGGGCGGGGGGACGTATTCGGCGGAGTGTCGGCCGGGGCTCTTTGTGCTGGGGTTGAGCAGCAGCAGTAAGGCGGCGCCTCCCAGCAGCAACAGCAGGCCGGGCAGGAGGGCGATAAGGTCGCGCATGTCGTCAGCTCCTCGATAGCTGGTGACGAGCCCCGGTGGCCGGTGACGCGGCTGCTGGGGCTTCTTCGTGGCGTCGACGGTAGCCAACTTGTCTACCCTCGTCTACCTACGTCTGCCAACGTATGGCTACGTGGCTCAACATGGCCGGTTGTCTACTCTTCGAGGCATGAGCGAGCGCGAGATCGATCACGAATCCGAGACCCCGGTTTACGTGCAGATTGCTGCCTACGTGATCGCGGACATCGAGGAAGGCGAGATCCCGGTCGGCCGACGCATCCCGTCCGAATCGGCTCTCGTGCAGCGTTACGGAGTCGCGCGGGAGACGGCGCGAGCGGCGGTTCGCCATCTGCGGGATAAGGGCTACGTCCGCACCGTGCCGCAACGAGGGAGCTTCGTCATCGACCGCTCGGAGGCCGGGGCAGATAGCTGACCGCCGCCCGTCACCACCCCTCGCCGGCGGGGTGGTGACGGGGCGACGCTTACTTGGGGAGGGCCCAGCTCGGCCCGTCGGGGGAACCGAGCCACACGCGTTGATCCCCAGGGGTCACGGTGACACCGAACCCCGTAGGCGCCGGCGAGTCGGCGGCGTGCCACAGGCTGATGGCCTCTTCGAGGTCATCCCACAGTGCGCACGGGCCGCCCTGCCGCACGGTCCATGCGCCGTCCCCTTGGTCTGTGAGAACGGCGAAGGACTCGTTCTCGGCGTCCAGGATGTACGTGCGGTCGGTGCCGCTGTCGTCCTGCATGGTGAAGTGCCGCGCGTTGGGCATGATGATCTGCGCCAGGAATCCACTGTCCGGCATGGACAGCAGCTCGCGGCCGAACCGAGTCTCGCGGGTCTTTCCTTCCTCCGGTGCAGGGATCATGCCCATGCTCGTGGGGGCCGCCTGCTGTCGCGCGATCATGAAATGCGGTTCAGCAGCGATGAAGGGGCCTTCTGCCCGCCCCTCCCCGTCGACGGTGAGGCGGACGAGCCCGAGCGAGCGCATCCATCCCCGAAGCGTGGTCACGATCAGCCCGCCGGGCCGGGTCTGTTCGACCCATGCCGACGGCACGCTGCGGACGCCGTAGGTCGCGATCGTCCGGTCGTACGGTGCGGGCCCGGCGTGGCCGTGTTGGCCGTCGTTGGTCAAGAGCCGCGGGTAGTAGCCGCAGCTTGCGAGCGCGATCCGAGCCCGATCGGCGACGTCCCTGTCTGTCTCGACCGACGTCACGTTCTTGTCGCCGAGGCGGTGGCACAGGAGGGCGGTCGAGTAGCCGGTGCCGGTGCCCAGTTCGAGCACGGTCATGTCGTCGTGGACGTCGAGGTCTTCCAACATGCTCACGACGAGCGAGGGCAGCGTCGAGGATGACGTCGGGTTCGCGTTGCTGACGGGTTTTGGGCCGCTCCAGTCGAGGGGGCGCCCGTCAAACTGGGTGACGAGTGTCTGGTCGCTGTAGGCGATGCTCAACCATTCGCCGACCCCCACGAGTTCGGCACTGATCGGCGTCCAAGCCGTCGCCCCGGGGTCGAGGTTCTCCGCGTAGAACGCGCGGAGGAACTCGTGTCGGGGTACGTCCTCGACGGCCGCTCGCCACTCGGTGGAGCGCAGCGAGCCGCCGGCGGCGAGCTGACGGGCGAGCTGCTGCCGCAGATTCGCGGCGCGTGTGTTGAGGTCATCGGGTGGCATGTGTTCCTCGTTCCAGAAGATCAGCCAGGGCCGCCGTCATGGGAAGGCCCGTGTGCGGTTCCATCCACGCCCATTGGCCCGACGGGTTGCACTCGATGAAAATCCACTCGTCACGAGTCAGGGCGAAGTCGAAAGCGCCGAAGACGAGCCCGAAGTGCCGAAGGTACGCGAAGATCGCGCGTTCGACGTCGGGCGGTGTCGGGATGACGCTGTACGTGTGGGTGCTGTAGTCCGTACGCCAGTCGAGCAGGTCGCAGTCGATGCGGACAGCGAAGATGCGTTCCCCGACCACAGTCACCCGTACGTCGGCGTCCTTCTGAACGCGAGCTTGGAACAGGTGCATCGTGCCTGCGACAGAGTCGTCTATCTCCTCGGCGTCGACCTCGGCGACCGTCACGGTCTGAGAGACACCGTCGCGAAGGTAGAGGGGGACGGACAGCGGCTTGTAGATCACCGGTCCGTGCTTCTTGGCGAACGTCCGCGCATCGTCGGCCCGGCTCGTGATGAGCGTGGGCGGGAGGTTGAACCCGCTCGCCGCAGCCGCGGCGAGACCAGCCGGTTTGTACTCGGCGTCGCCGATGCGGTTCGGGTGGTTGACGTACAGGCAGTCGGGGAGGGACGCGAGCACGCCGCCGAGCCCGTATCGGGCCTGCGCGACGGCGAACCGTGCGTCTTGCTCGTCGAGGTGTGGGAACACGAACCCGGACGGTCGCCGGTAATACAGGGACCGCACGTCGCCGAGCTCGGCGACGCGAGAGGGGGTCGCGACGCTTCCGCTCCACCGTGTCAGTTCGCCGCCGATGTGGGCGGAGCACGACAAGGTAGCGGGGAAGTCACCAGAGTCGAACCGCACGACCGGGACACCCCGGTCGTGCAGCTCGGCGATCACGAGATCTGCGGTCGGGTCCTCAAGGTTGGTGACGACGACGACCGGCCGATGCTCTTGTGTCACTGGTCGGTGTCGTTCCCGGTGTCCGTGTCGCCGCCACCGTGGCCGTCGGGAGAGGTTCCAGTCGACGGGTTGGTGCCGCTGCTTGTGCCGTGTCCAGGGGACATGACCGGGACGCCGGCGGCGTTGAGGTAGCGGCCGGTCTGGGTGACCGGGTCGAGCTCGACGCGGGTGTGCTCGCGCACGTCGGTGGCCGGGTACTCAGCCATGCGGCGCAGGCCCCACGGGGCCGGGGTGAGGTGGCCTTGCGGCAACGGGGTGCCGGTGGGGAATCGGTCGGCGTAGTTGAACATCGCGGTCCTTCCGCTCTGGGAGTGGGTGGTGTCTTGCGATGGCGCCCCGCCCCCGCCGGCGGAGTGAACGAGCGTCCGGCGGGGGCGGGAGTCTGTGCGCGGCCAGTCCTTACGGCCGCCGGCGGGCAAACGTCGTCCCCCACATCACTTGGCCACGTGCGAGGCTCGCGCGCAGATGGGCCTCGGTCGCTTCCGCGTTGGCGGTGAGCGGGAGAGGAGCAGTCACAAGGCAGATACGGCACAGGCCGCCATGCCCCACCAGTTCCAACCAGTCATGTGATGGCGAGGGGATCGTCATCACATACCGGTCGTGGCCGTAGTCCAGAGTGGCGCGCCCTCGGCGAATCACGAGTCGCGCGCCAATCACGGGTGGCGCTTCATCACCGGAACCAAGGTGCAACGCGGTTGCGAGGCGTCGCATACCGTCCTCGACGGTGTCGGTCGTCTCGTTCGCGCGGCGCGGCCCGGGGTGGGTGATGAGCAGTTGGGCCAGGTCGAAGCCGTCGATGCTGCGGGTTCGTGTCTCCGCCGCAACGGTGGCGACAAAGCCGGGGCCCGGAGGAACGTCGAGGCACGCGCCCTCGGACTGCTCCATGACTTACTTCCCTTTGGTCGGGTGGTGGTTCTGGACAGGTGGCGCACCGCCCCCGCGCCCGGGGGGAGCCGTTATCGACGCGGGGGCGGGGGCTAGGAGGTAAACGGCCACTTCCGGGCCGCTCGGTGCCGTCCCGCCCCCGCCGGGGCTTGAGAGCGACGTCCGGCGGGGGCAGGGGATCGGGGTGACCTGACAGCTCGCAGCGGGTAAGCGCGCACGCAGTACCGGGCGTCGGAGTCCCTGACGTTGATCAGGTAACCGACACCACAGGCGAGGGCCCGCAGAGCGTGCTCGTACTGCTCGTCGCTGTAGGCCCACGCGAGCAGTTCACCGTCGGGTCTCGGGCTGTGAGGATCGGCAGGGACCAACACCGCCGGCTGCATGTACGGGGCGGACGGGTCCGGGGCGAGCAGCCGGGCGAGACGCTGCGCCCCGGCGCGCATCCACCGCGCGGCGAGGCGAGGGGACGTGGCCCGGTAGTACGCGAGGATGATCTCGCGCGAGCCAGCGAGGTCATGGGCGCTCATTTCACAGCCAAAGACGGTGGGAGCGTGAACCAGCGGGCGGGGAGGGATCGGCGGGCGGTGCGCCATGGTGGCCGCCGTCATGCCTCGAGCCCCCGGGCCTCTCGCTGCTCGATGATCTTGTCGAGTTGGAGATGACACATCTCGACTTCCGCCGGACTGAGGACGAGCAGCGACTCGGAAGTGCCCCCGTCGGCATGGTGGATCGTGACCGGTAGGGCAGCCTGCTGCGCGCGGTGGTCATAGATCGCGTCTCGCCGTTGGGGCGTGACGTGGGTGATCGGCACGGCGACGGGGCGCAGGGTGGTTCCGTCGGCTTTCGCGCGCCAGTCACCCCCGCCCCCGGGCAGCCGCAGATGGTATGACTTCGCGTTGTCGCTCGGTAAGTCGACCACGACGCCGATCTGCCCATCCCTGGCAAGGTCGAGGGCGAGATCGCCGAGTCGAGGCTGAAACGAGTCGCCGGTGCTCAACTCGACGCTACGTCCGGGGAGTTGCTTCGAGGTCTGTTCGGCCATGCTCCGAAGCTAGGAGGGGGCTAGGGGCCGAATATGAACCGGAGGAATATCACCCTCATCCGTCGAGGTGGAAGCGGTCTGACATGCGACGCAGCTTCTCGCGGGTGGCTGCTCGTTCGGCGTAGACGATGCTGCGCAGCGTTGACCGGGCGATGGGATGGTTCCGGATGAGCTGCGGGGCGATGCGTTCGGCGGTCTCTAGTTCTTGCAACGCCTTGTCGCGGTTCCCATCCCACAGCCATGCACGAGCAAGGTCCATGTGGTGGTGGCCCTGACGGGAGTTGGGGAGCGCGGCGACCAAGTCACGCGACGTACGCCGACTTATGGCCAGGGCCTTGCGCTGCTCGCCCATTTCAAGAGCGACGCTGATTGCATGGATCTGGACGTTGCCGGGTGAGAACGTGAGCGAGTGCCGGTCGTAGATCGGGGGTCCGACGTACCCGCTCAACCGTTCGGCGGCCATTCTGGCGAGACTGACCCGTTCCTCTGCCTCCGCCGTGCGATTACCCCGCGCTGCGGAGACGGCGGCTCGCAGTTGCAGTGATCCCCACGCGCGCATGGCGAGCGGCTCACCTTGATCGAACCCCTGTTGAACGGTGGCGATGGCTCGATCCGATAGAGCGATGGCGTCCGCCCAATCTGCGGTCGCCCACATGTCCCATACGCGCATCCAGTCCGCCACGGCGGGCATGACGGAGTCACCGGAAAGCCGGGCCGACCACGCCGCCCGTTCGCAAGACATGGCGACAAGCTCAGGGTGCCCAAGGGCGTGCGCGGCGGTGTGTGCGAACTTGCAACACACGGCGTAGATCGCAAACGCTTCCTCGCGCTCGTGGCCGGTTGAGACTTCGGCCAGGGCGCGGGCTTCCCGGAACAGGTCCGGCAGAACCTGCATGATCGCCACGTTCGCGGCAGCGTCCCGCAGACGATGCAAGCGTGTTGTCTCCTGCCAGAGTTGCCCGGATGGGCGAGGGGTTCCCTCGAACACCGGGGCGAGGTCGTAGCGGCGCAGCTCGCGCAGGATGGATGACGCAGCCACCTGCCATTGGTTCTCGTCCGGAGAGCTGTTGTACGGACGACCGATTAGGTCATTGGGGTGTACGTGCAGCTCTGCGGCGACTTGGTTGAGCAGGCCGACGCGATCGAGCTCGATATGCCCGCGTTCCATCTTCGACACCCACCCCTGAGACTTCCCCAGAGCGGCGGCGAGGTCAGCTTGCGGCATCCCAAGACGGAGCCGGGCACGTCGGGCACGGCGGCCGATTTCCTCGGCTTCCTCCAACATCAACGCGCCCCCCTTGCCGTGAGGGGCCGGCGGCTTGCAAGCGGTCGGCGCGGCATCCGTGCTCCATCCGTCGGGCTCATACCCACGACGGTACAGAGCGGGCACGGTGAGTGTGGAGGGCTACAGGTCAGGAAGTGCTCAGAAACGACGACAGCGCCCCCTGTACCGACCTCGGCCGGTACAGGGGGCGCGGGTGCTCAGCGGGTGGCGGTCTGCCACACGGTGAGAGCGAGGCCGATCACGGCGACCACGGCGAGGATGCTCGGCAGCGGCCACCGGTTCTTTTCGAGGGCGTCGAGGCGCTGTTCGTGATCGGCGAGACGGGCGTCGGTCTGGTCGGACCGCTGCACGAGCAGAGCGAGAGATCCGTCGACCTTGGCGAACCCAGTCTCGACGGTCGCTCGCAGCCGCTCCAGTTCGAGGGCGACGTCGCCCGGGGTCGGGTCGGTCACGGGCGCCCTTCCGGGCCACGATCGAGGGCGAGCAGCTCGTCGTCGCGGTCGGGAGCGGTGCGCAGCCACGCCGGAAGCAGGGTCTGCACGCCAGGGAGCGCCATCACACGGGCGGTACCGCCGGCGACGGCGAGCGCCGCGGCGACCCACGGCAGGGTGGCGGGAATGCCGGACGCGTCGACGATGGAGGGCAGCAGGACGGCCAGGGCGAGCGCGGTCTGCACGATGGTGCGCAGCGTCCGGCGGGAAGCGTCGGTCATGGGGGTTCCTCTCTTGAAAAACGGGACGCCCCGCCCGCGAAGCGCGGACGGGACGGTGGGTAGTGGTCAGACCTTGGGGACCTTGAGGGCGTTCCAGCTCTTGCGGCCGGGCCACCCGTCCGCGTCGGCGCCCCGGTATCCGAGGCGCTGCTGCCACCGGGCGTACGAGCGGCGGTCCGCCTCGGTCCACTGTGGCCCGGGGCCCTCGCGGTAGGCGGAGCAGCCGACGGCGACGAGTCGGCGACCCATGGCCGTGACGATGGGCGACCGCGGGTTGCGCTTGAACCAGTCGACGCCCGGGAACGGCTCGTACCTCGGGACGGGCGTATCGGTGCCGCCCCCGCCCCCGGGGCGCGGGGCGCCACGCTGCACCCATGCGTACAGCGGGCCGCCGGGGCAGGCGGTCGGGTGCCCGTCGCGGTGCCCCTTGATCTCGTCGCCGGCGTCGCCGTCGCTTCGCAGCCACTCGACGGCGTCGCGGAGTCCGGAGAGCTGCGCGTCGGTCGGCTCGGTCAGTCCCGAGCTGCCGAGCAGCGCACACACCGCGTAGTGCCCGGCGTTAAGCGCGGCCGTGCCGTTGGCGCCGGTCTTGCGGTGCGCGCCGCGGCCCTCGAACACTGCGCCGTGCGGGCAGACAAGCGCGTTGTACGCGATGTCGCTGTAATCCTCTTCGTCGTTGGCGAGGTGGCTCGCCTGTATCGCGCGCACGCGCGGGGCGCACTGGTCGTGCGCGTCCGGGCGGCCGAGCGAGGCGGGCACGTGCGTGCCCTCATAGTGGATCTTCACGCCCTTGGTGCCGCTGATGTGGGTCAGCCGGTAGCGGGACGGGCGGGCACCCCACTGGGCGCGGGTGATGAGCTTCAAAGGGCCCTCCGGGCATAGAAAAGCCCCGGCCATTGGGCGCGGGGCGTCGAGATGTGGGTCGGACGGGTTACGCGAGAGCCGTCCAGAACCTGTTGGAGCCGTTCTCCATCGAGGCGAGGGTGAGCGAGGCGGGGGCGGTCGCGCCGCCGGTCGCGTACGAACCGAATCGCCGGACGGGAGTCAGTCCAAAGACGTTCGGCGGCGAGCCGAACGAGCTCTCGGCGACGAGCATCATCGGGCCGTCGCCGGTCGAGGTGTTGTACTGGAATCGCCACGCGACGTAATAGAGACCGGCTGCGGCGGAGTAGGCGGCGGTCAGGGGAACCGAGACGGTCGCGCCGCCCGCGTTGTGGACCTCGGCGGGCTCGGCCGCGGCGGTCGACAGGTCGGCGGTCTGCGCGACCCGTGCCCCCGACGCGTTGTAGAGCGCGGCCCACGAGCCGGTGGCGAGACCGCCGGCGTACCCGCCGAAGTGCCACGCGATCTTGGTCACGGATGCCGCTGACCGGAGATAGACGGCGGTGACCCGGATCGGCCCCGACCCGGGGTAGAGCGGGGCGGAGTGTCCGAGGGCGGGGTCGAACGCCCACGTGATCAGGCCGAGGTCGCTCGGTCTGAACTCACCCCCGCTTGCGTCCACGTAGGACTTGCGGGCGAGGTGGTTGTCGGCGGTGGGGGCGGCCGAGCTCGACGGCACGCTGCTGAACGTCTTGGCCCCGGCCACGGTCTGGTTGCCGGTGAGCAGGACGGCGGTTCCGGCGGCCTCGGCACCGACGTCGGCGGCGGCGAGGGTGACGGCTCCGGTCTTGCCCGCGACCGAGGTCACGGGGATGCCCGACGGCTGTACGTACCGTGCGTCGGCCGCGGCCAGGTCGAGCGCGCCGACGTCGGCGGCGGTGAGAGTGACCGCGCCGGTCTTGCCGTTGACCGAGTCGACCGCGCCGCCGCCCGACATCGGCGGGAGCTGAGCGGCGGGCACCTTCCCGTCGGCCCCGAGCGTGGCGATGCCCCCAGCCGCCCCGGCGGCGCTCGTGGCGACGGCCCCTACGTCGACGGCGTTCAGCACGACCGCCGCCGCGCTCTTGCCGTTGACCGACTGGACGACGCCCGCCGGTCCCGTGGCACCGGTTGCCCCGGGGTCGCCCTTGTCTCCCTTCGGACCCCGGATGTTCCCGATCGGGCTTCCCCACCCCGAGGCGCTGCGCTGCCACATGTCGCCCGAGTCCGTTCTGATCAGCAGGTCGCCGGGCTTGGTGCTCGTCGAGGGCGTCGTCGTGTTGTTGACGTAGATCGCCGCGCCCCGGACATCGCCGCCGAGTTGCGTCCACGCGCCGGCCGTCTTCTGCCATGTCGAGACGGTCATTGAGGTGACCCCGAGGAACACGGTCGTCTCGTACCGCACGTAGAGGTCGCCGTCGACGCCGACGGCGGCGCCGGGCGCGGCGGTGCCGCTGTAGATCAGCGAGCCGGGCGCACCGGTCGGCCCCTGCGGGCCGGTCGGTCCCGGTACGCCGACGTAGTTCGGTTTCGCGGGGTCGGTCGGGGCGATGTCGGCGAGGTCGACCTCGGGCTGCGCCCGGGGCAACAGCACGTTGTACGAGCGGCCCACGGGGATTCCCGCGAGCTGCTCGGTCACGATGTACGCCCACCCGGACGGGTCCATGTCGGGGGCGTCGGTGGCGGGCAGGGTCACCTCGAAACTGCCTTGTGCGTCGAGCTGCACGGTCACGGGGCCGCCGAGGATGACGTCGGCCTGCGGAAAGGTGAGCTGCGCCGGTGCGCGAAAGACGATCGCCCCGGACAGCGGGACGCCGTTCGGGGCCAGGAAGCGACCGCGCACGGTCACGGTGGGAATGGATGCGGGCAGCAGGGGGCGCCCTCCTTAGTCGTCGATGGTGTGCAGCCCCTGCTCGGCGGGGGCAGGTCGGGGTGACTCGGTGGCTGCCTCGGCGGGTGGCATGGCGGGGACGCCGAGGAACCGCTGCGCCTCGGCTGCGGCATTCGCCGGCGGCGGGTCGGGCGCTTCGTCCGCAGTGAAGGTATTCCGGGTGTAGGCACGGAACACTCTGGTCTCGATGCCACTGCCGGCGGACTTGACTCGGTGCTGAATGTTCCAGCCGACCCAGTCCTGAAACCCGACGCCGTTGAGTGGCTGCTCGATGGTCTTGTTCACCCACGTGTTGGCGGGGATGTCGTACTCGGCGACCGCTACCTCGCCGCCGCCCCGGGGGATCATGTTGATTCGGACCTGACCGCCGCCGGTACTGGCGATGCTCGACAGATTGATGACGGCGACGGCATTGTGCGCGGGGGCGCCGCCGACCCATGCGTACTGGTAGGTCGTGCCCTCGGTGCCCTGCTGCTTGGTCGGGAAAAGCTGGATCGGCATCCACGGACGACCGAGGAACTCGGGGGAGTAGTAGTCATCCATGAGAATCACGGCGCCCGCACGGGAGAACGTACGGACCATGTTGGAGCCCTCGCCTGAGCCACCCACGTTGAATGCGAGGGTGCCGTCGGATCGCTGGATCTTGACGCCGTAGGCGCCATCCCAGAGCGCGCCCACTTGGAAAATCGGGGTGCCGTCCGGGGCGGAGACTTCCAGGGAACCACCCTCGGCGATCTTGACGGGGCCGTTCGTGATCTCGTTCAGGGCGGGACGGATGTTGGCCCGGCCGGTGAGGGTGCGCACCTCGCGCTCAAGGGCTCGGATGCGGTCGAGGAGATCTTGAGGGATCGCTGCCACTAGGCGGCCTCCAAAGACAGTTTGGCGGTTTCGGGTCGCCCGCGAAGAGGTGGGGAGATCGCGAGTCCGACCACGCGATACCGCTGATCGAGCCCCTCGGCCCACCACAGGTCACGGATGCGCACGCGGACGGTGGCGCCGAGCAGGGCGGGCGACAACGGCGTGCGGTCGAGCGCGACGGTTACCTCGGGGATCGTCTGCGGGAGCAGGGCGGCGGCCAGGTCGGCGCGCGCGTGCGCGTCGAGCGTGGGCTGCTCGGTCACGGTGGAGTAGTCCGAGGTGCCGTCGAGGCGGGGCCACCCGGCGGCGAGCTGGTCGGTATCGACCAGTGGCGCGCTCATCAGGGGCAGGGACTCTTTCGTCTGGTTCGCGTTGTCCGATGCGCCGCGGCTCTGCCATGTGTTGGCCTGCACGGTCGCGTCGACCGGCCACCCATAGGCGAGGATCGGTCCCGGGTGGTCGAGGACGACCTCGCTCGCACCGGTACGGATCGGGGCGCCGAGCTGCAAGCGCTTGACCCGCCGGCCGCTGCCGTCGCGGTACGACATGATGCGCCACTCGAACCCGCCTTCTACCGCGCCGAGTTGGTCGATCACCTCGCGGATGCGCGGCACGTCGTAACGGCGAAACGTGCGGTCGCGCTTCACGCCTGAGAGCTGCTCGGCGTCGTACTCGATACCGATGTCGCCACCGGGCAGGCTGGCGGCGTAGTCGATCAGCCCTCGCACGATGTCGTACTGGTCAACCTGCACCGCTTGTAGCGTGTGGAGGATCACGCGGTGATCGAGGTACGACGCCCATCCGCCCGCCTGCACCTGTAGGCCGAGAAACCCGCGCGTGCTGCTGGTCAGGTTCGCGGTCCACAGCACGCCGCCCCACCAGATTTCCGAGCCGCGCTCGACCCACAGTGCCGTACGGCCCGGCTCGACAGCGGCGCGGGCCCGAGCGGCGACCGCCCGGTTCGGCAGAGGGATGGTCGCCGACGCGCTGCCGATCTTGCCTATGTAGTCGTCGAGAGAGACGTCGGTGACCGGCAGGACGTCGAGCACCTGGTCGGTGCGTAGATCGCACAGCACGACACGGTACGTCGGGGCCATCACGTGATCACCCCCTCACGCGTCGAGCGGGTATTGCACACCGCTGAGCGCCGCCCACGTGGTCAGCCCGGTACTGCCGATGAGCCGAAGCTGCCCGCCTGTCTGGGCGTCGAGTTTGATGTCGACGCCGCCGGCGGCGATGGGCAGTGACGTGAGGGACGCCGGTCGACAGTTCGCCGGCAACACCGAGGCGAGCAGGTTCCCGCTGTTCGGCGGCGAGCCGGACGTCGTCCACGAGACGCCGCCACGCAGTTGCAGGTGCGGCACGCCGCCGACCGTGATCCGCCGGTACCGGACGCTCCCCTGGGCGTTGCCGTTGTTGGTGTAGCCGGTGGCGAGGGTGACGGGCGTCCACCCGATGACGGGGTCGAGGGTCTGCCACGCCGAGCCGTCCCACCGGTCCAACCCGTTGCCGTTGTCCCGGTACTGCCCCGGGTAAGCGCCGGCGAAGCTGAGCCCCCATCCCCGGGGGATGATCCCGCCGTACGCGGACGTGTAGCGGCGCCGGTCGGCGAGCGCGCTCGACCATTGGATGCCACCGGTTCCGGCGGACACCCCGGCGGGAACGGTGATCTCCCACAGGCGGAGCGCGGCCGAGGGCAGAGGGGGCGGCGTCGGCGACGCGTTGGGCTGCCCTTCAACGATCTCGACCCGCGCGAGGGTCTGGCCGTCGGTGCCGTACAGCGAGTCGTAGACGCGCAGCACCACGACGTCGATGCGCGGGTTCTGTGCGTTGCCGTCGGCGACGGTGAGGGTCTCGGGAGCGGTCACGGCGACCGGGTAGGCGCCCTGTGCTTCGGTGCCCTGCACCAGGGCGCGGCCGACGGCGATCTGAATCTGCATGGTCCCGACGCCGGTCGCGTTCAGCGCGCTCCCGCCGGCGATCACGCCGTCGCGGGTGGTCATCGCGGTCTCAGGCGCCATGGTGCCGAGAGGCACTAGGCGCGTGTCCTCGCGGGTCTGCCCGTTCGGAAGTAGCCATCCGGCGCGTACGGTCAAGGCGGGGTCCTCCTTACCAGTAGGCGGAGCGCCACCGGATGGATGCCGAGGCGCGAGGGTCGGTGGAGCCGGGGGCAGAGCGGAAGACGAGCGACGTCATGCCCGGGGCCAGGGCGAAAAGCTGCTCGGGCATGCTGCGGGCGGTCGCGGTGTAGAGACGGGACGCGGTCCGATTGAGCGTCACCGTGCCGTCGCGGGTGTCGACGAACAGCTCGTCGTCGGCTGCGAGGTCGATGTCGTACTCGATCACCTCGCCGGTGCGGAGGTTGGTCAAGGACGGTCGGGAGACCGGGCCACGAATGGCCACGAGCGGGTGGCTCGGGGCGTCGCCGTCGTTCACCGCGAGCAGGGTTCCGGTGCTGCCCGGGTTGCCGAACATGAGCGGGTAGGTCAGCCCCTCGGGGCCGGGGTTGCTGTTCCAGTCGAGGCCCGGCTCGGGAGAGGGCAGGCTCGTAGTCGCCTGCTGCTCGATCAAGCTGTGTCGGCGCGGATCGCTCGCTTCCCATTGGAGGGCAGCGCCGGTGATGGTGCCGAGCCGGTAGCCGTTGCCGACGGGGATCGCACGGCGTACCACCCGAGCGAAGGAGAGCAGGGGGCCGCGCTCGTCGAGCCAGATCACGAGCGGCTGCTCGGCGTCGTTCAAGGCGGTCGCGGCGTTCAGCGCGCGGACCACGGCACCGATGGTGCCGCTCGGGGCGCGCACGATCACGTCGTCGAGAGTGACCGTGCGCGCTTGCGCGAGCAGCCGACCGGGGTAACTGCCGTGCCCATCGGCGCGGTTGACGCTGCCCGAGTCGAGCGCGGGCAGTTCCTCCCACCCGGACAGGGAGCGCCACCGATAAGGGGTGTCGGGGCCGAGCAGCAGCTCGTCGCCGAACTGGACGTGTCCGGGACGGGTGACCTTGTCGCCGGGGGCCACTGATCACCCCCTTGCCTTCATGTGCCAAGCGAGCGCGGTCGCGTTCTGCTCGGGTGTCTGCTCGCCGCCGTGCCAGTGCTCGATGTGGACCGAGGCGCCGCCGGCGATGTTCGAGCCGAATCCCTGTGCCGCGGCCCCGTACGCGCCGACGGCGGGTTGTGCCATGGCGGGGACGGCGGGCGGGGTGACGAGTCGGCGCATGGTGCGGTCGACCGCGCTCTGCCCGCCCTCGATGCCTCGCACGAGACCGGCGGGAATCCAGCGGCCGACGTCGCGAGCCATGACCTTGGACGGGGACGCGATGCCCAGCGCACGCGCGATGGGGCCGGGGATCATGTCCTTGGCCCAGCCCATGACCTTGCTTTTGATCCAAGAGCCCATGGACTTGATGCCGTTCCACAAGCCCCGAACGATGTCCTTGCCCTTGTCGAGCAGGAGGGAGCCGAGGGAGCCGAGGGCGGACGTGATGCGGCCGGGCAGTCCGCGCAGCCAGTCGACGGCGGCGAGCGCGAGCTGAATCTGTCCGTCGCGGAAGCGGCGGAACGCGGCCGTCGCGGTGTTCCACAGTTTCGAGGCGAGACTCGCCAGGGCGCCGACGATGCGGCCGGGGAGCCCGGCCACCCATGAGATGGCGGACGCACCGAGGTTGCGCACGGCATCCCAGGCTGCGGAGAAGCCGGACTTGATCTTGTCCCAGTATTTGACGATCAGGCCGACCGCGATCCCGATGGGCCCGGTCAGGATCGCGAGCAGCATCGGCCAGTTGGCCTTGACGAAATCGATCACCCACCCGGCGGCGGACACGATCCCGTCGAACGCCGCCTTTAGTAGCTCCCAGGCGGCCGAGGCCGCTGCTTGGATGCCGGACCAAGCAGCCTGGACGATCTGCCGGAACGTTTCGCTTTTCTGGTAGGCGAGGACGACGCCGGCGACGAGCAGCGCGATCAACCCGACCACCAGCAGGATCGGGTTCGCCGCCATGACGGCGTTCCAAGCGGCCTGCGTCGCCGCCCACGCGCGCGTGGCGGTTGAGCTGAGCGTCTGCCACAGCGTCCACGCTTTGACCGCGATCGTCACCGTGGCGATCACGATCGCCAGAGCGGACAGGACCGGGGTCGGCACTGCGCTGATCACCTGCGCGAACGCGTTGATCAGCAGTGCGGTTGTGCCGAGCAGCGGGGCGAGGGCGACGAGCAGGTTCGCGACGGCGCCGCCGAGGTTGCCGAGGGTCTGCGCCCCGGTGCGCGCGAAGTCGAGGAACGCCTCGAACCCGGAGGAGTCGCGCAGTCCCTGCCCGAACGCGGCGAACCGGGCCGTCAGGTCGGCGAGCCCGCCCGACATGCCGGTCGAGACCGGCATGAACGCCGAGAGGATGCCGGCGAACCCGACCGCGATGTTCTTGAGAACGTCGAGGAAGTTCGCGAGGTTCGGCCCGGCGGACTCGCCCATGTCGGCGGCGAACCGCTTGAACGGCGCCGACTCGACCCCGGCGCGCACCTCGTCGAGGAACCCGCTGAACGCGGCTGCCGCGCCCTTGACGAACGGGGTCAGGGTCGGCAGCAAGTCGCGCAGCAGCTCGATGCCCTTGGTGAAAACGGGCATCGTGGTGGAACTCAGCGAGTCCGACCACTGCTTGACGTCCTCTTTGAGGCCGATGAACGACCGCGCGGTCTCGCGCGTCGCCGGCGGCATCTCGGCGAGGGCGTCTCTGTACGCCTTCTGTGCGGCGGCGGCTTCCTCGCCGCCCTTGGCCGCGGCCTCTTGCGCTGCGGTGTAGAGCTCGTACGCTCCGGTGACCTGTTCGAGTTGCGGTCCGGCGGCGAGCGTGAACGCCTTGACCGCAGCTTGCGCCGACGCCGCCGCGGCGGCGAGTCCGCCGACCGCGACGCCGACGGCCGCGACGGCGGGCAGTCCGACGCCGATCCCGGCAACCGCCTTGCCGAGCAGCGCGAGCCGCCCGGATGCCTCATCGGCGCTGTCGCCGACGCCCTCGCCGAGCGAGGCGCCCATCTCGGCGGCCTCGGCGACGAACCGGCCGCGCATGTCGCGCAGCCGCCCGTCGGTGCCGCGCTGCAACTCGCGCAGCGCCGCCTCGGTGGCCTCGACGCCGCGCTGCGCGCCGGAATCGTCGAGGTCGATGAAGCCTGTGAGCTCACCGATCGTGAGGGCCAAGGGGCGATCACCCCCTCGGCGCTATTCAGTTGTTCAGTGATCCATCGGCACTCCGGTGAGTCGTGCGATCTCTGATGGGTCGGTCACGGTGCGGGGCGTGCGCTGCCACAGGCGGCCGAACGCCGACTCGGCGGGCAGTCCACCGAGCAGGACAAGGAACCGCCGGGTCGACAGGCGCGCGAGCTGCTCGGCGCCGAGGTGGTACTCGCGGGCGAGGTCGGACTCGACCGCAGCCCAGTGCGCGACTACCGCCTGCCAGAGCTCGCCGGCTTCTTCCCCTTGCTCTTGGTCCGGCGCTCTGCCCGGTTCCCCGGGGCTTTTCCCGCCGAGCCGTTCTCGCGCTCGTCGTACAGGCGCGCGGCCTCGGCCATCGTCACCGAGCCGGGGGTGCGACAGTTCGCGGTCGACCACACGAGGACGACGCCGAGCTGCCGGTCGGTCATGCCGTGCTCGGCCCACGCGTCGAGCGCGTCCGGTCCGAACAGTGACGCAAGCATCTTGCGGATGTCGTCGGGGTCGGCCGAGTCCTTGAGCCGTTCCATCTGGAGCGTGAACAGCAGAGGGAGGCTCGTCGGCAGCGTGTACTCGCGGCCGTACAGCTTGAGCGGTACGCCCGTGCGCTGCTCGGCCTGCTCGGAGAAAAAGGCGTCGAAGTCGGCGACGTCGCCCTGCTGCTCGGCGGCCAGGTCGCGGGGGTTCTCGGTCACGTCGTACCTCCCGCGACCGCCGCCGTCGTCGGCTTGCCGCACCGAGTGAACGTGGCGCCCCAACTGGTCTTATCGTTCGTGCCGCCGGACTGCTCGCCCGGGGTCACGGTTGCATCCCACAGAACCCATACGTTCTGCGACTTGTGACGCCACCGGATACGGCCCCGGGAGTCGGCGCCGAGTCGGTAGGTCCATTCGTTGTCGATGTACGCCTGCCCGGGGTCGGGCGTGCCGGTCGTGACCTGCGCGTACAGCCCTTCGACCTCGATCGTCGCGCCGCGCTGCATCACGTCCTGCTCGTAATAGCCCTCACTGTCGTTCGTGGTGGTGTCGGCGGTCTCCTCGTTCTCCGACTCGTTGCGGTTCCAGCTCGTCAGGTTCCCGATGCGCAGCCACGTCTCGGTGGCGGCTACCTCGTCGCGAACCTCGAAGATCCAGCCTCGGGCGTCGATGGGGCGGCCCAATGGCGGTACCTCCTTACTCGGTGCGGTGTGTGGTGGGGTTGGCGACGTCGACGGCGAGGTTCAGCACGTGCTCGTGACGGCCGGTCGCGTCGGTGCCCATGGGGGCCGGGGTGGAGCGGGCGGCGGCGAGGATGAGCCACACGCCGCCCGGCAGCTCGACGCCGGCGAGCCCGTGCAACGCGCCGTAGATCGCCTCACAGCGGCGGCGCGAGACGCGCGGGTCGGCCGTGCCGCGCACGCGGACCTGTAGCGCCCGGGTGTCGTAGGCGTTGCGCGTGTCCTGCGGCCCGGCGTCGTACAGCCACAGCCCGACCGCCTCGGCGGGCTCGGGCGGAAGGGTCTCGATGAAGCAGTCGCCGCTCGTGCCGGTCGGGTCGTAGACGAGCAGGCCCTGCTCGTCGAGGTAGCGGGCGACCGCGTTGAGCAGATCAGCGGCCACGGAGTGACCGCCGAAGCTGCGCGGCGATCAGCGCGGCGACCGTCGCCGCCTCGCTCTGCATCGGGCGCTCGAGGTACTTCGCCGACCGCCCGGGGGCGTGCCGGTAGCCGAGTTCCTCGTGCTGCCGCACGGCGTACGGGGTGTCGTACGAGACGGCGGCCGTCAGTTCCTGCCCGTCGACAGACACGGTTCCGGACCGTTCGAGGGTCGCCTCGTTGATCGGGACGAGCTTGCGGGACTCGGCGAGGACGTGCTCGGCGCCGAGCAGCAGTCCCCGCAGTGCGCCCGCGCGGGTGCCGCGCAGCACTGCGTCGCCGTTGAGTCGGAGGCGGGATCGCTGCCGGCTCATTCGCACATCACCTCCGTGGAGGCGGGGACCGGTAGGCCCGGGGCGGTGTGCGAGGCGGTGCTGATAGCGGTCGTGATCCGCCCGCCGGGCAGGGTGACGCGCGAGCCGGGCGGGCAGTCCATGCCGGGGGCGGCGATGATCTGCGCGGTGCTGATCGCGTCGCGGCCGTCGGCGGCGCGCACGGTGCGGACCGCCTCGCCGACGAGCGCGGGGTGTTCGACCTTCGGCCCGTACGTCGGCCCGTACGCCGAGTCGCCGACGTACGGCTCGACGCCGACCCGGTGGCGGAGCAGGGACGGCGGAACGCGGGTCACCACTGCTGTACCTCCCCGGGCGTCAGTCCAGCGCGGCGCAGCGCGCGCACGGCCCGTGGGGCGAGCTCGACGCCGGACGCGCCGGATGTCGAGGCGGCGCGGCCGGACAGGGACACGGGCCCGATCGAGACCGAGTCCCACTTGCCCGAGGCGCCCGTGCCGTCGTCGCCGGCGGCGAGCCAGAACTCGACCTGTGCGCAGACCGCCGACCCGAGGGCGACGGCGATCGTCGGGTCGGTCGGGTCGCCGTCGTCGTCGACGGGGTAGATCGCGGTGAGCAGCGCCGAGTCGATGTCCTCGCCGGCCCGCGCGATCAGCCGGTCGGCTTCGGGCGGGGCGGGGGTACCGAGCCATGCGGCGAGCTGCTCGGGAGTGGTGTAGGGCTGTCGGGCCAAGGTCACCCCCTCGCGCGGCGGGAACCGGAACGGCCCGCCGACTTGTCGTCTGGCGGGCCGTCCGGCTCGGTGGTGGGGTTCTCGCCCGGCGGTTCGTCGTCGAGCGGCTCGACGGTGTACCCGGCTCCCTGGCAGTAGCCGATGATCGCCACGTCGTCCGTGGTGGCGGTGCCGTCGATGAAGTGGAGACCGCCGGGCCCGTCGCCGGTGTAGTCGCTGATCGGGGCGGTGATGCGCACGTTCATGGGCATCACGCGCTCTTGATGTTGCGCAGCACGGCCGCGGCGCGGGTCGCCTTGAGCACGGGGGCGAGCGGCCCCATCTCGACCTCGCCGAGCTTGACGGCACCGGCGCTGTTGAAGTCGGGCAGCCATGTCTGCACCAGGGGAACGGACGCGACCGAGGCACCGTGGAAACCGTCGAGCCCGTACCTGATTGCGAACAGGTCACCGAGGCCAGACACGTTCCCGCCCGTTCCGGCGCCGTCGGGGTCGCGGGTGACGAGCCCGATGACGTCGGCGTTCGAGCCTGCCTTGCTCTTGAGGTCGATAAGGGGGATGCCGTTGTACATGTTGACCGGGCGGCCGAATGCGTCGGTGCCCTTGTCGAGCTGGTCGGTCCACGCGGCGATGGACTTGAAGAGACTCAGCGTCTTTCGGTTGCCGTAGATCACATCCGGCATCTCGTCCATGGTGGCGAGCCAGTTGTCGATGTGGCGCTGCGCGGCCAGGGCGGCGGCCTTGTCGTTGATCGCCGTCCAGTCGAGGTAACCGGACGCGACCCCGTTCGCGAGCGGCAGGTACTCGGTGTCGGTACCGGTGAGGATGCGCGAGAGCCCGTCGAACCCCTTCGAGTCCGTGGATCGGTCACCGTTGATCACGGCGTCCGCGAACTTCGCGCGGCTCGCCTTGATCTTCTGGCTCATGTTCAGTGCGACCGCGCCGGACGCCGTCGCACCGATGCGGGAGATCACCCGGTCGACTCGGAAGCTACCGCCGAGCGGCACGAGGTCGACGTCGTAGCGCTGCGTCGTGACCTCGCCCGGGGCGTATTCCGTGTTGAGCTCTCGGAACTCGGCGGTCGCCTGTGTGATCAGGCGCCGGTATCCGTAGGTCAGGGTGTCGCCGCCACCGGTCGGGCTCACGGTGTTGTCGAACGTCATCCGGTCGAGGATGTCCGAGGACTTGCGGAACTCGTCGATCACGTTGAGATCGACATCGTCTTGAGCGTTGTTCCGGGCCTCGGCGAGAGAGGTAGGCAAAACGTTTCTCCTTGGAGGGTCAGCCGCTGCTCATGCGGGCGGCGACGGCGTCGTGCAGGGTGGTCGCGCGTCGCTCGCCGGCGGGCGGGCCGTTGAACTCGCCGCCCCCTCGGGGCGGGGTCGCGTTGGCGCGATAGAGGTCGGGGTCGGCGTCCACGGCCGCCTTGATCGCGGAGGTGAGCTTGTCGGCGAACCCGCTGTCGAGCGGGTCGAGGTCGGCGACCGAGGTGAGGAAGGAGCGCGAGTTGAGCAGCCGGTCGCCACGCGCTCCTTCGTCGGCGGCGACCCGGGCGACGGCGAGCTCGACCCGGGCGGTCCGCAGCTCGGCGGCGTGCTCGGAGAGCAGCCGGTCGCGCTCGGCGACGGCGGCGGCCAGGGCGGCGGGGTCCTGCTCGCTCTCGCCACCGTTCGGGTTGAGCGCTCGCGTCACGGCGTCGAGAGCCGCGCGCAGTTCGTCGCGCTCGGCCGCGGCCTGCTCGGCGCGGGTCGTCGCTTCGGCGAGCTGCTGCTCGGCGGCCGGATCGGCGGCCGGCGGCGCGCCGGGGGCAGGGTTCGGGTCACCGGACGGCGGGGCGGCGGGGTCGCCGCCCTCTCCCGAGCCGCCCTTGATGGGCCAGATCGGGCGGCCGTCCCGGCGGTAACCGAGGGCGCGGTCGCCGGTACGTGGATGCAGCGGAAGAACGTCATCAAGGACGCGTCCGGACATGGTGGGCTCTCCCTGTTGTCAGTGAGGGTGTCTAAGGTCGGGGCATGACAAGGTCTGCTGATCACGCGGCGACGGACCCCAAATGGCGGGTGTACGAGAAGGCGGTCGCCGAGTACGTCAGGCAGCTAGACCCGGGCGTGACTGTCGAACACGACCAGCATCTGCCCGGCCTCTTGAGCGGTCGCCCTCGGCAGATCGACGTGCTTGTGCGCGGCAGGCTGGCGGGGGAAACGATCCTGATCGTGTGGGAGTGCAAGGACTACGCCCGCCCGGTGGGACTCGGGACGGTCGAAGAGTTCATCTCGAAACTCGTAGATGTGGGGGCGCACAAGGGCGTCTTGATCTGCTCCGAGGGGCTCACCGAGGCTGCGGTACGGCGTCTGGAGAACACGACGCAGCCGCGAGTCAGCGCGTACCAATTTCAGGTGGCACAGCCCGAGGAGACGTTCGAGGACTGGTTCGAGGACTTGTCCGAGGAACTTCCGGAATTTCGGCGGCGACGTAGCCGCCCACCCAAGCGGCGCGCAGCCGAGGGTCGTTGAAGCGGGGGGAGACGGTCGGCGGGTGCCCGGCTCGGGCGGCGGCGAGACCGGCCTGCCGAGCCCGTAGGGCATCCTCGCGGAAGCCCAAGCGATCACCCCCTAGAACTTGCGGCGTTGGTCCTCGCGGGCATGGCGGGCGGTCTCGCCTGCGCCGGTGCGGACGCCGGTCACCTGCTCGGTGAACTCGGCGAGGGTGATCCGGGGTGAGACCTCTTCCCAGAACCTGATGAGGTCCTCGCTCGCGCGGGCGTAGGCCACGTGCGAGGGGCCGCTGAACAGTGACCGGGGGTCGACGTCGGCGGCCCGCGCCTTGCGGTTGAGCAGGTTTCCGCGCGTGTAGTCCTCGGCGGCGAGCCACTGCACGTAGATGTGCTCTTGGTACATCTCGCGGATCTCGTCGCGGCTGTACGCCTCGCGCGCGGCGCGCTCGGCGAGCTCAAGCTCGTACGCCCACCGTTCGACGGCGGACATGTCCTCGGTGCCGTCCGGGCCGCGCTCGACGTCGGCGCCGTACGGACCCCACTCGTCGGGGTCGGCAGGCGGCGGGTCGTCGAGGCGGATCGGATGCATGGCGGCGTCGAGGGCGTCGCGCGCCGCGAGAGTGTCGGCGACCGTCGCCCCGACGGGCGGTGGGGGAGGCGCGGGCGGGTGCCGGCGGTCGATCTCGGCCGCGATCCGCGCGGCGTCCTCGGGCCTCGCGTAACGGATGCCCCACACGAGCAGCTCGTCGCCGAGCCCGGACAGGTCGGCGGCGAGCTGCCCGCCGGGGAACAGCTCGGCCAGGGCGCGGCGGCGGTGGACCTCGGCCCCGATCGCCGGACCGTCCTCGGGGACGTTGCGGGCGCGGGCGGCGAGGTCGCGCTCGGACATGCCGACCAGATCCGGGCGGATCTCGGGCATGGCGGCGTCGATGTCGCGCCGGTCGGCCTCGGCCATCACGCGCAGCATCTGCTCGTCGTCGAGGTGGGGCGCAACCCGGGCGAGCTCGTCGTCGCTGAACTCGGCGAGGTTGTCGACCATGCGCCCGCCGGGGCGGATGCGGTCGAGCAGCTCCGCGAGGTCGCGGCGGTCGCCCTCGGCCCGGATGCGGTCGAGGTCGCGCTCGTCGAGCACCCCGGGGCGCATCGCCGCGCCGAGCTGCTCGTCGGTCAGCTCGGGCAGAGTGCGGTCGTCACCTGCCCGCACGCGAGCGGCTTGGACCGTATCGCCCGGCGGCGCGGTCGCGCTGCTCGGGAGGTTGCCCGCCCCGGGCTGCTCGCGCTCGCGCCGGCGGATGAGCTCGGGGTGCTGCGAGAGGTGCTCGCGCATCCGACCCTGCCACTGCCGCACCCGCGCCTCGGCCGCGCGTTTGGCCTCGGGCGTCATCGCCGCCGCGGCCCGGTTCTTCCACTTCCTGATGGCGCGCTCGATCGCGCGCTGCCGCTGTGAGGCGGCGTACCCGTCGGGGTCCTCGGACTGCTCGCCCGGGACGCGGGTCACCCCGGGCAGGAACGCGCTCGTCGAGTGACGGCAGTTGGGATGCTGCAACCCCTGGCGCCGCGCTTCGTCGAGCGATCCGGCGACATGCACCCGCACGGTGCGGTCGTCATCGATGGCGTGCTCGACCTCGATCGTCCGAGCACCGCCGGGACCGTCGAGCGCGAGCACCTTCCCCTCGAACGGCGCACACAGCGGGCAGTTATGAGGGGCGTTGGAAACGATCACCAGAGTGATACCGGCGGCGCGCAGCCGGTCACCGTGCGCCTCGACCGCAGCACGGCCAACGGCCGTCCGTACGGCCATCTCCGCGTAGCTCGTCATCTGCCACGACCGGCCGCTCTTGTCGACGAACGACGTCAGCCCACGGTCGGCGAACTGCTGCATCGCCCGTTGCGCGGCCTGCCGGCGAGTGTCGATCCCGAGCAGCGGCGTCGCGACCACGGCGGCGATGACCTGCCGGAAGGCATCGAGCACGCCGCGCAGGATGCCCCGATGGGTCGCGGTGACGAGCTCGACCGTTTCGGCGGCGATCCGGTCGACCGCCCGAGTGTTCGGGGTGCCGTCGGCGGCCCGGCGGGCGTCGGCGTCGGAGAGAGCGCCGAGCTCGACGAGTCCTGCCCGCGCTCCGATGTCGTACGCCTCGGTCACGGCCGAGAACACCTCAAGCTGCATCGCCGACGCGAGGACGTCGACGACGCTCGCCGCCGCCCGCCGCAGCGGCTGAATCGCCGCCAGCTTCGCGACCGCCCACCCCGGGGCCTCGAATCCGTCGGCGAGTTGCCGCGCGACGAGCGCGAGCAGCCGCTGCTCGGCGTCCGCGTACAGGTCGCGGACGGTGGCCGAGAGATCCTCGGCCATGGCGGGGTGAATGGGCACGGCACCCCCCGGAATATCCCTTTATGAAACGAAACAAGCAGATCGCAACTAGGGTCGCCGTGTGAACTACGCCACAGCTAATTTCGGCCGGGGGGTGGCCCAAAATGCGCACTCGGTGCGCTTGATCAGCGGTTTCCCGCAGGGTTGACACATATAACTTTATGCCGCGACCGCATGGGGGTAAATTAGTGAATTCCGCGCTTCTTGTACTCTCCGTTGCATGGGAATTGATGCGCAGATCGCAGCCGTTTCTACTTCCTTCTTCGCCCTGGTCACGGTGCTTCTGTCCGTAGCCATGTGGCACCCCGAGCCGCAAATTCGGGCACGAGCAGAACGACTCCTTTGCGTAATCTTTCGGGCCCAGTAGCTACACCAGAGTGCCCGCCTGCATGGGGTCGGGGACGGCGACGCCGGATTCGACGAGGATGCGTTCGACCTCTTCCTGTACGGCGACCGAATCCCATTCGGGGTGCAGCATCCGAACCTTGGTCAGCACCGATACCGCCTGTGCCTGCTGCAACAGGGTGAGCGTCTGGGCGAGCGAGGACGCGTCCTCACTGATCGAGTCGCCGAACGCGACCGTCGGCCGCTCGGGCACCAGTCGGGGGGTGAAGAACTGCCGGTCGAGCAGCAGCATCACGTGCAGCATGTCGGCGACCGGCGGTGACCAGTAGCGGACTTTCTTGCCGCGCGTGGTCATGGACCGGCGCTCGCGTGCCCGGATCTCGGTCGCGGTCACGGCCGCGCCCTGGTCGCCGAGTCCGAACGTGGCGACCGAGTAGCCGGCGCTCTGCACTGCCTGCCGGGTGATCGCGGTCGAGGTTCGCTCGTGCTCGTCGACCCTGATCGCGAACTGCGAGAGGGTGATCTGATTCCCGCCCTGCTCGGTGGGCGGGACGTTCAGGAGCTGGAAGATCTCGCGGTCGTCGTCGAACGACGCGCCCTGTCCCGGGCCGTGGTCGCGCAAGTAGCCATCGGGCACCAGCAGCCGGGCGCGGGCGAGCCGCAGATCACGAATCCACGATGTCCATGTCGTATCCAGTGCGTCGAACAGGTCATAGATCGGTACGGCGAAGTCCGAGCGTCCGAACACCGAGCCACGGTTCTTCCTGTTCGGCCTGATGTTCGGGCAATAGGCGGCGGTGAGCTGCTCGATACCGGTCTCGATCGCGTCACCTTCCGGGCCGAGGGAGACGGCCAGGTCGGCGACCTCGACGTGCTCGGTCAGCGGAACCCGTACGCCGAGGTTGTCGGCCGACCCTTCGTAGAGCGCGTGCAGGATGCGGCCCGGCTCGTGGCGTTCGAGATGCCGCCACACGGTGGCCGAGGTCGAGGTGAGCTCGCGCCAGAACGTCACGGCCGACAGGCGGCCCCACCGGAATTCCGGTACGGCGGCGTCGGGGTGGACGCTGGTCAGCAGGGGCCGGTCGGCAAGCGAGCGATCCCACGTGACCCGCAGGTACACCGAGCCGAGGGCGGCGGCGACCTCGGCCGCTTCGAGCAGCGTGTTCGCGATGCCGTCGGACTCGGCGAGCTCGTCGAGCCGGTCCTGAGTGCCCGCGTCGGTCACGGTGAGCTCGGGCGGCTCGGCGAACAAGAGGTCGGCCGAGGCGCTCGCGATGTCGCCGGCGAGCGGGATGTGCAGCCGCTGATCGCGGACGTTGGGCCGCGGCTGCCGGTCGCGCCCCCACAGTCGACGGCGGCCGTCGCGCCGTGCGGGGCCGTCCCGGTAGACGGCGGTCAGCTTGGCGTGATCACCGGAGTACCAAGCATCGTCGACCTTGATCTCGGCGTAGTGCTTGGCGAGCTGCGGCGGCGGCCACGCGACGCCGTTATCGGGCAGGGGCACGGTGCACCTCCCGCCGTCGTCTCGTCCGGGCGCGCAGCGCTGCGCACCGTCGGCAGTGCCGGGTGCCGTTCGGGGCGACGTAGGTCGTCGCGTGATCGAACTCATGGCCTCGGGCGCAGTGCGTCTGTCGGGCACGGCGGGCGGCGGGGGACACGCCCCGCAGGATGTTGGTGCGGGTGGTGACCACGTCGAGGTGGTCGGGGTTCACGCAGTGCCGGCGGCGGCACAGGTGGTCGATCACGAGTCCGTCGGGTATCGGTCCGCGCGTGAGGGTGTAGGCGACCCGGTGCGCGTACTGCGGTCGCCCGCCGACCTTGACCTGTCCGTATCCGTTGGGCTTGACGTGCCCGGTCCAGTCCCAGCAGCCGAGGGGGCCGTCGACGATCTTCGCGAGGAACCGGTCGGTCAGAGAAGGGGGCACGCGATCACCCCCTCGACTGCTCGGGCCCGGGGCGCGGCGAGGCGACCTCGGGCAGGGAAGGGGGAGAGGTTCAGGCGGCGGTCGTGAGCAGGCCGCGCCACTCGTGCGCGGTGCTGTGGACGACGTACCTCAAGGCGTCGACCGAGTGATCGTTGAGCTTCACCGGCCGGTCCTCGCCGCGCGCGGCTGCTTCGTCCGACCACACGTATTCGGGAAGCTCGGCGAGCAGCCCCTCGCACGACTCATGGATGAGCAGCAGACCGGCGTCGAGCGCGGACGCGACCGAGCGGATTCCGTCGATCACGTCGTTCTTGGCCTTCGTCACCCCGGGGTGTCCGTCCGCCCACAACTGCGTGGAGAAGGACGACGCCGAGGGGTCGACGAACGTCCACTCGGGTTCGATGTCGAGCTCGTCGAGCCACTCGCGGACGGCGCGGCTGTACTGCGCGTCGGTCAACTGGCGGTGTGCGGCGCGGGAGTCGTGCCGCCACTCGCTCGTGACGTACAGGCGCCCGTCGTCGCCGAGCCCGAGGGTCAAGGCGGCGAACGGGTTCACCGTGCCGTAGTCGACGCCCGTCCAATATCGGCGCATCGGCGGGAGTTCGGTCACGACGTGCCGCTGCTCGTCGTACATGTCGAATACCGCACCCTCGGCGATCACCCATGCGCCGTCGATCATCCGCCGGCGCCAGAGTCCGGAGTATTCGGCGGACAGCGCGGCGACGTACGCCGGGCTCAAGCTCGGGTTGTCGGCGAGGCGGAAGTGCCATGACGCGAGGTCGAGCTCGCTCTGCCGGTCAAGGTAATTGACCTTGAACCAGTGTCTCGGCGAGTCCGGGTTCGTGGTCCCGAGCAGCCGCGCCCCGGGGACGCTGAGCCTCGCGAGCAACTGCGTAAAGAAGCCCTCGGGCATGAGGGTGATCTCGTCGCAGTAGGCGAGCGAGGCGGTCAGACCTCGCAGCCGGCCCTCGGCCCGAGCGTCGCTCGCGCCCACGAGGTGGACGACGCGACCGAGGATGACCGCCGTCGTCGCGCCCCGGGTGTGGCGCACCTCGGCGGCGACCGGCCCGAACAGCTCGGGATCGGCGAGGGGTTCGAGAACGTTCCTCTCGATCGTCTGGAGACTGCGCCCACAGATCAGGATGAGCCCGGACGCCGGCGCCCGCCGGACGGCGAGCAGGAAGGCGAGCAAACTCGCGATCGTCTTCCCCGACCGCACGCTGCCGTGCCAACAGCAGATGCGGGCGGTCGCCTCGCGGATCGAGCGAACTTGCTTGTCGGACAGGGGCGGCGGCGAGGGGATCACCCCCCGTCGGCGTCGTCTCCCGTCGGCCCGAGCAGGGCGTCGGCGAGACGGTCGAGCATCGAGCCCCCGGTGCTCCCGGTGCCGCTCGTGCGGGCGAGCTCGGCGACCTTGGCGTGCACCTCGGTCAGTGCGCGGGCGGCGGTGGCGTAATCGCGGGCATCGCGTGCTGAGTCGGCCGCGCCGACCCGCTCGACCTGAGCGAGGGCCCCGTCGAGGGCGTCGTCGGCGAGCTGCTCGCGTCGGGCGGAAGCGTCGGCGCGCCGTGCCTCGGTGGCGGCGGCGACGCGCGCCCCGCCGCTGAACGCGAGGCCGAGGTCGGCGGCGATCTTCGAGACGGTGGCGGCGCTGCGTCCGGTCTCCCGGGCGATGGCGTTACGGGACTTGCCCTCGGCGTGCAGGCGGCGGACCGCCTCGCGGTCGGCGTCGGTGATCGGGTCGGCCACGGGATCACCTCCCGGGCACGCGAACGCCCCGCCACCGGGGGGATGGTGGCGGGGCGAAGATCAGCGGATTGTTTCCGGGCACGCCGGAGGCGCTCCCGACTCTAGGTCACGAACGGATAACGGCGCAACCCTTATCGATCACTCGGCGAACGGCAGCGACGCGTGCACGAGCATGGCGGCCCGCTCGATGTGCGGCACCCCGTGCGAGACCTCGAACGCCTCGCGGTCGGCGTTGTACTCGATGACCGTCCACCCCTCGGGGTGCAGCTCGACCGCGCCGACCAAGTCGCCGTAGTAGGCGACCTCATGGCGGACCACCGGACCGGGGACGGGCCAGACCTCCCACCCTTCCCCGTTGAGCCCCTCGGGGAGCTCGCCGCCGAGCAGTGACGGCATGGCGCGGGTGTGCCACTGCATCGCGTTGCGGGCGTCGATCTTCTCGATCGCGTCGGCGACGGCATCTCGGCGGGTCCGCTGGTCTCGGGTGACGAGCCATGCGTCGGCGTCGGCGTCGTCGTGCCACTCGATCACGCGCCACGCGTCGATCAGGTGGTACGCGAGGTAGGCGCGCCCGCCGCGCCAGAACAGCCAACCCATGTCACGACGCCACATGCGCGGTGCGGCCCCGGGGTCGCGCGGGTCCTGCTCGGGGGCGAGCGGCGACAGGCTCGCGGCGTCGAGACTGCGCCACTTCCCGCCCTTGTCGAACGCCACGAGCACGACGTCGCGGCCCGAGGGGCTGCGGTCGGCGGGGACCGTCGCAAGCGCCGTGCCGTACGTCTCGCCGCGCGGGGTGGTCGCGATCACGCGCTCGTCGTTCTCGATCTCGTTGAAAAGCATGGGTGGTTGCCCTCTCGTCCGGCTTTGCCTCGGGGTGTACGTACACCTAAGCATGGGGTGTACGTACACCTCAAGTGGTTCCGCTGGATCGGTGTACGTACACCCGGCTAGAGTTCGGGCCATGGCCAATCAGCCCAAGACACAGCACCGGTCCGTGCGCATCGACGACGCCGATTGGGCGGACCTCAAGTCACGCGCGCCCGGGGGCGACCGCTCGGCCGCGATCAAAGAGCTCTTGGCGTGGTACCTGCGCCGCCCGGGTGCCGAGCTGCCCGAGCGTCCGCCGGCACCCGGGCCGGCGGACGTCCCGAGCGAGGACTGACCCGCCCGGTCACGCTGCGGCGGGGATGTCGACCCCGAGCGCGGCGATCAGCTCGGGGAGGTCGTCCCACTCCCACACCCGCGCCCGTTCCCTGCTGTCGAGGGGGACGGGCGCCGTGCATGTCCGTCCGCCCGAGCAGGTCACGCTCGGCGGCCCGTCGGGGGCACTGTGCAGGGTGAGCTCGCCCTCGCACCATGGGCACGGCTCGGGTAGGGGAGTCTCGCGCCGGTCGAGGCCGAGGGCGCGCAGCACCCGGGCCTCGGCGATCCGCGCGGTACGCCGCGCTTCGTGCAGCAGGTAGAGCGGCAGCACCTCGAACGGCGGGGGAGCGAGGGCCCCGTCGAGCTCGCGCTCGGGCGCGGTGTCCTCATCGAGCACTCGACCCTCGACCCACACGCACGCCCAGTGCAGCCCGTGCCGCCTGCTGCCCGCCGCACGGTGGCTGTCCGGTGCGCTCGGGTCCGTGCACACCCAAGCTCGGGGGTCGCCCGGCTCGGTGCGCTGGACGGCTGCGGCGAGGGTGTCGGCGAGGTCGAACACGAGCCGCTCGACCGCCCGCCCGGCGTCGAGCGCGGCGAGGTTGAGCGGGGCGGGGTGCTCGCGCAGCACGAGCGGGGCCCGGTCCTCGACGAGCTGCTCGTCGTCGCCCTCGCGCATGGTGTGCGCGAGCTGCCTCGGTGGCCAGTGATCCGCCGGCGGCGTCTCGATCGCGAGCAGCAGCGCCGCCCACTGTCCCCGGATCGTGCGCAGCGCGCGCACGGTTTCGTTCACAGCCTGTGCGTAACTCATCGGTCCCCCTTCCCGGCCGCCGCGCGCAGCGCCTCGACCTCGGCGGCGTACTGGTCGCGCTCGGCCTCGATCTCCCGCATCGCCTGCTCGGCCGCCTCGATGCGGTGGCGCAGCTTGAGGGCCGCCGACTGCTGCCCGCCCGCCGACCGGCGGAACGCGTCGCACTCGGCGACCTCGGCCGCGGCCAGGTCGCGGAGTTGCCGCGCGTCCTCTCGGGTGAGAGCGCCTCGGTCGGCTCGGGCGAGCAGCACGAGCAGCGCCTCGCGCCGCTGCTCGCGGACCGCCTCGCGGGCGAGGGTCCGGCCGCGCCGCGACCGGGTTCGGGTGCTGTGGTTCATTCGGTCTCTCCGTTCTCGGCTCGGCGCGTCGTCGAGCAGGTGGTGCAGGTGGTCGAGCAGGGGGTGCGGTCGATGCGGCGCAGCTCGCGGTCGAGGCGGTCGTCGATCCGGACCGCGTAGGCCAGGGACGCGCCGAGCGCGAGGGCGAGCACAGCGGCGAGGGCGAGCAGGGCCGGGCTCATGGGGTTCTCTCTTCGGTCGTTCGGGAACGGCGCAGCAGCCGAGCGAGGGAGCGCCGAGCGCGCGGGGCCTCCCGCGCGCGAGGCGCGACCGGTCGCGCGCGGTGGTGTTCGTGGTGCAGGTGAATACCGGCATCCCGCACGCGACCGAGTTCGTCGGTCATGTGCCATCCCTCGATGGCGAGCCGATCGGCGAGCGAGGCGACGAACACGGTCGCGAGGTGCGGCGGTACGTCGAGCTCGTCGGTCAGTTGGGCGGCGATCACGGCTCGGGCGGCGAGCGGGATCATCGGGCCTCGCCCCCGCCGCTGGTGTGCCGGGCGCGAGCGTCTCGTCGAGGTGCCGGCGGTTGGCACATGATCCGAGCGAGGCGCACCTGCTCGTCGTCGGCCGCTTCGCCGCCGCCGAGTTCGGCGACCACGGCCTCGACGCGCGAGGGGTGGACGCCGTTCAAGGGGCGTCGCCCCTTGCCTCGGTTGCGGAAGCTCGAACGGCACTGCTCGTCGACGGCGGCGAGGCAGTAGGGGCACCCCACCGAGAGCGGGTCCGGCACGCCCTCGGCGACGAGCTGCTCGCGGTGGGCGCGAGCCTTCCGAAACGGACGCAGATCGGCCGCGACGTGATCGGGCATGTAGCGGCGCGGCCCCTTCCCGACACCGGACATGAGCGCGGCGAGACGTTTCTGCCCGCCATGGTCGATCTCGGCTCGGTACTGCGCGGGCGCGGCGTGCCCGGTCGCGACCGCCGCCCGGGTGCCGAGCAGCTCGGCCCGCCACGCCGCCGGATCATCCGGGTCCGCCGAGGGCACCGGGTCGGTGTGCCGGTTCATGAGCTCGGCCCGGTGCGGCCCCCATGCGGCGAGCAGGTCGTGCGGCTCGATCGGGCGGAACTGCGCGGAACGGTCGCCGTTGCGCTGCTCGTAGTAGCGGCGGGTCGCACGGGCGGCGTCCCATGCCACGTCCGGCATGGTGGCCGGGACGTCGGCGACGGCGGCCGTCCACTCCGCGATGGTGCGGGCGGACTGCTGCGGGTCGGCGAGGGCACGGCGCACCCGCGAGTCGAGCGTTCCGGCGAACGCCAACAGGGCGGCGATCTGCTGCTCGTTCATGGGGTGCTCTCCTTCTGTGCGTGGAGCAGGGCGAGGCCGGCGGCAAGGTTGTCGGCGTAGGCGGCGGTCGACGACGGCGGCCGCGGCGGCGAGGCCGACGGTCGGTCGAGGTCGGACCAGACCTTGAGCCAGTAGCGGGCCGCTTTCGGGGCCTCGCCCGGGACGGTGCGGCGGGCGGCGAGGCCGACCAGGGCCTCGACGCCGTGCTGCTGCATCAACCGGTAGACGTCGCGCTGTTCACCGAGCGAAAGAGACCACCGGACGGTGATCGAGGCTTGGGCGAGGGCGTCGTCGAGCGGGCGCAGTTCGGGAATCAGCGCGGCCGAGCTCGCGCGCGGCTGCTGCTGTTGTGGTGGTGAGTAAGTAGGTACGTTCTGGGGGCCGATATCCGGCCCCCCGGGGGCCGGTCCTCGGCCCTCCCCCGGGCCGGTATCCGATCCCCCCGGGGCCGATGTCCGGCCCTCCCCGGGGCCGCTCACCGGCCCCCCGGGGGCCGATTCCCGACCCGGGCCGAAATCCGGTCCGGACCGATCCCCGGCCCCCTGCTCATCGAGGAGCGGCAGACGATAGACCGTCTCGCCCTTGGGTCCGGTCCTGCCCTCGACGATGGCGAGCTCATCCGAGGCGAGCAGGGCGTCGACCGCCTGCCGGACGGTGGAACGGGCGTGGCGCGTCCGCTGGATCAGCGCGGCCGTACCGGCGTAGGCGACGCCGTCGGCGCCGGCGCGGTCAGCTATCGCGAGCAGGACCAGACGAGCGGCGCCTCGGGCGCGGGACCGGGTCCATACCCAATCCGTCGCGGCGAGGCTCAACGGAACGTCTCCTTAAGGGATTCGGGTCGCCGGGCGGTTCGGGCCGCCCGGCGAGGGCGGCGGGTGTGTGGAGCGGGCACCGGTTGCCGACGATGTAGCGGCGGGTTCCGATCGCGCGGCAGTAGGCCCCGGCGGCGCCGTCCCAGAAATCGCAGATCATGCGGCGACCCCCTGTTCGTCGAGCCGATCGAGCAGCAGGTGCAGCGCGGCGACCGCCTGAGCGGGTACGACGCCGTTCCCGAGGGCGCGAAGCTGCGCCGAACGGGACAGGCCCGGTACGCCGGTCACGTGGTGCTCGTCCAACCCCATGAGCCACTCGACGAACGCCGGGTTCAGTCGCCCGTGATCGTCAGTTGGCCGGGGAGCGGGGCGGGTGAGTTCCTCCCACTGCTCGATGGAGCCTCGGAAGTCGCCCCACTCGACGGGGTCGAGTCGCTCACCATCGGCAGCACCACCGCCGACAGGGGCGGGCGGAACCCCTCGCCCGGACGACGCCCCGGCGTGCCCGTGTCGCTCGCCCTCGGGGTCGGCAGCATCCGCGCGGCCGTGCTCGCCAGGGTCAACCCGTTCCGATACCGCTGGTTCGGGCTGCCCTTCGAACCGTCGCTCGCCCTCGGCGTCGGCAGCATCCGCGCGACGCTCGTCACCAAGTCGTCGCCCCCCGAGGCCGGTCGACTGGCTCTCGCGTAGTCCGGACCCCGCTCGCCGTCCGCCGCTGCCGGCGTCGGCAAGAGCCGATCCATCACCACGTTGGCGAGCCCATCGGAGAACCCGCGCCCCCGGTAGTCCCTCGCCCTCGGCGTAGGCAGGCACCGCGAGGATGAACACCCGCTGTCGGATGTGCGGAGCGCCGATCTCCGAAGCGCGTACGCACGCCCAAGTCGCATCGAACCCGAGGCGGGCCAAGTCGCCGAGTACGGCGCCGAGTGCTCGCAAAGGAGGCTGACCGCTTCCGTCTCCCAGACACCACGGGCACGGTTCCACGTCGCTATGGGCTTGCGTCGAGAGGAGACCCGGGACATTTTCGATCACCACCAATCGGGGGCGTAGGACTTGGATTGCTCGGGCGACGTGCAGCCACAGACCGGAGCGGGTTCCGGGCGCGATGCCCGCCATCCGTCCGGCGAGCGAGACGTCGGTGCACGGGAAGCCGACGGCGACGATGTCGACGGGCTCGACGTCCGTGAAGTCGACGGCGGCCAGGTCGCCGAGGTTGGGAACCTCGGGCCAGTGGTGCGCGAGGATGGCCGCGGCGCTCTCGTCGATCTCGCAGTGCCAGACCACCGATCCGCCGAACACCTCGCGCACGGCCATGTCGAGACCGCCGTACCCCGAGCACAGACTGCCGATCCGGGGACCGGCGGCCGTCACTTCTTGGCACCCACGTATCGGGCGTAGACCCGGTGTTCGACGCGTCCCTGCTCGACCACCGAGCGGGCGACGGCCTCGAACTCGCCGGCGGGGTAGGCGGACAGTCGACCACTTCGGATCGCCTGCGCGGCGGACGACGCTCGGGCGATCGAGGCGAGCCGCTGCACGATCCCCCACTGCCCCGGACGCTCGGCGAGCTCCATCGCGATCAGCGCGTGCTTGGTGTTCCGGCTGCGCGGCGGAGCCTCCACAAACTCAACGCTCACAAGATCCCCCATGTGTTGCTGAACACGAACAGCGTCTGCCAACGAGCAGCCGATATGGGCTGTTCGTCTGTTGCTGTTCTCGAACAAGAACAACGTAAGCAGGGGTGAATCAGCACGTCAACGCAGTTCCGGACTGGGCAGTTCGGGGCAATGGCTGCTTAGATGAGCCTGTTCGCGTTCTGCGACAAGAACGGAGATGAGACACCCGTGTCCCCCACAGGCGGCGAAAGCCTGACGCCCTTCACTGACATGGTTCGCGAGGTGCTCGCGGTCAAGGGCGCGACCCTGCGAAGCGTGGCCGAGCGGGCAGTCGACCCCGAAACGGGTAAGAAGCTCCAGCACACGACGCTCCACAAGATCGCCAACGGCGAGAGCTATCGGCGCGACAGGTGGATCGTCGGCGCCATCGCGGCGGCGACCGGCCGAGACCTCTCCGAGGTGCGCCGCGCGGCGGCGGCCGAGTGGGTCGGACTGACCGCCGACGACATCCTCGGCATGTCCACTCCCGAGGTGTCGGTCGTGGTGGCGTACAAGCCCGGAACACGCCCCGAAGAGTTGACGTTGGTCAGGGAGGCGCTCAAGAAACTTGATCTTGAAGACGCAACCATCCGGGTGGTGGGTGAGTCTGACCCAGCGTCGTAAGCGCGTGACCTGCGGTGATATGCGGGGTAATGTGAGATGGCCTTGCCTCGGGCATATGTTCGAGTGAGGCACCCGGCCATGCCACGAGGGGGGCATCTTGTACCGCGTCCGCCGTACCCGACTCGACGACTCAGCACCCGCAGCAGGCCGCGCCACTGCCAAGAGGCGCGACATCCTGCTCGACGACCGGCACATCACTGATACCGGCGCCATAGCCCTTGAGGCTGTCCTGAACGCCCTGCCCCCCAGCGCCGGCGAACAGGACCGAGGCACCGAGAGCGGCGAGCCCAAGTCCTGAGCAAGCATCCGGGCGTAGCAAAGGGGCCGTGCGGCACGCGCCGCACGGCCCCTTCTCCGTGTCTCTGGGGGCATCACGTCGGCTCTCCGAGTGCCCCCAGCCGAGACCGCTGGCCGAGGGGCATCGGGCCTGCTGGGTGGTGCCGACGTGATGCCGGACGGCTTCGGAAGGGTCGGCACCGGCTGACACTCGAACATGCGATGAAGCCCTCTGACCTGCACGTTCTGATACTCGCCGGTACCGACTAGAACCCCCCATCATGAATGATCTTGAGCTCGTAATGCGTAGGTCTCGGGTTCGAATCCCGAAGGCGGCTCAGCCGAAAGCCCGGCTCGGATCTCATCCGAGCCGGGCTTTCTCGTTGCGTGTGTCAGCGAATGTCAGCTCGTCCAGAAGTCCCACCAGCGGGTCAGGATCAGCATCCCGATGATCCCGATGTGCAGGACGGGGAGCACCCAGGTGAACTCGTCGAGGAAGCCGCGCAGGGCGCGGGGCGCGGGCAGGAGGCCGTTGCGGATGGTGTGGGAGGTCACGTACCAGAACATGACGATCGTGGCGGTCCAGGCCAGGGAGCACCACAGGCACAGGGCGTGGATCTCGTACAGGGACTGGTACATCAGCCACATGCAGAAGCCGACGCCGAAGAGCGTGCCCGCGTTCAGGCCGAGCCAGTACCAGCGGCGGTAGCGGGCGCCGGCGAGGAGGGCGGTGCCGATGGCGGTCACCATGGCGTAGGCGACCAGGCCGAGCAGGGGGTTGGGGAAGCCGAAGACGGCGGCCTGGGCGCTCTTCATGATGTTGCCGCAGGAGACGACCGGGTTCAGGCTGCAGCCGGGCTGGAAGTTCGGGTCCTCCAGCAGCTTGAACTTGTCCAGGGTGATCACCCAGGCCGCGAGGAGCCCCGCCGCGCCCGTGGTCACCAGCATCCATGCGAACGCCCGGCCCGCCCCCGTGCTCATGGTGGGGGTGGACCGGGCGTGCGACACCGTGTCCTTCGTGGTTGTCGTTGTCATGGTGGCGAGGGCGGTCAGACCCGTACCCTGCGGACCGGCAGCAGGCAGTGGGCGCTGGAGTGGAGCAGCTCGTCGGAGACGAAGGCGCGCAGCTGGTCCGGGCTGACCTCCTGGCCCCCAACGGCTTCCGGCCAGGGGCGGGTCGCGATGATCAGGTAGACCGTGCCGGTCTCGTGGGCGTCCTTCTCCCACTCCGGCGGGACGGGGTAATGCGCCTTCATGAACGGCAGCTCGAGGACGGCCCGCTGCGCCTCCACCAGCACCGAGACCGGGATCTGCGGTGCGCGGCCCAGATCGGTCAGGCGATCGCCGATCGACAGGCCCAGCTTCTCCAGCTCGGCCCGCATCGCCTCCCCGCCGGCCTCGGGGCCTGCGGCGCCGTCCCCGAGCGAGTACACCATGAGGAACGGCATGCGCGGTGTCTCGGATTCGGCGGTGGGGTCGCTGGTCCAGGCGATGGCGGCGAGGGTTCCCAGAAGGGAACGCTGCCGGCCCGGCGATTCGACGGTGGAAGAGGTCATGCCGCCGGATATTAGTGGTGTTGTCATGAGTGCTCCGGCGCGTTTCCACCCGTTCGGCCGATGGCACCGGGGCTCATTTCACTCTCCGGAACGGTTTTCGCGCCCTGTCGTTGTGCCCGGTGAAAGTCCGCCGGTAAGGAGGCCGTCGATGGTCGTCATGAGACGCCGCATCCCGCTGCGCACGCTGTTCGCGCTCACCGTCGCGGCGGTCACCGGCGCCGCCCTCTCCCGCGCCGCGCTCTTCGACGAGACGTACAAGGGACGGCGCATCCAGGGGCGGCGGATGTACGGGGGCGAGCTCGACGTCCGTGTCGACGGGCGCCGACTGCATCTGATGCGCTGCGCGGACGGCGGCTATCTCAGCCCGGTCGACCACTACCGGTCGTACCCCACACCGCTCGCCGCCACCCGTGCGGCGGTGGACGAGCTGGGCCCCGCGCGGCTGGCCGAAGGAGGCGCTGCCCATGGCGTACACGCGTAAGGACCAGCGCGATCTCACCGGCGCCGAGCGCAAGCGGTTCGTCGCCGCCGTGCTGGAGCTGAAGCGCGCCGGCCGGTATGACGATTTCGTCCGTACGCACGTCGAGTACTACCGCTCGGACGGCGACAAGAGGCTGCGGGTCGCGCACATGGCGCCGTCCTTCCTGCCCTGGCACCGGCAGTACCTGCTGGAGTTCGAGCGAGCGCTGCGGGAGGTCGACCCGAAGGTGACCGTCCCGTACTGGGACTGGACGCGGGACAACACCCCCGCCTCCTCGCTCTGGAGCGAGGACTTCATGGGCGGCAACGGGCGCCGGCGCGATTTGCAGGTGATGACGGGCCCATTCGCGTACGCCAAGGGAGACTGGACCATCAAGGTCGGGGTCACCGAGAACCGGTTCCTGACGCGGAACTTCGGCAATCCGGCCGACCCCGTCGCCCTGCCCACCCGGCGCGAGCTGGCAGACGCGATGGACGAGACCGTCTACGACTCGTACCCGTGGAACTCCACGAGCCGTACGGGTTTCCGCAACAAGCTGGAGGGCTGGACGCGGGAGCGCGGCAACGGGCGGTGGCGCAACCACAACCGCGTCCACCGGTGGGTCGGCGGGCTCATGCTCGGCGGCGCCTCCGTCAACGACCCGGTCTTCTGGCTGCACCACGCCTTCGTCGACCTGCTCTGGTCGCGCTGGCAGTCCGAGAACCCGAGGGCCGGTTACCTGCCCGACACCCCGCCTCCGCGCGGCTCGGACCAGCACCGGCGCGTGGTCGCACGGGACGAGCGGATGCCCCCGTGGAACGTCACGCCCGCCGAGCTCGCCGATCACCGACGTATCTATCGGTACGGATAGCGGTACGGATAGCGGTACGGACAAGGGGGGAGACAGCCGAAGGTCCCCCGGCCGGTGGGGGCCAGGGGACCTTGACGGGGTGGAGCTCGGTGGAGCGGAGCGCGGCTCGGGCGCGGTCGGGCGCGGGCGCGGGTCAGCCCATGTGGCTGTTGCCGCCGTAGCCGTTGTCGCCGTTGTTGTAGTCGTCGTGGCCCTTGCCGTTGTCGTAGTCGCTCTCGGACTTCTTCTTGTCGCCGTCCTTGTTGATGCAGACGTTGCCGAAGGCCGGGTTCAGGAGGCCCACGAGGTTGATCGTGTTGCCGCAGAGGTTGATCGGCACGTGGATCGGCACCTGGATGATGTTGCCGGAGATGACGCCGGGGCTGTTCACGGCGGCCGCATCGGCCTCCGCGGCGGCGACGGCCACACCGGCTCCGCTCAGGGCGACAGCGCCCGTGCCGACGATGATGACGGCAGCCTTCGCGATGCGAGACATCACAAACTCCTCGTACAGGGGAAAACCGACCGCGGGCCCGCGGTCGTCACTTCTCTTACAACGTTTGCTGTTTTAGGGAGGTAACGGCTGGATCCGCATGAAGAGCTCATAACGCGCCCAATATCCCTCTTTCGGACGCGTTCGGTTACGACGTCAGCTCTCGGACTCGGGGTCGGCGCCGGTCAGGCCGAGGTGCGACTCCAGGATCCCCGTCACGGCCGGCGGCAACACGCCGACCTGCGGCAGCTCGACCCCCGGCAGCCCCAGCGACTCCGGGCGCGGCAGGGTGAGCGGGGCCTCGACCTTCGCGCCTGGGGTCGTGGTGTGCAGGTCGGAGGCGGGCGCCGAGAGCAGCGCCCTTGTCACCGGCTGGTCCTCAATGAGCTCCGGGAGGGAGGCGGTGATCAGGGTCTCCGGCAGCGTGCCCGTGAACGGCACCTGCGGCAGGTGCAGCGGCTGGACCCGGCCGTGGGCGGCCGCGGTCGGCCCCATGGGTGCGCCGGGCATGGGGATCGGTACGCCGGTGCTCACGGTCGGAGGCGCCATGGGGAGCACCATGCCGAGCGGCTGGAGCGGTACGTCCACGGGGGCCGCCGGCGCGGCGGCCGCGGGAGTCGCCAGGGCTGCCGACGCGGCCGAGGCCAGTGCAGTGACGACCATTCCCACGCCGACCTGAGTTTTCGGGTTCATGTGCTGCGTACGCCTTCCCGGGCTTGTGAGTACGTTGCTGACTGAATGAACGAGCACGCGCCGATAAACGCGTCAGAATTCGCCTGGTTGCAGCAACGACAACCACGGCGTGAACGGACGCGGATTTCGGCGCCGGACATACGGCGGGGCCGGGACCGGAACGACGTCGTTCCCGCCCCGGCCCCCGTACGGTGCCGTGTGTGACGCTTACTTGGCGCCCAGCGGCAGTCCACCGAGCAGCGGCTTGGCCTTCGGCTTGAGGTCGCCGGCGGTGTCGGTCACCTTGCCGACGAGGTTGCTGTCGGCCGCCTTGCTCACCGCGTCGCTGGGCACGGCCTCGGTCAGGCCCCGCTTGCCCAGCGTGTCGACCGCGCCGTTCAGGCTGGTGGGGGTGAGGCTGTCGGCGGCGAAGGCCGGGGCGGCGGCGCCCAGAGCCATCACGGAACCGGCGACGACGGCGGCAACCTTCGTGGGCTTCATGGGTGGTGAGTCCTTCCTGAATGGCGTCTGTTCACGACAACTCGCGCCTCGCGCAGGTCACTTGGCGTTCCCGCAGTGTGGCGCCCTGTTCTCTGTAACGAGCCCTCCGCGCGGCGGAAACTCCGGAAGGAAGGAATTCTCGACACTGCACCCGAACGATGAGGATTGGTCCGATTCTCGGATCAAAGGGCAAGAGGAAAACAACAGGAGAACCCTGTTGGCTCAGCGTATCTGGGCCAACAGGGTTCATCGGGTGCAGCGCCGCGTCAGACCGCCGGCGTCTGCGTCATGTCGTTGGGCGCCGGCAGGTTGGTCGCGGGGGTGCCCTGCATGTTCTTGGCGGTCGCCGCGAGGAAGTCGGCGACGGCCTTCAGGGTCGACTGGACCTGGTTCGAGACGGCGGCCGTCTGGCCCTCGGTCGAGGCCTTGATCAGCTCGTCGACGCGCTTGTCGATGTCGGCGAGCGCCTGGTCCATGGCGTCCACGGCCAGGTCGATCTGCGTGTCGTCGGCGGTCGTCTCGTCGACCGGGGCGTTCGGCGCGGCCGGCTGGGCGGGCGCGTTCGGGTTCGCCGGCGCGTTCGGGGAGCTCGGCTGACCCGGCTGGTTGGGCTGGCTCGGCTGGCCGGGCTGGTTCGGCCGGCTGGGCTGGCCGGGCTGGTTCGGCTGGCTCGGGGAGGCCGGTGCCTCCGCCGCGTTCGCCTTCTTGATGGCCTCGATGACGGCGTCGATGTCCGCGTTGTACTTCGAGGCGACGGTGGTGCTCAGCTTGCCGTTGTCCGCCTTGACCACGGCGTTGAGCAGCTCGGCCACCGGGACGACGAGGTCGCCCGTGTGGTCGACCGGCTGGACCTGCTTGAGCAGCGTGGGCGCCTGCGGCAGCGGGGCGCCGGCGGCGGAGTCGGAGTGGGCGGAGGCGGCCCCGGCCGTACCGAGGGTGAGGGCGGCGCAGATGACCGAGGCCGCCGTACGGCGGGATGTCAGGAGACGCATGTGTTGTCCTTCCGGTGAGGATGCGTCGGGAACGTGACATCACCGTGTGTCGAGGCAACGCGGTTCGCAATCGCATCCGTTACGGACGGTGACTGCGCTCCGTGGGTGAAACGGCGGACTTGACCTGGGGAAACGCCGATGGAAGGGCCGCGTGGGGAATCGACGGGAGCGCCGCCGATAGGGGGAAGAGGCCCTCGAAGAGGGGGGTGCGCGGGGCCGGAAACGGCACGGTGCGCCGCCCCGGAAGGGGCGGCGCACCGGATGCGTGACGCGTGGGCGCGTCGACTGCGTGGAAGCGTCGCTGCGGCTGACGGCTGACGGCTGACGGCTGACGGCTGACGGCTGACGACGAACGCGGTCGCGGTTTTCGGTCAGTCGTTGATGCAGACGTTGCCGAAGGCGGGGTTCAGCACACCGATGATGTCGATGGTGTTGCCGCAGAGGTTGATCGGGATGTGGATCGGGACCTGGATCAGGTTGCCGGAGATGACACCGGGGGAACCCACGGCCGCGCCATCCGCCTTGGCGTCGGCGGACGCGACACCGGCGGTGCCGGCCACGGACGCGGCGATGGCGGAGGTCAGGACGGCGGCCTTCGCGATACGGGACATGGTGAAGAGCTCCTAGTTCGATGATGCTGCGGGTCGACGTGCCCGGCTACATCACCAACGCCCCAGCATTTCCCCGGTTGCGCTACCGAACGGGTGAACCGTCGGACCGGCACGCGGGTGACGCGGCGCGCCACGCGCGGTGAAGAGCGGCTGAAAACAAGGACGTTGTGGTGACCGTGTTTCACATCCTTCGTCTGTCCGGTTGTTGAGTTATAACGTTCTTGCTCGATTCCTTCCCGGATCATCCACATTCGGCGCGCTCTTACGTGGTGCAGCGGATCAGCTCGCCGATTTTGTGAATTCGCGCGCGCTTCGACAGCGCCGACCCCCTCACTGCCACCCGATTATCAAAAGGCTTCGTAGAAAGGGTCACGCGTGCGTCTTCCTTTCACCGCACTGCATGTTGTCCAACCCGGCGACGGCGGCGTGGCCCGGGTGGTCACCGACGTGGTCGGCGCACAAGTGGCACGCGGAATGCGGGTGGCCGTGGCGTGTCCGCCCGACGGCCCGCTGGCGGCAGCGGTACGCGCCGCGGGCGGCGAGGTGCACCCCTGGCGCGCGGGCCGGGACCCGGGGTGGCGGCTGCCCGCCGAGTGCCGCCGCGTCGCCGAGATCGTCGAGCGCGTACGCCCGGACCTGGTGCACGCGCACAGCGCCAAGGCGGGGCTCGCGGCCCGGCTCGCCGTACGCGGCCGCGTGCCCACCGTCCACCAGCCGCACGCCTGGTCCTTCGAGGCGGTCGGCGGCCTGACGGGTGCGCTCGCCCGGCACTGGGAGCGCTGGGCGGCCGCCCGCTGGACCGATCGCGTCGTCTGCGTGAGCGAGGCGGAGCGGGAGCGAGGCGAACGGGCCGGGGTCCGGGCGTCGTGGTGCGTGGTCCGCAACGGCGTCGACGTGGCGCGCTTCGCCGGCGGCGCCGGTACACCTCGGTGCGCCGATGCCGCCGACCCGGAGGATCGATTCAGCCCAGGTGGCGGCGTGCGAGACGGCGGCCCGCGGCGGGTGACCGTGCCGCCGCCCGTCCTGGCGTCACCGCTCGTCGTGTGCGTGGGGCGGCTGTGCAGGCAGAAGGGCCAGGACGCCCTGCTCCAGGCCTGGCGGACGGTGGTCGAACACATCCCCCGCGCCCACCTCGCCCTCGTCGGCGACGGCCCGGCCGGTCCCGCGCTGCGCGCCGCCGCGCCGCCCGGGGTCACCTTCGCCGGGGCCGTCGACGACCCGGCGCCCTGGTACCGCGCCGCCGACCTCGTCGTCCTGCCGTCCCGCTGGGAGGGCATGGCCCTCGCGCCGCTGGAGGCCATGGCGAGCGGGCGCCCCGTCCTCCTCACCGACGTCGACGGCGCCCGCGAGAGCCTGCCGCCCGGCCAGGAGCTCCACTGCCTCGTCCCGCCGGACGACCCCGCCGCGCTGGCCGCCGCCCTGATCCGGCTCCTCCAGCGGCCGCTCCTGCGCAGAACCCTGGGCCGCCGGGCCCAGCACCACGTACGCGACGGCTTCGACGTACGCCGGGTCGGCGCGGCCCTCGCGGACGTGTACGACGAGGTGACCGCGAGGCGGTGCCCGCCCGTGCTCCGAGAGCCGGTCGCCCGGTGACCGCGGAGACGGAGAGCGCCCGTTCCGCCGCGCACGTCACCGTCGGGCCGCCCCGGGCGGCGGCCGACCAGGTCTCCACCGGCGGGCCGCCCCGGCGCGTCCGGGCCGCGCCGCCGTCGTTCACGGCGTCGCTGGTCGCCGTGGACTGCGTCGCGGTCCTGCTGGCCGCCCTGCTGCTCACCGCCGAGCAGCGCGACTCCGCCCTCCTGATGCAGCTCACCGTCGGCGTGGCGGCGCTCAACGCGCACGCCGGGCTGTACCGGCCCGCCGCCTTCGCCCCTTCCGTACTCGACGAACTGCCCGCCCTCGCCGGGCGCGCCGCCGTCGCGTGGTGCGCGGCCGCCGCCCTGGTCGCCGCGCAGGCGCCGCACCGCGCCTTCGGCCCGGTGGCGCTGACGTCGGCGTACGCCCTGCACCTGGCGGTGGTGACCGGCTGCCGCGCCGTCCTCCACCGGCGGCGGCGGCGCGCCGCGCGCGCCCATCCGCGCTCCGCGCTCGTCGTCGGGCCCGCCGCGGCCGCGCAGCGCCTCGCGGGCACGCTGGCCCGGCACCCGGAGTACGGGATCCGGCCGGTCGGCGTCGTCGCCGTCGGGCCGCGGCCCGGGCCGGGCGGGGAGGAGCCGCCGCTGCCGGTGCTGACGACCACCGAGGAGATCCACCGGGCCGTCATCCAGAACGGTGTCGGCGACGCGGTCTTCACCGGCGCGGACGGCGCGGACGGCTCGAACGGCACGGTCCCGGCAGCCGAGCTCGTCGCCCTCTTCGGCCGGTACGGCTGCGCCGGCTGGCTCGTCGGCGCAGGCCGTGGCAGCGGCACCCGGAGCGGCGCCGCCATGAGCCGGCACCTGTGGGGCTTTTCCTGCCGCCGCCTCGACCTCGGCGTGCCGGCCCACCGCCGTACGCCACCGGCCAAGCGGATCCTCGACATCGCCCTCGCCGCGCCCCTGCTCCTGCTGCTCGCGCCGCTCCTGCTGCTGTGCGCCGCCGCGATCCGGGCCTCGGACGGACCCGGTGTCCTCTTCCGCCAGGAGCGGGTCGGCCAGAACGGCCGGCTGTTCACGCTGCTGAAGTTCCGCACCCTGCGCCCGGTCGACGAGCTGGAGGCCGCCACCCGCTGGAGCGTCGCCGACGACGAGCGGATGAGCGCCGTCGGCGCCTTCCTGCGCCGGACCTCGCTCGACGAGCTGCCGCAGCTGTGGAACGTGCTGCGCGGTGACATGAGCCTGGTGGGCCCGCGCCCCGAGCGGCCGTACTTCGTCGCCGAGTTCAGCCGCGCCCACCCCGGCTACGCGGCACGCCACCGGATGCCCGTCGGGCTGACCGGTCTCGCCCAGGTGCACGGGCTGCGCGGGGACACCTCCATCGAGGACCGGTGCCGCTTCGACAACCACTACATCGACCACTGGTCCCTCTGGCAGGACGTGTGCATCCTGCTGCGCACGGCGGCCTCCCTGATCCGCCCGGCGGGCAGCTGATGCCGGTACCCGCTTCCTGGGCACCGCTCGTGCCGCTGCTCGCCGTCGTCGTGCTGCTCGCCGTTCCACCCGGCGAGGACGGGGGCGGCGGCTCGGGCACGCCCGCGGACCTGGCGTCCGCCGTGCTCGTCGCCTTCTGCCTCGTCCGGGTGGTACGCGCCCGGGCGCGGCCGCTGGACCGGGTCGCGGCCGTCGTCCTCGGGCTGCCCGCGGTGGGCGTCTGCGCGGCGGCGGTCACGGCCCACGACCCGGTCGGCGCGCTGCCCGGGGTCGTCCGCTACCTCCAGGTCTTCGTGCTCGTACCGGCGGCCGTGGTGCTGCTTGTACGGGACCGGCGGGACTTCGCGCGGGTCGGCTGGGCGCTGATCGGGCTCGCGCTCGTGGAGGGCGCGGTCGGCGTCGTCCAGTACGCGACCGGCACCGGCGCCTCGTACCAGGGCGAGGACGTACGGGCGGTGGGGACCTTCGGGCCCACGGACGTGATGGGCATGGCGACGGTCGTCGCGTACGGGCTGGTCGCCGCGCTCGGCATCGCGCTCGGGGCGCCGGACCGGCGGGCGCGGGCCGCCGCGGGGGTGTGCTGCGGGCTGCTGCTGCCGCCGCTCGCCGTGTCGTTCAGCCGGGGCGCGTGGATCGCGACGGTGGTGGCCTGCGGGCTGCAACTCGCCCTCTCCGGCGTACGCAGGGCCGTACGGACCGGGCTCGCGGCGGCCGCGCTGGGCGTGGTCCTGGTCGCGGGGTGCGGCGTCGGGTCGCGGATGCTGGAGGAGCGGGTGACGAGTATCTCGCGGGTCGCGGCCGCGCCGGACCAGTCCGTCACCGACCGGTACGCGCTGTGGGCGGCGGCGGGCTCGATGTGGCGCGACGAACCCGTCACGGGGGTCGGGCTGAAGGGCTTCCCGCACTACCGCGACGGCCACGCCTCGCTCGCCCTCTCGTCGGGCAGCGACACCGCGGGCGCGGGCCACGCCTTCACCCGGCAGCCGCTGCTGTCGCCGCACAACATGTACCTGCTGGTCCTCGCCGAGCAGGGGCTGCTGGGGGTGCTGACCCTGGTGGGCAGCTGGCTGGCGCTGCTGGTGTGCGCGCTGCGGAGGAGCCCGCCCGCGGGAGCCTTCGACTGCCGGCTGATCGCGGCCGGGCTGCTGGTCTGGCAGCTCGTCGACTTCGCGTACGCGGACATCGGCGGACCCTCGACGGTCCTGACGGCGGTGGTGCTGGGGCTCGCCGCCCGGTGGGCGCTGGGGCCCGGCCTGATGGCCGGGGGGACGGTGGCCGCGCGTGGCTGACGACACGGCACGGCTCGTCGCGCCGGCCACCGCCGAGGCACCGGATCCCGGCCCGTGGCGGCCGTCGAACCGCCTGCTCGCCCGCGCGGCGCTGTTCACGGCCGTGCTGACGGCGGCGGGCGCGGTGTTCGGGCTGATCAGGGACCAGCTGCTGGCGCACACCTTCGGGGCCGGTACGGACACGGACGCGTTCCTCGTCGCGTGGACCGTGCCGGAGTTCGCCGCCACGCTGCTCATCGAGGACGCGATGGCCCTCATCCTGGTCCCGGCGTTCAGCGGCGCCCTGGCCCGGCGCACCCTCGGGCAGGACACCGATCCGGTACGGGCGCTGGTCAGGGCCACGCTGCCGAAGGCGGTCCTCGGCATGGGCGTGGCCGCCGGGCTCACGGTGCTGGCGGCGCCCTGGCTCGTACCCGTCCTGGCTCCCGGGCTGCCGCAGCAGCGGCTCGCCGTCGACTGCACGCGGCTCACCGCCACGTGCGTGCTCACCTTCACGCTGGCCGGGTACTGCAGCGCGGCCCTGCGCGCCCACGGGCGGTTCCTGCCGCCGGCCGCGATCAACGTCGCGTACAACACCGGCATCATCACGGCGGTCGTGCTGCTCGGCGCCCGGTGGGGGGTCCGCGCGGCGGCGTGCGGTGTCGCGGCGGGCGGGCTGCTGATGGTGCTGGTCCAGGCGCCGTCGCTGTGGCGGCAGTTGTGGGGCAAGCGCGCGGGCCGCGGGCGTGCCGGGAGCGGTCGCCCCGGAAGCGGGCGTGCCGGGAGGGAGGGCCCCGGCAGGGAGGGCCCCGGGAGCGGGCGTGCCGGGAGGGAGGGCCCCGGCAGGGAGGGCCCCGGAAGCGGGCGTGCCGGTGGGCTCGTCGTCGCGCTGCTCGCGCCGGTGATCGTCTTCGCGGTGACCCGCCAGTCGCAGGTCCTCGTCGAGCGGTTCCTCGCCGCGCCGCTGCCCGCCGGGGCGATCTCGCACCTCAACTACGCGCAGAAGGTCGCGCAGTTGCCGATGGTGCTCTCGCTGATGATGTCCACGGTCACCTTCCCCGTCGTGGCGCGCGCGATGGCGGCCGGTGACACCGGCACCGCCCGCCGCCGGGCCGAGCGCGACCTGCTGCTCGCGGGCGTCATCGTCCTGGCCGGGGCCGCGACCGTGATCGCCGCCGCCCCGCAGATCGTGGAGCTGCTCTTCCAGCGCGGCGCGTTCGACCACGCGGACACCGCCGCGACCGCCGCCGTCATGCGCGTGTACGCCCTCGGGCTGCTGGGCCACACGCTGGTGAGCGCGCTGGTCCGCTGCTACTTCTCCGCCTCAACGCCCCTCTGGTACCCGGCCGCCGTCATGACCGGCGGCGTCGCCGTGACCGCCGCGGCCGGGCTCGTGCTCGTCGGGCCCTGGGGCGCGGCGGGCATCGCCGCCGGCAACGCGCTCGGCATCACGCTCTCCGCCGCCCTGCTCCTGCTCGGCGTCCGCAGGCAGAGCATCCCCCTGGACACCGCCCTCCTCGTACGGGGCCTCGGCCGGCTCACCGCCGCCGCCGCCGTCGCCACCGCGGCGGGGTGGTGGTGTGCGGCCGGCCCGCCGCTCCTGGCGACCCCGCTGGCGCTCGTCGCCGTCACCGCCGTCTTCCTCGCCGCCGCCTGCCTGCTGCGGGCGCCGGTGGTCCCGTCCCTGGTCCGTTCCCTGACTCGTACCGCCGTACGGAGGCTCGCTCATGGCCCCTCGGAAACCCCGGACTCCCTGGAATCCTTGGAATCCACGCCCGTGGGTCGCGATGTACCACTCCATCGACGACACCACCGATGACCCGTACCAGGTCACCGTCTCCCCGGCCCGCCTCGACCGCCAGCTGCGCTGGCTGCGCGACCGCGGCCTGCGCGGCGTCGGCGTACGGCAGCTGCTGCTGTACGCCGCCCGCCACGGCGACACGCGCGGCCTGGTCGGCCTGACCTTCGACGACGGGTACGCCGACTTCCTGGAGCACGCCGTCCCCATCCTGCGCCGCCACGACTGCACGGCCACCGTCTTCGTCCTCCCGGGGCGGCTCGGCGGCGACAACGACTGGGACCCGCGCGGCCCGCGCAAGCCGCTGCTCACCGAGGCGGGCATCCGCCGCTGCGCCGCCGCCGGGATGGAAGTCGCCTCGCACGGACTGCGGCACGTCTCGCTGACGTCCGCCCGTGACGCCGTCGTACGCGAGGAGGTCGCCGGCAGCAGGGAGCTGCTCCGTACGATCACGGGCAGGGCCCCGGAAGGCTTCTGCTACCCGTACGGCCACCTCGACGCGCGCGTGGCGGCGGCCGTACGGGAGGCGGGGTACGCGTACGGCTGCGCCATCGACCCCCCGGCGGAGCTGGCCGGCCTCCTCGCGCTGCCCCGGGTGCACATCGGCGAGCGGGACGGCGGCTGGCGCCTGCGCGCCAAGCGCCGCCTGCACGCGGTGCGGCGCGCCGCCGTGGACCTGGCGCCGGTTCCGGTGTCGGTGTCGGCGCCGTGACCGGACGGCTCAGAGTCCTGCACGTCATCACGGGCCTCGGCATCGGCGGCGCCGAGCAGCAGCTGCGCCTGCTGCTCCCGCACATGCGCCACGCCACCACCAGCGGCGTCGTCACGCTCACCAACCCGGGCCCGGTCGCCGACGCCCTGCGCGCCGACGGCTTTCCGGTCACGCACCTCGGCATGCGCGGCAACCGCGACCTGACCGCCCTGCCCCGCCTGACCCGGCTGGTCCGGCAGGGCGGTTACGACGTCGTCCACACGCACCTGTACCGGGCGTGCCTGTACGGGCGGATCGCCGCCCGGCTGGCCGGGGTGCGCACGGTCGTCGCCACCGAGCACTCGCTGGGCGAGGACCAGATCGAGGGCCGCCCGCTCGGCGCCGGCGCCCGCGCCCTGTACCTGGCCGGTGAGCGGCTCGGCACGGCGACTGTCGCCGTCTCCGACGCGGTCGCCCGGCGCCTGGCCGCGTGGGGCGTGCACCCGGCGCGCGTCCGGACCGTGCCGAACGGCATCGACGCCGCCCGCTTCGCCTTCGACCCGCGCGCGCGGCGGGCGGCGCGGCGGCGGCTGGGCCTGGCGCCCGACGCGTACGTCGTCGGCGGGGTGGGCCGCCTGGTGCCGGGCAAGCGGTTCGACACGCTGATCCGCGCGCTGGCCCACCTGCCGCCCGGCACCCGGCTGCTGCTGGTCGGCGAGGGCGAGCAGCGGGAGGCGCTGGAGCGGCTGGCCGTCGCGTGCGGGGTCGCGGAGCGGGTGGTGTGGGCGGGCGCGGTGGCGCGCGGGCTGCCGGAGCTGCTGTCGGCGATGGACGTCTTCGTGTCGGCGTCGGCGGACGAGGCCTTCGGGCTCGCGTGCGTCGAGGCGCTGGCCGCCGGGCTGCCCGTGCGGTACGTGGCGTGCCCCGCGCTCGACGGCCTGCCGCCCGGCGAGGCGCCGGGGGCGCGGCGGATCGGCGGGTCGGTCGCCGAGGTGGCCGCCGGGGTGGCCGCCGCGCTGGACACCCCGCCGGGTGGGCGGCTGCCCGTGTCCGCCGCCGTACACCGCTACGACATCGCGCACACCGCGCGGCAGTTGCTGTCCCTCTATCACGAGCTGTCACGAACTACTGCGAAGTGAGTGAACGATGACCCCTCATTCCCTCGTCGTACGCCGGGTGATCGGCTGGCTGACCAGACTGAGGAGCACCGTCCTGAAGGCGCGTCACCGCCGGTGGTTCGTCGCGGTGGCCGTGCTGCTCGGGGTCGCCTGCGGCGGCGCGTACGGCCTGCTGAAGACCCCGGAGTACGCGGCGACCAGCCATGTCGTCGTCGTGGCGGCCGAGGGGTCCGACCCGGCCGCGGCGATGGGGCTCGCGCAGGCGTACGGGCGGGTCGCCACCGATGTCGCGGTCACCGGCGACGCGCAGGTGGAGGCGGGCGTTCCGGCGAGCACCCTGCGCGCGAGCGTGCAGGCGGCGACCTCGCCCGACGCCCCGATGATCTCCCTCACCGGCCGGGCGGCGGACCCGGCGACCGCGGCCGCCCTGGCCGACGCGGTGGCGAGGGCCCTCGTACAGAAGGGCGGCCACACCGAGAAGAGCACCGGTGTGAAGGTCCTCCAGTTCGCCCGGGCCGCCCGGCCGACGAGCCCGGTGTCGCCGTCCGCGCCGCTCGCCGCGCTCGTCGGCGGCTGCGCGGGCGGCCTGCTGGGCGGGCTGGCGCTGCTGGCCCGGCCGCGCCACGGCGTCGTGGCGCCGGACCGGCGTCCGGCCCTGCCCGGCCCGGTGTCGCCCGCGGCGGCGTCCGCGGCGGCGCATCCGTCGGGCGCGCGGCCGGAGGCGGTATGAGCTGGGAGACGACCGTCTGCCGGGATGGCGAGGAGTTCGGGCGGCTCGCGGGCGAGTGGGCGGACCTGTACCGGCGGTGCGAGGCCGCCACCCCGTTCCAGGCACACTCCTGGCTGCACTCCTGGTGGGTGTCGTACGGCACCCCGGGCCGTCTCCGTCTCGTCCTGGTACGCCGGCACGGGCGGCTCGTCGCGGCGGCGCCGCTGCGGCTGGTGCCGGGCCCGGTGCCGGTGCTGACCCACCTGGGCGGAAGCATCACCGACTTCTCGGACGTACTCGTCGACGACGCGTGCGCGCAGGCCGTCCCCGAGCTGGCCCGGGCGCTCGGCGACCTCACCCGTACCGCCGTACTGGACCTGCGGGAGGTGCGCGCGGGGGCGGCCGCCGAGCGGGTCTACGCGTGCTGGCGCGGCCCGCGCCGCAGGCTGCCCGACTCCATCTGCCTGGAGCTGCCCGCCCTCACCATCGACGAACTGGTCGGGCGCCTCCCGTCGGCGCGGGCGCAGCGGTCCCGCTCCAAGCTGCGCAAGATCGACAGGCTCGGCGTCCAGCAGCGCGTCGTCCCGGCCGCCGAGGTGCCGCAGGCGCTGAAGCGCCTCCTGCACCTGCACCAACGGCAGTGGGCGGGGCGCGGGGTGACGGCGGAGCACCTCAGCGCCCGGTTCGCCGAGCACCTCGAACGGGCCGTGCGGCCCATGGTCGAGTCGGGCAACGCCATGGTGACGGAGTTCCGCATCGGCGGTGACGTGGTCGCCGCCGACCTCACTCTGATGTCGCCGAGGCTGTGCGGCGCCTACCTGTACGGGGCCGATCCGGCCCTGCGCGCCGGCAAGGTGGACGTGACGGCGATGCTGCTGCGCAACTGCGCGACGGAGTGCAGCGCGAACGGCCGGGCCACGCTCAGCCTGCTGCGCGGCACCGAGCCGTACAAGCGCCAGTGGCGCCCGGCGCCCGTCCGCAACCAGCGGCTGCTGCTGGCGCGCCGCCGGATGGCCCCGGCCCTGCTGCTGCGGGCGGCGTACGCGGGCGCCCGCGGCTGGGCCGCGGACGTGGCGCGCGAGCGGCGCGGGGAGGCCTGAGCCGGGTCAGGCCCGGCTGTGCTGCCACCACTCGACGGGAACGCAGAGCGTGGTCCCGATCCACTTGCGGACCCACGGGCCGAGGTCCACGACCCGGCAGGCGGCCGACGGGGGCGCGGCGGGCCCCGGTTCGACGGGCCCCGGTTCGACGGGCACCGGCTTGGGCTCCACCGGCTCCGGTACGGGCCCGGTCCCGCCTCCGCCCCCGGGCTCGGTCTCCTCGGGCTTCGGCTGCGGCCGGGGCAGCGACAGCATCGTCCGGAACACCTCCGACGACTTCGGATTGTCGTCGCACTGCCAGACGCCGTGCGGGCAGTAGTCCGTGATGGTGTGGTAGAGCGGTTTGTGCTCGGCGATCCAGTTCAGCATCCGCCGCATGTACTCGGGATTGTCGCCGTTGCGGAACAGGCCCCACTCGGGGTACGAGATCGGCTTTCCGCGGGCCGCGGCGAATTCCACGTGATGGCGCAGCCCGTAAGGCTGCTCCACCATCTCGTCGAAGGTCTCGCCCGGCGGCTGGTCGTAGGAATCCATCCCGACGATGTCGACGACGTCGTCCCCGGGATAGCACTCGGTCCACGGAACGGCGTCCGTCCCGCGGCTCGGCGCGAAGTCGAACCGGAACCGCTGCCCCGGCACGGCCCGCATGGCGGTGACGATGCGCCGCCAGTACGTCTTCCACGCCTCCGGGTCCGGCCCGCACCGGTGCGTGTACGTGATGCCGTTCATCTCCCACCCCAGGACGAGGACGGTGTCCGGCGCCTCCAGCCGTACGAGCCGCTCGGCGAGCGTCCGGAAGTGGTGGTCGAACGCCCCCGCCGCGCCGAGCCGCAGCATCTGGCGCACGACCGGGTCCGGAAGGCGGTCCTCGTTGCGCGGCAGCATGGGGACGTTGAGCACGAACAGCCGGTCCTCGCGGGCGCGCCGCCACTCCGCCCAGGGCCGCAGGAAGCCGGGGAGGCCCTCGATGTTGCTCCACAGGTCGCCCGGCAGGTAGGTGTGGCCCACCCGCAGTTCGGTGCCGCCGAGCCACTGCTGCAGTTCCGTCATCCGCCGGATCCCGGGCGGGCCGTAGTGCAGATACGCGCCCAGCGCCGGTGCCGTGACCGGCGCCGTGACCGGAGGCGGTTCCGTCGGCGCGGGCGGTTCGGCGGCGTGGGCCGGGGGTGTCACGAAGGCTCCCGAGACGAGGAGACCGGCGGCGAGCGCCGTCGGCCACGTACGCGTTCTCCGTCTTTTCCGATCGGCCATCTCTGCTCCTTCGCGCGGCACGGCACCCGGGCCGTCCGTCGGATGGATCAAAAGTATGACCAAGAGGCCGATCGGGAATGCGGATCCGCCTTTCCGTAGACCGTTGGTGGAATTCATCGCCCGCTTGGGGCAGCGGAGCCCCGCGGACGCACGAAGCCGGCCCCGGATCAAGCGTTCGGGACCGGCTTCGGATCTGGCTGACCGATCGGGGCAGAGGCGCTACATCACGCCCGCCGCGCTCACTTCTCCTTGTCGGAGCCGTCCTTCGAGGAGTTGATGCAGACGTTCCCGAAGGCCGGGTTGAGCAGGCCGACGATGTTGATCGTGTTGCCGCAGATGTTGATCGGCACGTGAATGGGCACCTGGACGACGTTGCCCGAGAGGATCCCCGGGCTGTTGGCGGCGACACCGTTGGCCTCGGCGTCAGCGGCGGCGGGCGCGGCCGCGCCCAGCGCCATGACCAGACCGGCGATGGCCACCACAGCCTTCTTGCACTTCATAGTTCGGCTTCCTTTCCGCAGGAGGAAGTCATGCCACGGATTTCGTGACGATCGAGCCCGCGATGTGGGGCTCGGCTTCCACTGCGAAAATCAGAACGAAAGTGAAAGCAGAAAGACATCATTGAGGCTGATTTCCGCACTGATTCACCCGAACGCGGAAGGGCGCACCCGGCGAATGGCTCAACGGCTGGGCCAGACGGGGCGGGATACCAGAGCCTGCCATTCGTGGTCCGGAACTCCGGGGACCGCACGCCCCTGCGCTCTCCATTCGCGCATCAGCGCGGAATAGACGGGCGACGGTTCGGTCCCCGTCGCCTGCCTGCTCTGTGGAATGAGGGGCACGCGCTGCCATTTCCCGGAGCGAGAAGCCATGCCGGACCTTTCCGTTCACAGCCGTGGCGAGGCTCTCGCATCATGTCACAGCCACCCGCGCGAAATGTGCGGAAGTGCCACGAAGCGCAGGCCGAAGTGGTCGAGGGTGCGGGGCAGCGGCCGGTCGGGCCGCAGCAGGCCGGGGCGGTACGGCAGGTACGTGTGGCGCTCCAGCAGCGCGGCGAGCGTCGTCGAGGCGACCAGCAGCACCAGGTCCTGGCCGGGGCACTCGCCGGGGCCCGCGCCGAACGGCATCAGCGCCTCGGTGTCCTGCGCGGTCCCGTCCATCCAGATCTCCGGCGTGAAGCGGTCCGCGTACGGCAGGGCCTCGTCCCGGTGGAAGAGCGGCGCGTAGATCAGGAATTCCGTCCCGCCCGGGAGGGTTTCCTCGCCCCAGACGGTGTCGCGCACCGACTCGCGCACGAGGAACGGCGTGGTCGGCCACAGCCGTACGGACTCCAGGACGCAGGCACGCGTGTACGGCAGGAGGTGCGGCTCGGTGAGGTCGGTGACGGCCAGTTCGTTTCGGACCTGCCCGGTCTGCGGCTCGTGCGTGGCGAGCACGGCGAGGGTGCGGAACACCGCGGTGCCGGCCTCCTCGAAGGCGAGCAGCCAGTGCGGCACCTGCCCCACCGGGTCCACCGCCCCGGCGCCTCCCGCCGCGCTCGCCGCCCCACGCGCGATCTCCACGGCGAGGCTGCCCGGCTCCGCGTGGTCCAGGTGGTCGCGCACCCTGCGCGCGAAACGGTCCCCCGGCCCGGTGGCCGTCCGGGCCGAGCGCAGCCGCCCCAGCGCCGCGGTGAGGTCGGTGTCGTCACGGGCGGCGTCGCCGAGCACGACGCGCCGCGCGGTGCGGTCCCACGCCTCCCGGAACGCGCTCCAGCCGATCTCGCCGTCACCCGCGGTGGCCGCGCCGAGCAGCCGCCCGGTCTCCTCCCGCACCGCACGCACGAAGTGCGGAGCCAGGCTGTGCAGCTGCTGCCCGTACTCCAGCACGCCTTCGTTGAACGGGCGCCGCTCGTCGCGCCGCGTCCCGTGCGAGGTGAGTACGCCGTGCGGCCGGAAGTGTGCGGTCGCGGCGCCCCCGGCGCGGGTGGCCGGGGCGTACGGGTCCGGCGTGCCGTCCAGGACGTGCCGGGCGTCCTCGGCGTGGAGCACGACCGCGAGGTGCCTTCCGCCCAGGTCGAGGCGCAGCGGGCCGGGGCCGTAGCGGTCGCGCAGCGCGGTGAGGAGCCCGGTCGCGCGCCGGTCGGCCGCGGACCGCTCGGCGAGGGCCATCGTGGCCCGGCGCCCGGCGGGGAGGCCGGCGGCGAGGGCCGGCGCGAGCATCTGCGCGGCGACCCGTGCGGCGTCGCGCCCGCCGACCCGTGCGGGCGTGTGCGCGGCGCGCGCCTTGAGGTCCGTACCGAGGCCGCCGACGGGGTCCGTGCTGGGCATGCCCCCCGGGTGCCCGTGCGGGCCACCCCGAAACGATCGCCCGCCCCCGGCGGTCCGGGGGCGGGCGATGGGTCGGCGCGGGGTTCAGCCGCCCGTGGTGGGGCCGCCGCTGCCGAAGCCGCCGCTCGGCGCGCCGCGCCACTTCTGGTCGTCCTCGGTCCGCGGCGACGTGTCCGGCTCCGTGTTCTCGTGCTTCAGCTCGTACGGCATCACCCGGTCCTCACGCTCGGACAGCTCGGCCGGCCTGCGGTAGCCCTCGGCCTCGCCCGGCAGGCCCGCGTCCGCCGGCCGGTGCGGCTGTTCCTCGGCCCTCGGCGGGGCGGGCTCCCGCGACCGGATGCGCCGGCCCAGCCAGAACGCGCCGATCAGGAACCCGACGAGGATGATCCCGGCCACGAGCGGGCCGATCCCCACAAGATGGTCCCTCTCGGCCAACTCCATGCTGTTCGTCATGAGAGCGTCCATACCGCATGTGTACCCGCTGGGGGCGGAGTCAGACAAAGACAAAACTATGGTCGTAAAAACGGTGAGTCCGTCTTTTCCTGATTGAGCTCTTCGAGTGACAACGCGCAACTGAAACCGCTCTGGGCTGTTGATCAGAACGACCCAAGCACAGGGTCTCTCGACGAGAAGGATGGACCATGATCAAGAAGGTTCTGGCTACCGCCGGCGTCGCCGCGGCCGTCCTGGGCGCCTCCGCGCCGATGGCCGCCGCGGTGGGCGACCACGGGGTGGACACGCAGAACGGCAACTTCGCCACCCAGTCGTACGGCAACACCTACACCGGCGGCTACATGAGCCCGCAGATCGGGCTCATCCAGGGCTCGTTCAACAAGCCCTGCATCGCTCTGCCCATCCAGAACGTCCAGAACATCGTGGCCCTGATCAACATCGGTGTTCAGGACATCCTCAGCGACAGGCAGTACCAGCAGTGCACGGAGAACTCCACGGCGGTCAGGGGTGACGCCCCCCTGTCGCACATCCTCGAGAACGTCCTCTCGGAGAACGGCGCCGCCTCCGTCGACTAAGACGTGTGGCCACCGGTCCGCGAGACGTCCGCGCGGGCCGGTCCCCTCCGCGGCCACACACGGCCGCACGCACGAAGACTTCAGTAACCGCACGGCGCCCTCCCCGAGTGGGCGCGGCAGGACGACCCGAGCAGCGGGTCTCTCGACGAGAAGGATGGACCATGATCAAGAAGGTTCTGGCTACCGCCGGCATGGCCGCGGTCGTCCTGGGCGCCTCCGCGCCGATGGCCGCCGCGGTGGGTGACCACGGGGTGGACACGCAGAACGGCAACTTCTCGAAGCAGGTGTACGGCAACACCGTCACCGGTGGCCACATGAGCCCGCAGATCGGGCTCATTCAGGGGACGCTCAACAAGCCCTGCGTCGCTGTGCCCATCCAGAACGTCCAGAACATCGTGGCCCTGATCAACATCGGTGTTCAGGACATCCTCAGCGACAAGCAGAACCAGCAGTGCACGGAGAACTCCACGGCGGTCAGGGGTGACGCCCCCCTGTCGCACATCCTCGAGAACGTCATCTCCGAGAACTTCAGCGCCGCCGTCGACTAAGACGCGCCCAGCCTGTCGGTGTGACCACAGGGGCGGGCCCCGCATCCGAATCCACGGATGCGGGGCCCGTCCCCGTCTGCGCCTCACTTGGCGTCGGCGTAGCACTCCACCGTCGCCGTCGTGAACGGAAACCGCACCGGTGTCTCCCCGAACGCGATCCGCCCGGCCGCGTCCCCGGCCGCGCGGATCGCCTCGGCGACCGCCGGGGCCTCCTCGGCCGGGCAGTGCACGATCACCTCGTCGTGCTGGAAGAACACCAGCTCGGCCCGCATGTCCGCCAGCGACCGGCGCAGCGCGGCCAGCATCAGCAGCGCCCAGTCGGCGGCGGAGCCCTGCCCCACGAAGTTCCGGGTGAACCGGCCGCGCGCACGGGCGTTCACCGACGCGTAGCCCGGCGTGAAGCCGTCGTCGGAGAGCGGCTCCTCCGTGCCGCCCTCCTGGGGGATGCCCGCCTCGTCCGCCTCGGCCGCGCCCGCCGCGCGGGGGCTCGTCCGGCCCAGCCAGGTCCGCACCAGCCGGCCCTCCTCGCCCGCCTTCGCCGCGTCGTCCACGTACGCCACCGCCCGGGGGAAGCGGCGGCGCAGCGCCGCCAGGTTCTTCAGGCCGTCGCCGCTGGTCTGCCCGTAGATCGCGCCGAGCAGCGCCAGCTTGGCGTGCGCCCGGTCGCCGGAGAAGGCGCGGTCGGAGAGGCGCGTGTAGAGATCGTCCTCGTGTCCCGCCACCTCCATCAGGCCCGGGTCGCGCGAGATGGCCGCCAGCACGCGGGGCTCCATCTGGTCCGCGTCCGCCACCACCAGCCGCCAGCCCTCGTCGGCCACGACCGCGCGGCGGATCACCCGTGGGATCTGGAGCGCCCCGCCGCCATTGGTCGTCCAGCGGCCGCTGACCGTGCCGCCCGGCACGTACTCCGGGCGGAAGCGGCCGTCGTGCACCCAGTCCTGGAGCCAGCCCCAGCCGTGGGCCGTCCAGATCCGGTACAGCTTCTTGTAGGCGAGGAGCGGCACGACCGCCGCGTGGTCGAGCTCGGCGAGCTCCCAGCGGCGCGTCGAGCGCACCTTGATCCCCGCCTCCGCGAACGCCTTGACCACATCGGCGGGCAGGTCCGGGCGCACCCGGCGGCCGAACGCCGCCGACACCTCGTCCGCCAGCTCCGCCAGCCGGCGCGGCTCGCCCCCGCCCGCGTACCGCTCGCCCAGGAGCTCACGCAGCACCGCCCGGTGGACGTCCGCCCGCCACGGCAGCCCCGCCCGGGTCATCTCGGCGGCCACCAGCATCCCCGCCGACTCGGCCGCGGTCAGCAGCCGCATCCGGCCCGGGTGCTCGGCGGCCTCGTGTCGTCGCCCCTGGTCCGCGTACACCTCCAGCAGCGCCTCGAAGGGGACCGCCGACGGCCGCGGCTCGAACAACGGGGTCTGCGAGCCGGGCTCGGCAGCCCTCGGCGGCGGATCGGGCGGTACGGGGAGGCCGTGCAGCCGCGCCCAGGCCGCGGCGGCCGAGCGCGGCTCGCCGAGGCGGCCCTCGTGCCCGAGCAGCAGCTGCTCGGCGGCCTCGATGTCGTAACACCGCTCCACCCGGACGCCGGCGGCCAGCAGCCGGGGGTGGAGCGCGGCCGTGGAGCGCCACACCCACCGGCCGACGTGCGGGCGGGAGCGCACCGCCTCGACGAGGTCCGGCTCGGTCAGCACGGGCCCGGCGGGCAGCCCGTCGGGCCCGAGGGGGGCGAGCCGCGCCCCGCCGCCCTCGGTGCCGTCCACGAGCCAGCGTTCGTTCACACGGGCGAGTCTGGCACCCGGCACTGACAATCCCGGCCATCCCGGGTGCCGGTAAGGTGGCGCGGAATTCCGGGACGGACGAAGGGTGACTCATGGCGCGTGCCGGGCTGACGGCCGACCGGCTGACGCGGGCGGCGGCGGATCTGGCGGACGAGGTGGGCCTGGAGAAGGTCACCGTGTCGGCCGTGGCGCGGAGCTTCGGAGTCAAGGACGCGAGCCTGTACTCGCACGTCAAGAGCCTCGCCGACCTGCGCACCCGGGTCGCGGTCCTCGCCGCCCGCGAGTTCGCCGACCGCCTCACGTCCGCCGTCGCGGGCCGCGCCGGCGGTGACGCGCTGCGCGCCTTCGCCGACGCGTACCGGGCCTTCGCCCTGGAGCACCCCGGGCGGTACGCGGCGTACCAGCTGCGGCTGGATCCGGCCGTGATCGCCGAGTCGCCCGGCCACCTGCGCTCCATCGAGACCACGACCGCCGTGCTGAGCGGCTACGGCCTGACCGAGCCGGACCTGACGGACGCGGTCCGGCTGCTGCGCAGCACGTTCCACGGCTGGGCCGGCATCGAGGCGGCGTCGGGCTTCGCCCACCCGCGCGACGTCGACGCGTCGTGGAGGCGTGCGGTCGACGCGCTGGACGCGGTGCTGTCCCACTGGCCGCCGGCGGTGGCCTGACCGGGCCTGACACCGCCGGAGGCCGGTTGTCAGTGGCGGCTGCGACCATGGTGCTGGGTGGGGAAGCGGTGGTGAGGAGGCACGGTGATGGCGGTGGGGTCGCGTAGGGGCGGATGGACCGGGGCGCCGGGCGGCCGGGCGCGCCGGGCGCTCGGTGAGCGGCCGCGATGAGTACCGCGGTCGACAAGGCGCTGGCCGCCGCGCTGTACGCCGAGGACGACGCGGCGCTCGACACCGGCGCGTCCCTGCTCGCCGCCGACCCGGCCGCGGACGCGGAGCCGTACAACCCGTCCTTCGAGACCGGCGCGGTGGACTTCGTCAAGAAGTACCCGAAGGCCGACGGCCGCGGCGTGAC
>NZ_JBEXNO010000023.1:0-125122 GCF_040611175.1 Streptomyces sp. NPDC003036 | reverse complement strand
CGCCATGCACGGCCTGCTCTGGCCCGACGAGATCCGCGCCCCCGAGGGCGTCGCCCCCGACACCCATGTCACGGTGCGGGACGCCCCCGCCGCCGCACCAGCCCGGCGGGCGGGGGCTCCTGCTCGTCCACCACCTCTCGGACCTCGTGCGGTTCCACACCGGCGACAACGGCACCACCATCCGCTTCTACCTGAGCTCTACCTGAGCGAGCGGGCCGTGATCGCCGCCGCCGGTGTCGTGGTGGCCCCCGCTGTGCCAGGGGGGTTCACGCTCCGGCGCGGAACCTCCGCTCGAAGGCGGCGAAGGCCACCTCCTGCCGCCACTGGACGGCCGCCTTCGGGCTGGCGGCCAGCAGCTCCCGGCAGGCGGCGCCGGGCGCCCGGAGACCGGACGGCTCCGGGCGGCACTCCGCGACGGGCCGGTAGCCCTCCCGGGTGGGGTTGCCCCGCCACAGGCTCCGGCCCGGCAGGAAGGCGTACTCCAAGGACGCCCGCGCCAGGTCCTTCAGCTCCGGGTAGCGCAGGCCGTAGGTGGTGGCGGCGTACTGGTACTCGTGGCTGATGTCGATGCGCGAGACACCGGGGTCGTCGGTGGACAGCACGACGGGCACGCCGTACTCGCGGTAGGTGGAGAAGGGGTGCTCCTCGCCCTTCACACCGAGGATCTGGGCGTTGCTCGTGAACGGCACCTCCACCGCCACCTCGCGGGCGGCCATCGTGCGCGCCAGGCGCTGCCAGTCGTCCTCGTGGACCAGGTCGACGCCGTGACCGATGCGCTCGGCGCCGGCGACGTTCACCGCCTCGCCGATGTGGAAGGTCAGGTGCTCCGGCTTGACCAGGCCCGGCCACAGCTCACCCGCGTGCAGGGTGAGGTGGGCCCGGGGGTAGACGCGGTGCAGATGGGCGAGCATCCGCATCTGCAGGCGGTAGTCGCGCAGGGAGCTCTCCCAGTCCTCCGGCTGGACCAGGTTGACCGCCACGAACCGCGGGTCGCGCTCCGCCAGCCGCATCCCCAGCGCCATCTGCGTGAAGACCCGCTCCGGCGCGCTGCCCCGCGACACCTGCGAGATCCAGCGGACCGTCAGCCGGCAGCCGGGAGCGGGCCGCGCGGTGCCGCAGCGCGCCGCCGCACGGAACTCGCGGTCCGCGTCGTCGGCCTCCGCGCGAGCCTCGGCGACCAGCCGGTCGAGCTTCCCGCCCGCCAGCAGCTTGCCGTGCAGCCTGGCGAGGTCCGCGTCCCAGCCGACCTCCGTCGCGAGCTCCTTCGCCCCCTCGGAGGCCGGGCTCACCATCGTCTCCAGGTACGACTGGTTCTGCGCGGCCGCGGAGTCGGCGACCTCGGCCAGCAGCTTGCCGCGGTGGCGCCAGGTCACCGCGCCGAACCTCCCGAAGGTGGCGAAGAAGTGGTCGTGGCCCGGCTCCCCTTCGGGGAAGCCCTCCATGGACCACGCCCGCACCAGCGCACGGTGGAACGCGGGATCGCTCGCGGCGTCGGCGGCCGGACGCCTGCCCGGCCCGCAGGGCGGCTCCACGGCGGTCATCGTCGCCTCGTCGACGCACAGGCCGTCCTCTCCGGCGAGCCGGATCAGATACTCCGTGGAGACGGCGCCGGAGAGGTGGTTGTGCAGGTCGCCGCCCTTGGGCAGGTTCCGGAAGAACTCCCGCAGCCGGGCGGGCCGGTGGCGGATGGCCTCCAGAAGGGCGTCGACGCGCGCCTCCGCCGGGGTCACGAGGCGCGGAGGGGCGGCGTGCGAGGACGGCGCCGACGGCGCGTGCGCGCCCTGGGCGGCGGCGGGCAGCGCGGACTGCGCCGACGACAGGCTGAGCACGGCGAGGCCGGCCGCGAGGAGGGCCCGTCGGCGGCCGGTGTGGTGGCGTTGGCTGATCACCGTTGCATGATCGCCACCGGAGTGCCGGGCGTACGGCCCGTTCGGCGGTGTTCACACCGATGGCCACCCGTCCGGGTGAACGGGCCGCGGAAGGGGCGGAAGGGACGGAGGGGGTGGTGCGTCAGCTCTGCTCGACCGGCGTGAGCACCACGAAGTCCGCGCCCGCCCGGTCGACGCAGACCGCCAGCCGTCCGACGCCCTCCGCGTCCTCCGGCCCCATCTGCACGGTGCCGCCCTTCGAGGTGACCCGGGCGACCGTCTCGTCGCAGTCCTCGGACCCGAAGACGGGGTGCCAGTAGGCACGGCCACCGGTCAACGACAACTGCTCGGCCGGGAGCTGCATGAGCCCGCCGTGCATCCGCTCCTCCGGCTGGCCCGCCGGGGTGATCAGCGAGTACGTTCCGCCGCCGCCCGGCAGGTCCATGTCCTGCGTCTGCCAGCCGAACAGGCTCCCGTAGAACTCCTTGGCCGCCGTCGCGTCCGTCGTCATCAGCTCCGTCCAGCACAGGGCCCCCACCGCGTCCACGGCGTCCATGCCCTTGAACGTGCTGGGCTGCCAGACGGCGAACTGCCCTCCTTGCGGATCGGTGAACTGGGCCATCCGGCCCTCCCCGTCGGCGTCCGTGGGCGCGACCCTCACCTGGCCGGTCGACCGCCGCACCGCCTCGGTCGTGGCGTCGACGTCGTCCGTAAGGAAGTAGATCATCCAGGCGGAGCGGGCCCCCTCCTCGGTGAGCGGGCCGAGGCCGGCGATCCTCTTGCCGTCCAGCGTCAGGAAGCCGAAGTCGGGCGCGTCGGCCCCCATGGGCTGGAACTCCCAGCCGAACACGGAACCGTAGAAGTCGGCCGCCGCCGCGACGTCGGGTGCGCCGAGGTCGATCCAGCAGGGAGAGCCCTGGACGAAGTCAGTGGTGATCACGGTGATTCCTCGCGTCGCTGGTGCGGCGTACCGCGGCGTACCGCCTACCGCAGGCTTACCGCAGCAGCGTGACACCGCGGACCGCCCCGCGCCCGCCGGAAGGGGGCGAACCGGTGACGCGGGGCGGCCGGTTGCCGGGGAGGGCGTGGTGTCAGCCGCTCAGGGCCGCCGATACGACGGCCTGGGCCTCCTCCTGCACCCGCGCCAGGTGCTCGGGGCCCTGGAACGACTCGGCGTACACCTTGTAGACGTCCTCGGTGCCCGAAGGGCGGGCGGCGAACCACGCGTTGGCGGTGCACACCTTGATGCCGCCGATGGGCGCGCCGTTGCCGGGCGCCTCGGTGAGGACGGCGGTGATCGGCTCGCCGGCGAGGGTGTCGGCGGTCACCTGGGCGGGGGAGAGGCGGCTCAGCGCGGCCTTCTCCTCGCGGGTGGCGGGCGCGTCGACGCGGGCGTACGCCGGTTCGCCGAAGCGGGCGGTCAGCGCGGCGTACCGCTCGCTGGGCGTGCGGCCCGTCACCGCCAGCATCTCGGAGGCGAGCAGCGCCAGCACGATGCCGTCCTTGTCGGTGGTCCACACCGAGCCGTCGCGGCGCAGGAACGACGCCCCGGCCGACTCCTCCCCGCCGAAGCCCAGCGAGCCGTCGGCCAGCCCCTCCACGAACCACTTGAAACCGACGGGCACCTCGACCAGTTCGCGTCCGAGGTCGGCGGCGACGCGGTCGATCATGCCGGAGGACACCAGGGTCTTGCCGACCCGCGCGCTCGCCGGCCACTGCTCGCGGTGGCGGAAGAGGTGGTCGATCGCCGCGGCCAGGTAGTGGTTGGGGTTCATCAGCCCGCCGTCCGGCGTCACGATGCCGTGGCGGTCGGCGTCCGCGTCGTTGCCGGTGGCGATGGCGAAGCGGTCGCGGCCCTCGATCAGCGAGGCCATGGCGTACGGCGACGAGCAGTCCATCCGGATCTTCCCGTCCCAGTCCAGCGTCATGAAGCGCCACGTCGGGTCCGTGTGCGGGTTCACCACCGTCAGGTCGAGCCGGTGCTCCTCGGCGATCCGCCCCCAGTACGCCACCGACGCCCCGCCCAGCGGATCGGCGCCGATCCGTACGCCCGCCGCGCGTACGGCGTCCAGGTCCAGGACGGAGGGCAGGTCGCGCACGTACGCGCCGAGGAAGTCGTACCGGCCCGTCGTGGGTGCCGCCAGCGCGCGGGCGTAGGGCAGCCGGCGCACCTCCTTCAGCCCGCCCGTGATGATCTCGTTGGCCCGCTCCTGGATCCAGCCGGTCGCCTCGGAGCCGGCCGGGCCGCCGCTCGGCGGGTTGTACTTGAACCCGCCGTCCGCCGGGGGGTTGTGCGAGGGGGTGACCACCACGCCGTCGGCCAGGCCGGAGGCGCGCCCGCGGTTGTGGGTGAGGATGGCGTGCGACACCGCGGGCGTCGGCGTGTAGCCGTCGCCCGCGTCGATGAGCACGGTCACGCCGTTGGCCGCGAACACCTCGACGGCCGTCACCCGCGCGGGCTCCGACAGGGCGTGGGTGTCCGCCCCCAGGAACAGCGGCCCGTCGGTGCCCTGCCGGGCCCGGTACTCGCAGATCGCCTGGCTCGTCGCCGCGATGTGGTCCTCGTTGAACGCCGCCGCGAGGGACGACCCGCGGTGCCCCGACGTGCCGAAGGCCACCCGCTGGCCCGCCTCCGCCGGATCGGGGTGCACGGTGTAGTACGCGGTCACCAGCCGGGCCACATCGACGAGGTCCTCCGGCCGCGCCTGCTGTCCCGCGCGCTCGTTCGGCATCTGTCCACTCCTCCGTATCGGTCCCGTGTGAGCAGTACACGGACCATGATCGCCTGTCTGTCGTCTCCGGGGCAGGTGCCCCTCCGTACGGACGTTCCCCCCGGACGGTGCCATCAGGCGTGCCGGGCGGGCACACGGGCGCGTCCATCACGGGACGATTCCGGGAAGTCCGCCGCTCGCCGGCCCCGACCGCCCGCGACGAACGCGTCGCGGGCGCGGCCGGCCGGGTCAGGCGCCGATGCGGAGGAGGGCGAGGGTGATGTTGTCGGGGCCGCCCGCGTCGATCGCGGCCTTCCAGAGTTCGAAGGCGGCCCGGCCGTCGTCGTACACGCGCAGCAGGGAGGCGAGGTCGTCGTCCGGTACGGGGTCGGTCAGGCCGTCGCTGCAGATGAGGAGGCGGTCGCCGGCGGAGTGGGCGGAGGCCGTCACGTGCGGGGTGACGGCGGTGAAGGCGAGGCCGCCGCCGAGTGTCTGGGTGACGGCCGACGTGGTGCGCCGCCCGGGTGGCGGGGGCGGGCTGTCGTCGGTGCTGAGTTGGCGCAGACCGTCATCGGACACGGCGTACACCTTGCTGTCGCCGACGTTGAACACCAGCAGCGACTCCGCCAGCACCACGGCGCCCGCCACCGTGGTGCCCATGGTCAGCAGCTCCGGATCGGCGTCCGCCGCCGCGTACACCGCGCGGTTGCAGTGGGCCACCGCGTCGCGGACGGCGTCCTCGCCGTCCAGCGCGGGGCCGAGCGCGGAGAGGCGGCGCACCACCAGGGCGCTCGCGACCTCGCCGGCCGGCTGGCCGCCGAGGCCGTCGGCGACCGCGACGACGAGCGGCGTGCCCAGCGGGAAGACCAGGGTCTGGGGGCTCTCCGTCACCGTGCCGCAGAGCGTCCACGGCCCGACGGCCAGGCTGTCCTCGTTGTGCTCCCGGACCAGCCCGACGTGGCTCAAGGCGGTCACCGCCGCGTACGCCACCGGGATCGCCCTCCCTTCCCTCGCCCTCGCTTCCCCTCCCATTGTGGCGCCGCGCGAAGGGGAGCACCGTGGTGCCATGAGCGGTGCCTTCGCGGCCGCGGACGTGGCCGGGCTCGTACGGGAGCTCGGCGCACGGGCGGACCCGGCGCGCCTGCGGCGCGATGTGGAGTTCCTCGCCGAGGGGCCGCGCAGCCGGACCCGCGCGCCCGAGACCATGCGGCGGGCCGAGGCGTACGTGGCGCGGGAGCTCGCCGCCGCGGGCTGGCGCACCGAGCGGCAGCCGTTCGACGTACGGTGCCGCCTGGGCTCCACGGACCGCCGGGGCCACCAGGCGCTCCCGCTCGAGTTCCGGCTGCACCGGCGGCTGGCCGGCGCCAACCTGCTGGCCCGCCTGCCGGGCGCCCCGAGCCGGGGGACCGTGGTCGTCGGCGCCCACCTGGACACCGTCGAGGCGAGCCCGGGTGCCGACGACAACGCCTCCGGCGTCGCCGCGCTGCTGGAGGCCGCCCGGCTCCTCGCCGGACTGCCGCAGCCGCCCCCGGTCACGCTCGCCGTCCTCGACATGGAGGAGCTCGGACTGATCGGCGCCCGGTACGCGGCCCGGAGGCTGCGGCGCGGCCGGCGGGCCGTGGGCATGATCTGCCTGGAGTCGGTCGGGTTCTTCACGGACGAGCCCGGAAGCCAGCTGATGCCGCTGGGCTTCGAGGCGGCGTTCCCCGGCGTGGCCGCCGAGGTCCGCGCCGGCGGGCTGCGTGGCGACTTCACGCTCGTGGTGCACCGCCGCGCGACGGACGCGGCCGCCCGGCTGTGGCGCCGGGCGGCCGGCGCCGCGCGGCCGCCGCTGGCCTGCGTCACCCTGCGCGATCCACGGCCGCTCGGCCCGCTGGGCGCGCTCGCCGGGCTCGTGGTGCCCCCGCTGGCCCACCTCGACCGCAGCGACCACGCGGCCTTCTGGAACGTGGGCATCCCGGCCCTGATGCTCACCGATACGGCGAACTTCCGTAACCCTCACTACCACCAGCCCACCGACACCCCGGACACCCTCGACTACCCACGCCTGGCAGCGGTCGCCGCCGCCACCGCCGCCACCGCCGTGTCCTGGCCCCGCCCCGTACGGGCACGATGACCGACGCTCCCCGAGCGCCGGGCGTCAATTGTCGATACATCGACCACAACAGCCCGATGGGCGCAACTGCGCGTGCCGCTCCGGAGACCCGGTTCTACGGTCGGAGCACCCTGCCCGGCTCGTGGCAGGTCCCCGAGGGAAAGGACGCCCATGTCCCGTCGTCGAACGAACTCAGGCCCCGTCGGCACAGCGGCCGCCGGCCGTCGCAGGTCGCTGCTGCGGACCGCGATCGCCGCGCACGCCCTGGTGCTCCTCGTTGCCGCCGCACCCGCCGCCGCTGCCCACGCGGCACCCCGCGTCGACTGGGACGCCATCGCACAGTGCGAGTCCAGCGGCAACTGGAAGGCCAACACCGGCAACGGCCACTACGGCGGCCTGCAGTTCACCCAGTCCAGCTGGGAGGCGGCGGGAGGCCGCCGGTACGCGCCCCGGGCGGATCTCGCCACCAAGAGCGAGCAGATCGCGACCGCCAAGCGGCTCGCCGCCCAGCAGGGCATGGGCGCCTGGAGCTGCGCCCACCGCGGGTAGCCCCCGCTCCGCCGGGCTCACGGCCGGCCCCCGCTCCGCCGGGCCGGCTCGCCGTCACCAGGACAGGTCGTCCATCAGCAGCTCCGCCACCGGTTGCGGCCCGCCGGTGAGGGGCTGCTCCGTCCACATCACCTTCCCCGTGGGCGTGTACCGCGTCCCCCACCGCCCCGCGAACTGCGACACCAGGTACAGCCCGCGCCCGCCCTCGTCCGTCGTCGCCGCGCGCCGCAGGTGCGGCGAGGTGCTGCTGCCGTCGGACACCTCGCAGATCAGGCTGCGCTCGCGCAGCAGCCGCACGTGGATGGGCTCGGAGCCGTACCGGATCGCGTTGGTGATCAGTTCGCTGAGCATCAGCTCCGTGGTGAACCCGATGTCGCCCAGGCCCCACGCCTCCAGCTGGCGGCCGCACGCGGCGCGCACGGGCGCGACGGCCGCGGGGTCGGCGGGCACGTCCCAGTCCGCCACCCGGTCGGGGGCCAGCAGCCGCGTGCGCGCCACCAGCAGCGCGATGTCGTCCCTGCGGTGCGGGGGCAGCATCGCGCTGAAGACGGCCTGGCAGGTCTCCTCCGCCGTCCGGTCCGCCCGGTGCCCGGCCAGGGTGTCGCACAGCAGGCGCAGACCGGTGTCGACGTCGCGGTGGCGGTGCTCGATGAGGCCGTCGGTGTACAGCACCAGCCGACTGCCCTCCGGCAGGCGCATCTCGGCCGTCTCGAACGGCCCGCCGCCCAGGCCCAGCGGCGGGAAGACCGGCACCCGGGGGAAGTCGACCGTCCCGTCCGGCATGACCAGCGCCGGGGCGAAGTGCCCGGCCGTCGCCACGGAGCAGCGACCGGCAACCGGGTCGTAGATGGCGTACAGGCAGGTGGCGCCCGTGATGCCGTCGCCGCCGCCGTCGCCCGCCTCCTCCTCGTCGATCCGGGAGACCAGCTCGTCCAGATGGCCCAGCAGCTCGTCCGGCGGCAGGTCGAGGGCCGAGAAGTTGTGCACGGCCGTACGCAGCCGGCCCATGGTGGCGGCGGCGTGCAGGCCGTGCCCCACCACATCGCCGACCACCAGCGCGACCCGCGCGCCCGGCAGCGGGATCACGTCGAACCAGTCGCCGCCCACCCCGGCCTGCGCCGGCAGGTAGCGGTACGCGACCTCCAGCGCCTCCTGTTCGGGCAGCACCCGGGGCAGCAGGCTCCGCTGGAGTGTGACGGCCATGGTGTGCTCACGGGTGAAGCGGCGGGCGTTGTCGATCGCGACGGCGGCGCGGGCGGCGAGCTCCTCGGCGAAGGCGAGGTCCTCCTCCTCGAACCGCTCGGGCCGCTCCGAACGCCAGAAGTTGGCCATGCCCATCACCACGCCCCGCGCCTGCAGCGGCACCGCGATCAGCGAGTGGATGCCGTACGCCAGCGCCACGTCGGCCCCTTCGGGGTCCTGGGCCCGCCAGCCGTGCGCCACCCGCAGATCCGCCTCCAGCACCGCGTGCCCGGTCGCCAGCGCGGCCGCCATCGGCGTCGTCGGCACGTCGAACCTGATCAGGTCGCCCACCGGCTGCAGCGGCGGGTCCTCGCGGATGCCGCTCACGGCCGCGCGCCGCATCTCGGTGTGCTCCTCGGTCGGCTCCTCGCCGCGCAGCACCGGGTCCAGCAGCTCCACCGTGACGAAGTCCGCGAACCGCGGGACCGCCACCTCCGACAGCTCCTCCGCGGTCCGCCGCACGTCCAGCGTGGTGCCGATCCGCACCCCCGCCTCGTACAGCAGCTTCAACCGCTCCCGGGCCACCTCCGCCGTGCCCGACAGCGCGCGCAGCTCGGTGGTGTCGCGGAGCGTCGCGACCGTGCCGGAGGCGCCGCCGTACGGGGCGGTGGGGCGGGTGTTCACGGCCAGCAGCCGGTCGGCGGCGAGGTGCACCTCGTCGGTGACGGTACGGCCGGAGGCCAGCAGCTCCGCGATGTCCTCGTCCAGGCCCAGCTCGGTGACGCGGCGCCCCTCGGCCGCCGCGGGCAGTTCGAGCAGCCTGCGCGCCTCGTCGTTGGCGAGCGTCAGGCGGCCGTCGCCGCCGATCAGGATCACGCCCTCGCGCACGGCGTGCAGGACGGCGTTGTGGTGCTCGTACATCCGGGTCATCTCGGTGGGGCCGAGGCCGTGCGTCTGGCGGCTCAGCCGCCGGCTCACCAGCGCGGAGCTGCCGACGGCCAGGGCCAGCGCGGCGGCCGCGGAGACGAGCAGCGCCGGCAGGTGGCGGTTGACGGCCGCCCCGACGTTCTCGATCTCCACCCCGGCGCTCACCAGACCGACGATGTCGCCGTCCGCGTCCTCGACGGGGACGACAGCCCGCGCCGCGTCGTTCGGGGCACCCTCGAAGATCTCCGCGAAGGGCGTGCCCCCGGCGGCCCGCTCGATCCCCTCGGCACGCGTGCCGACCAGCGACGGATCGGTGTCGACGAGGCGCGTGCCGTCCGGCGTCATCACCACGAAGAAGTCCACGCCCGCGCCTCGCCTCGCCTCCTCGGCGTGGGCCCGCAGGGCGGCCCCCGGGTCCGGCGACGTCAGCGCCCGCGCCGTACCCGGCGCGTCCGCGAAGGACTCGGCGGCGGCCAGCGACCGGCTCTTCGCCTCCTGCTCGCCGTCGCGCCGCTCCTGGAACGCCAGTGCGACCACCGCGGCGACGATCAGCAGCACCGCGACGACGACCTGGAGCAGCAGCACCTGCCCGGCCACGCTGCGGGCCCGCAGCAGGGAACGGAGCCGGGCGCCCGACATGCGCCTGGGTCGTCCGAGACGTCCGTTCATGTCCCATTTCTAGCACCGGTTCCCCGGGGGCAGCGACCGCGTGCGGCGCCGTCCGGCGGTGGTCGGGCCCGTCCGGCGGTGGTCAGGCGTCAGGCGGTCAGGCCGTCAGCTTGCCCGGCAGCCAGCGCAGCTGGACCGCCTGCTGGAAGACGCCCCCGCCCTCGTGGTCGTTGAAGTCGTACACCTCGATGGCCTTGTCCTCGTGCGCGTACGCGTTGAACGCCGCGAACACCGTCGACGGCGGGCACGTCAGGTCCTCCAGCGCGGTGGAGAACAGCGCCGGCGCCGTGCCGCGCGCCGCGAAGTGCACCCCGTCGAAGTACGCCAGCGTCCCCGCCACCCGCTCCGCGCGGCCGCGGTGCGCCTTGAGGTACGCGGCCACCTCCCGGTACGGGTTGCGGTCGGTGATGGTCGTGGCCCGGGGGAAGTCGCACAGGAACGGCACGTCCGGCGCGATCGCCGCCAGGTCCGGGACCAGGCCCGCGACGGCCAGCGTGATCCCGCCGCCCTGGCTCTCCCCGGTGACCGCGGTACGCGCCGCGTCCGCCAGCGGGTGCGACCGGGCCGCCTCCACGGCGCGTACGGCGTCCGTGAACACGCGCCGGTAGAAGAAGGCGTACGGGTCCTCGATGCCGCGGGTGAGGAAGCCCGGGTACGAGGGCGCGCTGCCCACGGGGTCGGGCGTGTCACCGACGGCCCACCCGCTGCCCTGGCCCCGCGTGTCCATCACGAAGTGCGCGAACCCGGCCGACGCCCACAGCAGGTGCGCGTGCGGCAGGCCCCGCCCGCCGCCGTAGCCGAGGAACTCCACCACCACCGGCAGCGGTTCTCGCGCGCCGGCCGGTATGACGAACCAGCCCTTGACCGGGTGGCCGCCGAAGCCGGCGAAGGTGACGTCGTACACCTCTACCGTCGCCAGGTGCGCCTCGACCCGTTCGAAGCGCGCGTCGAGGGCGTGGGAGCGGGCCTCGTCGAGGGTCTTCGCCCAGAAGGCGTCGAAGTCCTCCGGCTCGGGCGAGGCGCTGCGGTAGGCGCGGAGTTCGTCGAGGGGCAGGTCGAATCGGGACATGCGGCGGCTCCACCTGGGATGCGGGGGATACGGTCGTGATCACCGTACGGGGGCGGTGGCCGCGAGCAGAAGCCCCTGGTCACCGGCGGTTTTCCGCCTGTGGTGGACTGTGCGGCGCACCGAACAGCGAAAGGCGACAGGAGCCGCGTTGACCAGCCACCGCTACCGCCAGCCAGGGGTCGTCCTCACCGACCACCGCTTCACCGTCCCCCTCGACCACGGCGACCCGTCGGGCGCGCACATCGAGCTGTACGCCCGCGAAGTCGTGGCCTCCGGGATGGTGGGCGCCGACCTGCCCTGGCTCGTCTATCTGGAGGGCGGGCCCGGCTTCGGCGCCCGCCGCTTCGTCGGCACCCAGGCGTGGCTCGGCCGCGCCGTCCAGGAGTTCCGGGTGCTGCTCCTCGACCAGCGCGGCACCGGCCGCTCCACCCCCGCCAACCGGCAGACCCTGCCCCTGCACGGCGGTCCGGCCGCCCAGGCGGACCACCTGGCGCACTACCGCGCCGACTCCATCGTGCGGGACTGCGAACTGATCCGGCACCGGCTGACGGGCGGCGCCCCCTGGACCGTGCTCGGCCAGAGCTTCGGCGGCTTCTGCGCCACGCACTACCTGTCCGCCGCCCCCGAAGGCCTGCGGACCGTCCTCATCACCGGCGGCCTGCCCTCGCTGGACGCCCGCGCCGACGACGTCTACCGCGCCGCCTACCCGCGCATGCGGCGCAAGGCCGAGGCCCACTACGCCCGCTATCCGCAGGACGTCGTACGCGCCCGCCGGATCGCCGCCCATCTCGCCGAGCACCGCACGGTGCTGCCCGGCGGCCATGTGCTGACCCCGGAGGCCTTCCAGTCGCTGGGCATCCTGCTCGGCAGCGGGGACGGCAGCCACCGCCTCCACTACCTGCTGGAGAACGCCTTCGTCCGCGGCGCCGGCGGCCCGGTCCTGTCCGACGCCTTCCAGGAGGAGGTGCGGGCGGCGCTGTCGTTCGCGGCACACCCGCTGTACGCCCTGCTGCACGAGGCCATCTACGCCCAGGGGCCCGCGCGCGGCCAGGGCCCCACGGCGTGGGCGGCCGAGCGGGTGCGCGGCGAGTTCCCGGAGTTCGACGCCGCCGAGGCCCTGGCGGGCGACGGGCCGCTGCTCTTCACCGGGGAGACCATCCACCCCTGGCACTTCGACACCGACCCCGCCCTGCGGCCCCTGCGCGAGACCGCGGAGCTGCTCGCCGCCCGCGCGGACTGGACGCCGCTGTACGACACCGAGCGCCTCGCCGCCACCACCGTGCCGGTCGCCGCCGCCGTGTACCACGACGACCTGTACGTCGACACCGCGCACTCGCTCGCCACCGCCCGTACGATCCCGGGCCTGCGGACCTGGGTGACCGACGAGTACGAACACGACGGGCTCCGCGCGAGCGGCCACCGCGTCCTGGACCGGCTCCTCGCCCTGGCGCGGGGCGAGGTCTGACGGAGCGTCGGGTCCGGTCGGCGCGGCCGTATCCTGCGGCCATGAGTGATCAAACGACCGGTCAGACCACGTCGCGGCTCCAGCCGATGCCCGAGGACTGGCAGCGCGCCCTCGCCGTCGTCGCCCACCCCGACGACCTCGAATACGGGTGCGCCGCCGCCGTCGCCGCCTGGACCGACGCCGGGCGCGAGGTGACGTACGTGCTCGCGACGCGCGGTGAGGCGGGCATCGACACCATCGACCCCGCGACCTGCGGGCCGCTGCGGGAGCGGGAGCAGCGGGCGAGCGCGGCGGTCGTCGGCGTCTCGGCGGTGGAGTTCCTCGACCACAAGGACGGGGTCGTGGAGTACGGCCTCGGGCTGCGCCGGGACATCGCCGCCGCGATCCGCCGCCACCGCCCCGAGCTCGTCATCACCCTCAACCACCGCGACACCTGGGGCGGTGTCGCCTGGAACACCCCGGACCACGTGGCCGTCGGCCGCGCCACGCTCGACGCGGCGGCCGACGCGGGCAACCGCTGGATCTTCCCCGAGCTCACCGAGCAGGGCCTCGAACCGTGGGACGGCGTGCGCTGGGTGGCGGTCGCCGGCTCCGTCAACCCCACCCACGCCGTGGACGCGACGCCCGGCATGGACCGCGCCGTGCGCTCGCTGCTGGAACACCGGGCGTACATCGAGGCGCTGACGGACCAGGACCCGGAGGAGTACTGCCGTACCTTCCTCACCGGCACCGCCCAGGCCGCCGCGGCGCGGTTCGGCGGCCGCCCGGCCGTGACCTTCGAGGTCTTCGGGCGCTGACACCGCCGGGCCCACGGTGAGCGGGCACGCCTCCGTGGGCCCACCTCTTCCCCGACCGGCAAGCGACCGCTTAGTATGCGGCCCATCGTGGTTCTGCCCGACCCCTAGTGGAGGCCCCCATGCAGGCATGGCGCGTACACCGGAACGGTGAGCCGAGCGAGGTGATGCGGCTCGAAGCGGTGGACCGGCCCACGCCCGGCGAGGGGCAGCTCCTGCTGAAGGTCCGGGCCGCGAACATCAACTTCCCGGACGCGCTGCTGTGCCGGGGCCACTACCAGGTGCGCCCGCCCCTGCCGTTCACGCCCGGCGTGGAGATCTGCGGCGAGACCGAGGACGGCCGCCGCGTGATCGCCACGCCCGCGCTGCCGTACGGCGGGCTCGCCGAGTACGCCGTCGCCGACGCGGCCGCGGTGCTGCCCGCGCCCGAGGCGCTCGACGACGCCGAGGCGGCCGCCCTGCACATCGGGTACCAGACCGGCTGGTTCGGGCTGCACCGCAGGGCCGGGCTGCGGGAGGGCGAGACGCTCCTCGTCCACGCCGCCGCGGGAGGCGTCGGCAGCGCCGCCGTACAGATCGGCAAGGCGGCCGGCGCCACCGTCATCGGCGTCGTCGGCGGCGCCGACAAGGCCGCCGTCGCGCGCGAGCTCGGCTGCGACCTCGTCATCGACCGGCGTGGCGAGGACATCGTCGCGGCCGTCAAGGAGGCCACCGGCGGCCGGGGCGCCGACGTCGTCTACGACCCGGTCGGCGGCGACGCGTACGCCAAGTCGGCCAAGTGCGTGGCGTTCGAAGGCCGGATCGTCGTCGTCGGCTTCGCGAGCGGCGACATCCCGGCCCCGGCCCTCAACCACGCCCTCGTCAAGAACTACTCGATCCTGGGCCTGCACTGGGGCCTGTACAACCAGAAGGACCCCGAGGCCGTCCGCCGCTGCCACGACACGCTCACCGAGTACGCCGCCAAGGGCCTGATCAAGCCGCTGATCAGCGACCGGGTCGCCTTCGCGGACGCGGCGGCAGCCGTCCAGCGCGTCGCCGACGGCACGACCACCGGCCGCCTGGTCGTCCTCCCGGCCGTCACGGAAGGAGCCGCCAAGTGACCGTGACCGACGCCGACGCACTGCGCCGCCGCACCCAGGAGTTGCTGGCCGCGCACCCGCCCGCCACCACCGACCGCGCCGACTTCCTCGCGGCACGCTTCGACGCCGGGCTCGCCTGGGTCCACTATCCCGTCGGCCTCGGCGGCCTCGACGCGCCCCGCTCCCTCCAGGCCGTCGTCGACGCCGAGCTGGCAGCCGCCGGAGCGCCCGACAACGACCCGCGCCGCATCGGCATCGGGCTCGGCATGGCGGCCCCGACGATCCTCGCGTACGGCACCGAGGAGCAGAAGCGCCGCTTCCTGCGGCCCCTGTGGCTGGGGGAGGAGGTCTGGTGCCAGCTGTTCAGCGAGCCCGGCGCCGGCTCCGACCTCGCCGCGCTCTCCACCCGCGCCGTCCGGGAGGGGGAGGACGGCGACTGGGTGGTCAACGGGCAGAAGGTGTGGACGTCCAGCGCCCATGTGGCCCGATGGGCGATCCTCATCGCCCGCACCGACCCCGACGTGCCCAAGCACCGAGGCATCACCTACTTCCTCTGCGACATGACCGACCCGGGCGTCGAGGTGCGGCCGCTGCGCCAGATCACCGGCGAGGCCGAGTTCAACGAGGTCTTCCTCACCGACGTCCGCATCCCCGACGCACACCGCCTCGGCGCGGTTGGCGACGGTTGGAAGGTCGCCCAGACCACGCTCAACAACGAGCGCGTCGCCATCGGCGGCGCCCGCATCCCGCGCGAGGGCGGCATGATCGCCACCGCCGCGCGGACCTGGCGCGACCGCCCCGAGCTGCGCACCCACGACCTCCACCAGCGCCTGCTCGACCTCTGGGTCGACGCCGAGGTCGCCCGGCTCACCGGCGAGCGGCTGCGCCAGCAGCTCGCCCTGGGCCAGCCCGGCCCCGAGGGCAGCGGCATGAAGCTCGCCTTCGCCCGCCTCAACCAGGAGATCAGCGGCCTGGAGGTGGAACTCCTCGGCGAGGAGGGCCTGTTGTACGGGGACTGGACCATGCGCCGCCCCGAGCTCGTCGACTTCACCGGCCGCGACGCCGGCTACCGCTACCTGCGCTCCAAGGGCAACTCCATCGAGGGCGGTACGAGCGAGGTGCTGCTCAACATCGTCGCCGAGCGCGTCCTCGGCCTGCCCGCCGAGCCGCGCACCGACAAGGACGTCGCATGGAAGGACCTGGCGCGATGACGGACCTGCTGTACACCGAGGAGGAGAACGACCTGCGGGCCGCCGTACGGTCCCTCCTCGCCGACCGCGCCGACCCGGCCGCCCTGCCCGGACGCGTCGAGGAGAGCTCGCCGTACGACCCTGCCCTCTGGCAGGCCCTCGCCGCCGACATGGGCGCGGCCGGGCTCCTCGTCCCCGAGAAGCTCGGCGGACAGGGTGCCACGCACCGCGAGGCCGCCGTCGTGCTGGAGGAGCTGGGCCGCGCGGTGGCGCCGGTGCCGTACCTCACCAGCTCGGTCGTCGCGACCGAGACGCTGCTGGCCCTCGACGCCGGGGACTCCTATGCCCGGGACCTCCTGGCGGAGCTCGCCACCGGCCGGAAGGTCGCGGTGCTCGCCGTTCCGCTCGCGGCCGGCCCCGGTGACGAGCCGGGCGCCACGGGGACGGTCTCCGCGGGGTCGGTCTCCGCGGTCGCCGACGCCGTCCGCGCCAACGTGCTGCTCGTACCGCGCCCCGACGGGCTGTACGCGGTCGACGCCGCCGAGGCCGAGGTCGTGCCGCAGACCCCGCTGGACTTGACCCGGCCCCTCGCCACCGTGACGGTCGCCGACGGAGGCAGCCGCCTCGCGGACGCCGCTGCCGCTCGGGCGGCCGTCCGCCGCGGCCTGCTCGCCGGGGCCGGCCTGCTCGCCTCCGAGCAGCTGGGCGTGGCCGAGTGGTGCCTGGAGGAGACGGTCCGGCACACCCGCGAGCGCCACCAGTTCAACCGGCCCGTCGGCTCCTTCCAGGCGCTCAAGCACCGCATGGCCAAGCTGTGGCTGGACGTCGCGGGAGCGCGGGCCGCCGCCCGGAGCGCCGCCGACGCGCTCGCCACCGGCAGCCCCGACGCGCCGCTCGCCGTGGCGGTCGCCCAGGTGTACTGCTCGCGCGTCGCGGTGCGCGCCGCCGAGGAGTGCGTCCAGCTGCACGGCGGCATCGGCATGACCTGGGAACATCCCGCGCACCTGTTCCTCAAGCGCGCGAAGGCCGACCAGATCGCCCTCGGTTCGGCGGGTCACCACAAGCGCACTCTCGCCGAGCTGGTGGATCTCCCGGCGCCGGGGGCGGCTCGGTAAGGGCCGTAGTAAGGACCGCGGTACGCGCCCACCCCTCTACATGATGTTTAATTGCGAATCGCTCGCAACAACATCCGATCTTCAAGAGGGGTGCGGACCATGACCGCCCGATCGATACGCGCCATACGCGGCACGGCCGCCGCGACGCTGGCCGGGGCCCTGGCCCTCACCGCGGCGGCCTGCTCGAACCCCACTCCGGGTGAGAAGAACCACGGCGCCGGGGACAGCGCGGTCGTCGGCATCGCGTACGAGCCCGAGACGCTCAGCCCCCTCCTCGGCTACGGCAAGGACGGCAACTCCAAGATCTTCGACGGGCTGCTCGCCTTCGACGGCGACATGCAGCTCAAGCCCGCCCTCGCGGCCGCGCTGCCCGAGGTGAGCGCCGACGGCCTGACGTACACGTACAAGCTCCGCAAGGGCGTCACCTTCAGCGACGGCAAGCCGTTCGGCGCCAAGGACGTCGTCTTCACGTACCGCACCATCCTCGACGCGAAGACCAACAACCCCTCGAAGACCGAGCTCGACGCCCTCAAGGACGTCAAGGCGGTCGGCGACGACACCGTCGTCTTCACGCTCAAGTACCCGTACGCTCCCTTCGCCCAGCGCACGGTCCTCGCCATCGCCCCCGAGCACATCGCCGCGAAGCAGGACGTCAACTCCGGCCCCTTCACCACCAAGCCCATCGGCACCGGCCCCTACATCCTCACCGGCTGGTCCAAGGGCGAGAAGCTCAGTTTCAAGGCCAACCCGCACTACTGGGGCGGTGCGCCGAAGGTGAAGAAGTTCACCATGGCGATCATCAAGGACGACGACGTCCGCGCCACCCGCCTGCGCTCCGGCGACCTCGACGGCGCCATCCTGCCGCCCAACCTCGCCAAGGGCTTCAAGAGCGACGGCGGCAAGAAGACGTACGAGGCCACGACGTACGACTACCGGACCGTGACCCTGCCCACCCACAACAAGGTCACCGGCGACACCGCGATCCGCCGCGCCCTCGACGTCGCCGTCGACCGGCAGGCCATGGTCGACAAGATCCTCGAAGGCGCCGGGAAGCCCGCCTACGGCCCGGTCCCCACCGACAGCGAGTGGTTCACCAAGGGCACCGAGCGTCCCCACGACCTGGGACGGGCGAAGAAGATCCTCGACGAGGCGGGCTGGAAGCCCGGCCCCGACGGCATCCGCGTCAAGGACGGCGTCCGCGCCGCCTTCCCGCTCTGGTACCTCTCCGGCGACAAGCTCCGCCAGGACCACGCCCTCGCGTACGCCTCCGACGCCAAGAAGGCCGGCATCGACATCACCACCCAGGCCGGTACGTGGGAGGTCATCCAGCCGCGCATGAAGCAGGACGCGGTCCTCGCGGGCGGCGGCTCGCCCGGCGACCCCGACTTCGACCAGTACCTGCTGCTGAAGTCCTCCCTCGGCGGCGACGGCTTCAACAACATGGCCTGGTACGACAACCCGGCCGTCGACAAGGCCCTGGACGACGGCCGCAAGACCAACGACAAGGCCGCCCGGAAGGCCGCGTACGACACCGTGCAGCGCGAGCTGGTGAAGAACCCCGGCTACACCTTCCTCACCCACATCGACCACGTGTACGTCCTCAACACCTTCTGGGACGGCCTGTCCACGCAGGTCGAGCCGCACGACCACGGCCTCGCCGCCGGCCCCTGGTGGAACGTCGAGGACTGGACCCCGAAGAAGTGACCGTGAAGCAGGCCGGCCGTCGCCTCCCCTGGGGGGCGATGGCCCGGATGGCGGGACGGCGGGCGCTGTTCGCCGTCCCCGTCCTCCTCGTCGTGACGTTCGGCGTCTTCGCCGTCGCCGCCGCCTCCCCCTTCGACCCCGTCAAGGCGTACGCCGGCACCGCCGGACTCACCGCCTCCCAGGAGAACCTCGACCAGCTGCGCGCCAACCTCGGCGTCGACCAGCCGCTCGTCCCGCGCTGGTGGCACTGGCTCACCGGCGCCGTCACCGGCGACCTCGGCGACTCCAGCGTCATGCGCCAGCCCGTCGCCGACGTCATCGGCGAGCGCATCGGCTGGTCCGTGCTGCTCGCCGCCACCGCCTTCGCCGTCGCCATCCTGCTCGGCACGGGCCTCGGCGTGCTGGCGGCCCGGCGCCAGGGCGGCTGGCTCGACCGGTGCGCCACCTCCGCCGCGTACACCCTGGAAGCCGCGCCCGCCTTCTGGCTCGGGCTGCTCGCCATCTGGTTCTTCGCGCTCGAACTGGGCGTCCTGCCGGCCGGCGGGCTCACCGACACCGCCAGCGACACCGTCACCTTCGGACAGGTCGCCTCCCACCTGGTGCTCCCCGCGCTCGTGCTGGGCGTCTCCCAACTGCCCTGGTTCTTCCTGTACGTGCGGCAGGGCGTCGCCGACGCGCTCGACGAGGACCCGGTGCGCGGGGCACGCGCACGCGGCCTCGGCGAGCGGACCGTGCTGCTCGGACACGCGCTGCGCTCCGGCATGCTGCCGATGCTCACCCTCATCGGCTCCCGCGTGCCCGAGCTCATCACCGGCGCGCTGCTCGTCGAGACCGTCTTCAGCTGGCCGGGCATCGCCGCCGCGACCGTCCAGGCCGCCACCTCGGTCGACTTCCCGCTGCTCGCCGCGCTCACCGTGCTCGCCACGGCGGCGGTGCTGCTCGGCAACCTCCTGTCCGACCTGCTGTACGGACTCGCCGACCCGAGGGTGGGTTTCGATGGCTGATCTCGTGTGGCGCTCCCACGGGCGCACCCGCCGCTCCACCCGGACCGTCAGGATCACCGTCTCCGCCGTGATCGTCGCGGCGGTCGTCCTCGCCGTGCTGGTCGTACCGCCGCTGGTCCGGCTCGACCAGCAGGCCGTCGACCTGTCGCTGAAGCTGCAGCCGCCCTCCTGGGCGCACCCCTTCGGCACCGACGACGTCGGCCGCGACCTGCTGCTGCGCTGCGTGTACGGGCTGCGCGTCTCGTTGCTCGTCGGGCTCGTCGCGGCGCTCGTCGCCACCGTCATCGGCACGGCCGTGGGCGCGGCCGCCGCCGCCTTCGGCGGCTGGACCGACCGGCTGCTGATGCGGCTCGTCGACACCTTCGCGTCCGTACCGCACCTGCTGCTCGGCATCTTCATCGTGGCGATGTTCCGCCCGGGCGTGTGGCCCGTCATCGTCTCCGTCGCGCTCACGCACTGGCTGTCCACCGCCCGGATCGTCCGCTCCGAGGTGCTGTCGCTGCGCTCGCGCCCGTACATCGACGCCGCCGTCTCCGGCGGCGCCTCGCGGTGGCGCGTGACCGTCCGGCACCTGCTGCCGGCCGTGCTGCCGCAGGCGGGCCTCGCCGCCGTGCTGATGGTGCCGCACGCCATGTGGCACGAGTCGGCGCTGTCTTTCCTGGGGCTCGGGCTGCCGCCCCACCAGGCGAGCCTCGGCAACCTCGTGCAGACGGCACGTGGTTCGCTGCTGGCCGGCGACTGGTGGCCGACGCTCTTCCCCGGACTGTTCCTGATCATCCCGACACTCGCCATCGCCGGCCTCGCCGGTGCCTGGCGGGAACGGCTCAACCCGCGCCGCCGATCGGAGCTGATGCTGTGAGCCCCGCTCCTCTTCCCGTCCTCTCCGTACGGGAGATGTCCGTACGCTTCCGGATGCGCGGCGGCCGCCACATCGCCGCCGTCAGCGGCGCGAGCTTCGACCTCGCGGCGGGGGAGTGCCTCACCCTCGTCGGCGAGAGCGGCTGCGGCAAGTCCGTCCTCGCCTCCGCCCTGCTCGGCCTGCTGCCGGGCAACGCCCAGACCTCCGGCACGGCGACGATCGACAGCATCGACCTCCTCGCGGCCGACGAGCGCACCCTGGCCCGCACGGTACGGGGCCGGCGCATCGGTCTCGTACCGCAGTCCCCGGCCGCGCACCTCACGCCCGTGCGCACCGTACGGGCACAGCTGGAGGAGACCCTGCGCGAACTGACCGGCACGCCCCGGGCGGACCTCCGCGCGGCGGCCGTCGCGGCGGCGAAGCGGGCCTCCTTCCCGCCGGAACTCCTGGACCACCACCCGCACGAGCTCTCCGGCGGCCAGGCCCAGCGCGCCGCCACCGCCCTCGCGCTCGTCGGAGACGCGCCGCTGCTGCTCGCCGACGAGCCGACCACCGGCCTCGACCGCGACCTGGTCGACCGCACGGTGGACGAACTGCGCCGCCACGCCGACGAGGGCCGCGCCCTGCTGATGATCACCCACGACCTGGCGGCGGCCGAGCGCATCGCCGACCGGGTCGCCGTGATGTACGCCGGCCGGATCGTGGAACTCGCCGACGCCGAGCGCTTCTTCGGCGACCCCGGCCCCCGCCACCCGTACGCGCGCGGCCTGCTCGCCGCCCTCCCCGAGCGGGACTTCACCCCCATCCCCGGCCTGCCCCCGGAGCTGGGCGCCCTGCCCGACGGCTGCGCCTTCGCCGCCCGCTGCGACCGCGCCACCGACGCCTGCGCGGCGGTGCCGCGCTTCACGGACGGCGTCGCCTGCCACCACGCCCACGTCCCCGAGGAGCCGGCCCGTGCTTGAACTCGACGCCGTCACCGCCGGGTACGACCCGCGCAGGCCCGTCTTCCGCGGCGCCTCGCTGACCCTCGCGCCCGGCGAGTCCGTCGGCCTCCTCGGCCCCAGCGGCTGCGGCAAGTCGACCCTCGCGCGGGTGGCCGCCCTGCTGCACCGTCCGGAAGCGGGCCGCGTCACCGTCGACGGCGAGCCCGTACGCGGCTGGCGCCACCGCGCGCCGCGCGAGCTGCGCACCGCGATCGGCGTCGTCTTCCAGCAGCCCCGCCTGTCCGCGGACCCCCGCCTGCGGCTGCGCGACCTGATCGCCGAGCCGCTGCGCGCGACCGGCCGCCGCGCCGAGGCGGAGAGCCGCACGGCCGAGCTGGCCCGCACGGTGGGCCTCACCGACGACCTGCTCGCCCGCCGCCCCCACGAGGTCAGCGACGGCCAGCTCCAGCGCGCCTGCCTCGCCCGCGCCCTCGTCCTGCGCCCGCGCTGGCTGATCTGCGACGAGATGACCGCGATGCTCGACGCCTCCACGACCGCCGCGCTGGTCGCCGTCGTCGAGTCGTACCGCCGTGAGCACGGCGCCGGACTCCTCGCCGTCGGCCACGACCGGGTCCTGCTGGAGCGCTGGTGCGACCGTACGACGGAGTGGGCGGACTGCGTGCGCGAAGGGTGACCACGCCAGTGTGATCCGCGAGGATCGGGGCAGGCGCGCCCCCATGACAGACACCCCCCGGCCCGGTGCGTGGGACACCGACGGCACCCTCGACGAGCTGGCGCGGCTGCGCGACCAGGTGCGGCACCTGCGCGCCCAGGCCCGCAACCGCCCCCTGATCGCCCAGGCTCAGGGCATCCTCCGCGAGCGCTACCGGCTGGCGGACGCGGAGGCCGCGTTCGCGCTGATGCAGCACGCCTCGCAGCGCTTCAACGTCAAGCTGCGCACCCTCGCCGAGGCCGTGGTGCGGCTGGAGCGGCCGGACCACGGGGCGGAGCGGTGGTTCCCGGGCCGGGCCCGGCGCCCCGCCCCGAGCCTGGACCTGCTCGCCATCGACGACGCGGCGCGCGCGAACCGCGGCGCCGTGCTCCAGGCCACGCTCTGGCAGACGCTGGCGGTCACCGCCACGGACATGGGCAACGTGCAGATCGGGGACCACACCACGGGCGGGCTGTGGCTGGAGAAGCACGCGGGGCTGAGCGAGGACTTCGTCAGCTTCTTCCAGTACGTCGGCGAGGACGGCACCGCCTGCTCGCGGGCGGCGCAGGACCTGACGCAGGTCACCGTCCGCGACGTCTCCACGGCCCCGGTGTTCACGGAGGACGCCCGCCGGGCCGTCCTCGACGCGGGCAGCCGCTCCGTGCACAGCGTGCCCCTGGTGAGCGACGGCCGTTGCGTCGGGATGGTCTCCGCCCATTTCGCACGCCCCATCCAGGAGCTCCACGCCGCCCAGCTCAAGGCCCTCGACCGGACGGGCCGCCAGGTGGGGCGCTGGCTGGACTGGTACGACCGCACGGTGGTCCTCGACGCGCTCGAGTACCTGCACGCCGTGGCCCGTCGCCCCGGTATGACGCGCGCCCGGCGCCGGTGAGAACGCCCTCGCACGCCAACGCCATGTATCGGCCAACTGCCCGTGAGGCCCGACCGGTTGAGAGGCGCGGGCCGCATACTCGGTCCCGTCCCACCACCGCCCCCGGGAGGCCTCCCATGGCGCCGCTGTCCCGCCGGTCCGCCGTCACCGCCTTCGCCACACTGGCCGCTACGGCCGGCACATCCCTCGCCCTGCCCGCACCGCGGGCCGCCGCCGCCGCACGTACGGCGCCCGTCAGGCCCCTGCGCCGCGCCCACGCGCACAACGACTACCTCCACCGGCGCCCGCTCCACGACGCCCTCGCGCACGGCTTCACCAGCGTCGAGGCGGACGTCTTCCTGGTCGGCGGTGACCTCCTCGTCGCCCACGAGCCCGCACAGCTCGACCCCACCCGTACGCTCCGCTCCCTCTATCTCGACCCGCTGCTCGCCCGCGTCAGGGCCAACCACGGGACGGTGTACGCGGGGTACCGCGGGCCCGTGCAGCTGCTCATCGACATCAAGGCGGACGGCGCGGCCGCCTACCGGGCACTGCACCGCCAACTCGCCCCCTACCGGCGGGTGCTGAGCACCTGCGCGCACGGCACCGTACGGCCCGGCGCCGTCACGGCCGTCATATCGGGCGACCGCGCGGCCCGCGCGCCCATGGAGGCGCAGCGCGTGCGGTACGCCTTCTACGACGGCCGCCCGGACGACCTCGGCACCACCGCCCCGGCCTCCTTCGTCCCGCTGATCAGCGCCAACTGGAACCAGAACTTCACCTGGCAGGGCACCGGCCCCTTCCCCGACGCCGAACGGGCCCGGCTCCACGCCCTCGTCACAGCCGCCCACCGGGCCGGACAGCGCGTACGCTTCTGGGCCACGCCCGACCGCCCGGGACCGGCCCGCGACGCCCTCTGGACGGAACTCCTCGCCGCCCGCGTCGACCACCTGAACACCGACGACCTCGCCGGGCTCGCGGCCTTCCTGCGGCGTACGGACGCCGGCACGGACGGCGGCGGGGCCGCCGCAGGGGGCGTGTAACGGGTCGCGGCCCGTTCATACCCGTTCGGCCGACATGCCGTACGGCCGTCCGGCGCCCCCGCTCCGCCAGACTGGCCGCCGAATGCCGCACAACCGGCGCGGCAACTGGCCGAGGAGGGCGACACATGGCCGTATCCGTCTCCGTGGTGCTGCTTTTGCTGGTCCTGGCGGTGATCTTCCTGCGCAACGGAGGTCTGAAGCTGTCGCACGCGCTGGTCTGCGCCCTGCTCGGGTTCTTCATGGCGAGCACCAGCCTGGCGCCGACCATCTACAACGGCGTCTCGGCCACGGCCGATGTCGTCAGCAGCCTCAAGCCGTAGGCAGCCTAGGGCGCCGCGGGCCTGACGAAGATCCCGATGCCGTTCGGCACGGCCCGCTGCACACCGCCGCTGGGGTGGTTGAGGACGCTCACCTTCGCCGCCCCGTCCTGCCGCGCCACCAGTGTCGACGAGCCGCCGCCGTCCAGGTTGACGGCGTCCGAAGCGCCCAAGCCCTTCATGGTGGCGGCCAGTTCCGACACGGTCAGCCCCGACCTGAAGCCGGGCCCGCCGTCCAGGGCGAGCAGCAGCAGCCGGGTGCCGTCGCCGCCGACGCCCGCCGCCGTGCGGACCGCCGCCGTCACCCCGTCCAGCCCGCCCAGCGGCTCCCCGCCGCGCAGCACCGGGAACCCGCCCACGGCGAAGCGGTACGTCACGTCGGGCGCGGCCCCGGCCGCCACCAGCTTGTGCCGGACGCTCACCACGTCCCCGACCGCCAGCCTGCGCAGCTCCCGCGCGCCCGCCTCACGCCCCACCACCACCTCGGTGCCGGGCTCGATCACGCCCCTGCCGGGCGTCTCGGCGACCGCCTCCACCTTGCCGCCGCGCACCGTCACCTCGTACGTCTCCGTACTGCACGGCGCGGAGCGCTGGGTGTCCGTGCCACAGGTGGCGCGCACGCGCGAGGCGCCGCCCCAGTCCTTGGTGAACACCCCGACGGACCCCACCGGCAGCGCGTACTGGTTCAGCCCACCGAGCGGCAGCTCCCCGTACGGCGTCGACACGGCCCCCTCCAGGACCAGTTCCCCGACCCGGGCCCTGCCGTCGTCACCCACACCCAGCACCTGGCGGGCGTTCGTCCCGGGCGGCAGCGCGGGCCCGAACCGTTGCCCGTCCGGCACCGCCGCCTTCAGCGGCCGGCCGTCCGCGACCGCGGGCCCGACCGGTGCGCCGGTGGCCTCCACGCCCGGGTGCTGGGTCTCGCTGATGTGGAAGAAGTCACCGTTGACCCCGGCCGTCGCGCCCGCGCCGTCGGCGAGCACCGACAGCGCCGAACGCGCCGCGACCACCCCCGGATACAGCAGCCCGGCCGACACCCGCGCGTCCGCCAGGTCCGCCGACAGCACATGGGCCCTCGCCGTACCGCGCGCTGACGGGACGTCGACCGTGCGGTACTCCACGCCCGTCGCGATCCGGGACCAGGCCGCGGCCGGCGCCGCGGGCGGGGCACCGGCCAGCCCCGCGCTCAGCAGGGCGGCCACCAGCAGCAGAGCCGTACGCGTCCGCGTCACAGTCCCCCCAGGGAAGTAGGTCGGGGCAACGGGGCACCTCACTCGGGTCTCGGAAGAGCTGCCCCACCCCGGGCCTTTGCGAACCGGCCGACCGACGAGGGATCAGAAACGTACCCCGTACGGGTGTCGCCCCGGTCACCCGTACGCGCGGTTGCGCTCCAGCCACCCCCGGGCGTAGTCCACGGCGGCCGCCAGCTCCACCAGCCGGCACGTCGACGCCGAACCGACCGCGCCCCGCCGTACGGCACCGGGACGGTCGCGCTCCAGATCCGCCCCGAGGGCGGCGAAGTCGCCGTCGTCCAGGTCGACGTCCTCGTACGACCACCAACGCCGCACACCGCCCTCGCGGATGACGCACCGGTAGGTGCGGCGCGGCGGCCGCGCCACCCGGTACTCCCCGAGGTGGAACGCCGTGCACCGGTCGAACCCGGTCCCCAGCAGCAGGATCCGTGCCCCCAGCTCGTACAGCCGGGCCAGCGGCGAGTGCTCCCCGAGATGGCAGTCGGGACGGTGGCCGGACACCACCCGTACGGCCTGCGGGCCCAGCGCCGCGAAGGATGTCTGCGGATGCGCGCTGCGCACCGCGCCGTCCGTGGTGCGCACGAGCTCGGGCAGCACCCCGACCCCCGTGTCCGAGGGCGTGGTCGCCGCGTCGTACGCCGGCATCGCCGCCCGCACCGCCGCGCGCTCCGCCTCGCCGAGGCCCCGCACCCGTTCCCGGTAGGCGGGTGAGGTGTCCGAGTTGCGGGCGGTGAACGCGGGCGCCACCACCGTGCCGTCCGCCCCGAGCGTCCCGCGCAGCGCCCGCAGCACCGTCGCCCCGCCCCCGGCCACGGGGCCGACCGCCCGCAGCGACGCGTGCACCAGCACCACCCCGCCCGGCTCCACGCCCAGGGCGGCGAGGTCCTCGCGCAGTCGCTCCTCGGTGTGCGTTCCGTTCCCGGCCACGTCTCCCCGTCCCCTCCTGAGGCAGGCTGGTGCGCGGTCATCGTAGGCGGCGGCCCCCGCCCGTCCCCGGCGGAGCGAAGCCGTTCAGGACACCGTTCGATTCCGTCGCGTAGAGTGGGCGCGGGCCGTGACTGGCGCTTGGGTGGAGTACCACCGGGGAGCGGCCTGACGGACCGACGTCGATGCCGCGCGCCTGGGCGAGCCACCGCGACGCTCAGGAGTGCCCATGTCCACGACCTCGCCCACCGCCCGCCTCATGGACGGCAGCGGCCTCGCCCGCCGGCTCGTCGAGGAGACCGCCGCCCGCGCGGCCGAGTTCACCCGCCGCACCAGCACCCGCCCCTGCCTCGCCACCGTCCTGGTCGGCGAGGACCCGGCGTCCGTGACGTACGTCAAGATGAAGCGCGCCCGCTGCGAGAAGGCCGGAATCAGCTCCCGGCACGTCGAACTGCCCGCCGGGACCACCACCGCCGAACTGGTCACCACCCTCCGGTCCCTGTCGGCGGACCCGGAGGTGCACGGCATCCTGCTCCAGCACCCGGCCGGTCCCCACATCGACGAGCGGGCCGCCTTCGAGGCCATCGACCCGGCCAAGGACGTCGACGGCGTGACCATCAGCTCCTTCGCGACGATGAGCTTCGGCCTGCCCGGATTCGTCTCCTGCACCCCGGGCGGCATCATGCGGCTCCTCGACGCGTACGACGTCGACCCGGCCGGCAAGCGGGCCGTCGTCGTCGGCCGCAGCGCCATCCTCGGCAAGCCCGCAGGCATGATGCTGCTGGCGCGCAACGCCACCGTGACGTACTGCCACTCGTACACGCCCGCCGCCGACCTGTCGGCCGCCGTGCGGGAGGCGGACATCGTGGTCGCCGCCGTCGGACGGCCCCGCTTCATCAAGGGCGAGGACATCAAGCCCGGCGCCGTCGTGATCGACGCCGGCTACAACGAGGGCAACGTCGGCGACGTCGACTTCGAGCCCGCGGCGGCCCGGGCGGGCCTGATCACCCCGGTGCCGGGCGGCGTCGGACCGATGACCATCGCGCTGCTCCTCGCGCAGACGGTGGACGCGGCGGAGCGGCAGCTCGGCGCGTAACCCTCCCGGATTCGGCCGGGGGTCACGGCCGGTGCACGCACCGCCCGCCGCCCGCCCCCTCGTGCAGGCGGCGGGCGGTGCATGGCCCTACCCGGCCGCCTCCGCCAGCGCCGACGCCGGGTCCGGTGCGGCCGGGCCCGCCGGCGCCCAGCGGGCGCCCTCCTTGCGGTACGGCCACCAGCGGCCGTCCCCGCCCAGACGGAGCTGGACGTCCGCGCCCGGAACCGTCCAGCGGCCGGGGGCGGACGCCCGCAGCGCGGGCCGCTCGCCGTCCTCCCACGCCTCCGCGAGCAGTGCATCCGCCCGGGCGAGGAGCTCCGGGGCGGGCGCGGCGTCTCCCTCCAGTACGGCGAGAGCCGCCGTGCCGCCCAGGCGCCACGCGCGCGTGGCCAGGTCCAGGTCCGCCTGCCGCCGGCCGGTCGCGACGGCCAGCCGTACGGCGGCCCAGGACGACGCGCCGTCCGGCGCCGGCGCCGCCGCCAGCCGTACGGCGTCCTGATCAGGCGTCAGCTCCGGCTCGAGGGGCTGGTCCTCATGGCCGGGTGCGAGCGCGTCCGCCAGCATCCGGTGCGCCCGCGCCGCCGCGTCCGCCGCGAGGAGCTCCAGCGCGGCCGGGTCGACGCCCGGGGCGGGCTTCGCCTCCGTGTCCAGCGCGGGCGGCTCGCCCGGCCGGCCGGGCAGCGGGGGAGGGGCGGGCAGGGGAGGCAGGATGTCCCGCGCGGCGAAGGCCTCGTCGGCCCGTACGCCCGCGGACACGACGGCCTCCTCGCGGTCGCCGTCGCCCTCGCCGTCCGCCCGCTCCTCCCGCGCGGCGCGCGCCGCGCTCCGCATCTGCAACTCGTCCAGCAGCCGCCGCTCCCCGCGCCCCCGGACGAGCAGCAGCACGAACGGGTCCTGGTCCAGCAGGCGCGCCACCTGGTAGCAGAGGGCCGCCGTGTGCGGACAGTGGTCCCAGGCGTCGCACGCGCACTCCGGGTCCAGGTCGCCGATGCCCGGCAGCAGCTCGATGCCGGCCGCCGCCGCGTCCTCCACGAGGTGCGGGGGCATGTCGCGGTCCAGCAGCGCCGCGATGTGCCCCGCCCGGGCCACCGCCATGTCGAGGAACCGGTCCCACTCCTCGTCCGTCAGCTCCTGGAGCAGGACGTCGCTGCGCAGCGCCGTGCCGTCCCGGTCCGTCACGACCGCGGTGATCCGCCCCGGCCGTACCGACACCGCCCCCACGGCGCCGTCACGCGCGTGCTTGCGGCCCTTCTTCAGCTGCTGCCCGTCGAGCGCCGTGTCCTCCAGGGCCTTCAGCCACGCCCGGCCCCACCAGGTACGGGCGAACCCCCCGCCCCCCACGGGCGGCAGCGCCGCGAACGTACGCTCCATGTCGTCTTGACGATTCATCGGCCGCTCCCTCGCAGCTCCACCATCTCCGCCAGTTCGGCGTCGGTCAGTTCGGTCAGCGCGGCCTCGCCCGCGCCGAGGACGGCGTCGGCCAGCTCCTTCTTGCGCGCCAGCATGGCGGCGATCCGGTCCTCGACGGTGCCCTCGGCGATGAGCCGGTGCACCTGCACGGCCTGGGTCTGGCCGATCCGGTACGCCCGGTCCGTCGCCTGCGCCTCGACGGCGGGGTTCCACCAGCGGTCGTAGTGCACGACATGCCCGGCGCGCGTGAGGTTGAGCCCGGTGCCGGCGGCCTTCAGAGACAGCAGGAAGACCGGCACCTCACCGTCCTGGAAGCGGGCCACCATCGCCTCCCGCTCGGCCACCGGGGTACCGCCGTGCAGGAACTGCGTCCGTACGCCGCGCGCCGCGAGATGCCGCTCCAACAGCCGCGCCATCCGCACGTACTGGGTGAACACGAGCACGCTCGCCCCCTCGGCGAGGAGGGTGTCGAGCAGCTCGTCCAGCAGCTCCAGCTTCCCCGACCGGCCGGCGATCCGGGGATCGTCCTCCTTCAGGTACTGGGCGGGATGGTTGCAGATCTGCTTGAGCGCGGTGAGCAGCTTGACCACCAGTCCGCGCCGCTCCATGCCGTCCGCCTCGGCGACGGCCGCCAGCGTCTCGCGCACCACCGCCTCGTACAGCCCGGCCTGTTCGGCGGTCAGCGACACGGCGTGGTCGGTCTCCGTCTTCGGCGGCAGCTCCGGCGCGATCCCGGGGTCGGACTTGCGGCGGCGCAGCAGGAACGGCCGGACCAGCGCCGCCAGCCGCTCGGCGGCGGCCGGGTCGGCGCCGCCCTCCACGGCCTGGGCGTAGCGGCTGCGGAACGTACCCAGCCGGCCCAGCAGTCCAGGTGTGGTCCAGTCGAGGATCGCCCACAGCTCGGAGAGGTTGTTCTCCACGGGTGTGCCGGTCAGCGCCACGCGTGCGCGTGCGCCGATGGTGCGCAGCTGCCGGGCGGTCGCCGAGTAGGGGTTCTTGACGTGCTGCGCCTCGTCGATCACGACCATGCCCCAGCTCACGCCCGCGAGCCGCTCCGCGTCGAGCCGCATGGTGCCGTACGTGGTCAGCACGAACCCGCCGTCGGCCAGGCCGTCCAGGTCGCGCGCGGGGCCGTGGAAGCGGCGCACCGGGGTGCCCGGCGCGAACTTCTCCACCTCCCGCTGCCAGTTGCCCATGAGGGAGGTGGGGCAGACGACGAGCGTGGGGCCCGCGGCGGTCGGATCGGTCTGCCGGTGCAGATGGAGCGCGATCAGGGTGATCGTCTTGCCCAGGCCCATGTCGTCGGCGAGACAGGCACCGAGGCCGAGGGAGGTCATGCGGTGCAGCCAGTTCAGGCCGCGCAGCTGGTAGTCGCGCAGGGTCGCGGCGAGGGCCGCCGGCTGTGCGACCTCCTGCGTTCCGCCCTCCGGGTCCGCGAGCCGGTCCCGCAGCGCCCGGAGCCACCCCGTCGCCTGGACGTCGACCCGGCGGCCGTCCACGTCGGTGCTGCCGGTCAGGACGGCGCCGAGCGCGTCGACCGGGGTGAGGGCGCGGTTCCGCGTGTCACGGGCCCGCCGTACCTCCTCCGGGTCGATCAGGACCCACTGGTCGCGCAGCCGCACGACGGGACGGGCGGCCTCGGCCAGCCGGTCGAGCTCGGCCCGCGTAAGGGGCTGATCGCCCAGCGCGAAGCGCCAGTCGAAGGTGAGCAGCGCGTCGGCGGAGAGGAACGAAGGCAGCGCCGAGGCCTCTCCGTTGGCCTTCGCCCCGCCCTCAGCGCCGTCGTCCGCTTCGTCCTCCGGCGGGCCGATCACCGCACGCGCGGTCAGCGAACGCGCCGGCTGCTTCGGCCAGTGCACCTGTACGCCGGTCGCCGCCAACGCCCGCGCCGCCTCGCCCAGCAGCTCGACGACCTCCTCGTCGGCGAGGTCGACCGCGTCCGGGACGGCGGCCGACAGCAGCGGGGCCAGCGGCGGCCAGGCGCGCGCGGCGCGGCGCAGCGCGACCAGCGCGTCCATCCGGGCGCCCGCGTCGCCGAGTTCGGGGGCCGCGCCCGCCCACACGTCGGCGGCGTCGGCGACCAGGGCCGGATCGCTGACGCTGTGCATCTGCACCACGGCACGGAAGGCGGGGCCCTCCGCCGTGTCCAGCCCTTCGGCCCCGTTCAGTCCTTCGGCCCCGTTCAGTCCCGTGGCCTCGACGCGCAGCGACAGCCGTACGCCCGCGTCGTGGCCGGCCGCCACGTCCGCCGCCCATGCGCGCTGCTCCGGCACGTGCTGCGGGGCCCGCTCCGCGTAGGCGCCGCCGCCCGCGAGGAGCGGCGCGGCGGGTGTACGCGGCAGGGTGTCGGCGACCGCGTCCAGGAACGCCCGCAGCAGCCGCTCGGGTTCGGGCAGCAGGACCATGCCGTCGTCCGCCGTGCCGACGGGCACCGCGTGGGCGTCCGGGGGCATCGAAGCGGCCAGCGTACGCAGCCGCTCCAGGTCCTCGGCGGAGAGCGGTCCCACCCGCCACGCGTCGTGGTCCGCCGCCGTGAGGCCGGGCAACAGGCGTCCGCGCGCCACCAGTTGGAGGGCAAGCAGGGCGGCCGCGCCCCAGAACGCCACGGAAGGGGAGGCGTTCGGGGACAGGCGCGCCCGGGTGAGCAGGGGCAGAGCGTCGGACACGGGGACCATCAGCGCCCGTACGGTCCGGGCGGCCGGGCCGTCGTGCGCGCCGTCCACGACGGCGGTGAGGTCCTCGACGGTTGCAGCGTGCGTCGCCGCGGGCTCGGCGCCGTCGGGGAGCAGGAACCCGAAGCGTCCCGTACGGGCGGGGTCGGCGGCCAGGAAGAGCGCGGAACAGCGGGTGAGGAGGGGGAGTTGAGGGAGCGGGGCGACGTCGGGCTCAGGGGAGGGCGTTGCTTCGGTGAGTCTCTGCACAGCGCTGACGCATTCCTCAAATTTGACTAGTGCCAGTCGGAGCGGCCGAGAGTACCCGAACGCATCCCGCAACGCGCCCAAGATCGTGGTGACATAGCCCACTTCGCCCCCAGGGTGCAGCCAGCACCACCCCGGTACCCTGGAAAGCCCCCGCCCGCTTCCGGGTGGTGGTGCCATGGCCCTGGGCGCTCGCTCATCCGTACGTTCATCAGGTCGGCGCATTTCCGCGCAACGGACCTACACCCCGGAGATTCCATGCCCCAGGCTTTTGCCGTCCTCGCCGCCCCCCTACCCGCACCGCCCCCCGCCGCCGCCCGGGGCACCCAGCGCACCGGCAGCGAGTTCACGCCCCTGCTGCGCACGGTCAAGGAACAAGGACTGCTGGAGCGCCGCACGGGCTGGTACGTGCTCGGCATCACCGCCAACCTGCTCGCGCTGGCGGCCGTCGCCGTCGGGCTGGTGGTCTTCGGGCACTCCTGGTGGTCCCTGCTGCTCGCGGTCCCCCTGGCCGTCCTGTCCGCGCGGGCCGGCTTCTTCGCCCATGACGCGGGCCACGCCCAGATCGGCGCCGACAAGCGCAAGGACCGCCTGATCCAGCTGCTCCACGCCAATCTGCTGCTCGGCATGAGCCAGGAGTGGTGGAACGACAAGCACAACCGCCACCACGCCAACCCCAACCACGAGGAGAAGGACCCGGATGTGGCCCCGGACGTCCTGGTCTTCTCCCAGCACCAGGCCGAGGGCCGCACCGGCTTCCGCGGCTGGCTCGCCCGCCACCAGGCGTGGCTCTTCTTCCCGCTGACCACCCTCGAAGGGCTCGCCCTGAAGGTGTACGGCTTCCAGGCCCTGTTCTCCAAGGACGGACCGCGCCAGACCCGGCGCGAGCGCCTCGTCGAGGGCGGCCTGCTGTTCGCCCATGTCGCCGGTTACGCCACCCTGCTGCTGACCACCATGTCCGTCGGACAGGCCGTGGTCTTCGCGCTGATCCACCAGATGCTGCTCGGCGTCCACCTGGGCATGGCCTTCGCGCCCAACCACAAGGGCATGGAAGTCCCCGACCCGGACGGCGAGCCGTGGGGCCATCTGCGCCGCCAGGTGCTCACCTCCCGCAACATCCGCGGCGGCGCCCTCACCGACTGGTTCCTCGGCGGTCTGAACTACCAGGTCGAGCACCACCTCTTCCCGAACATGCCCCGCCCCCACCTGCGGCTGGCCCAGCCCCTGGTCCGCGCCCACTGCCGCGCGCTCGGCATCCGGTACACCGAGACCGGCTTCGTCGACTCGTACCGCCAGGCCCTGGGCCATCTGCACCAGGTCGGCGAGCCGCTGCGCGCCGCGTAGACCCCGGGCGGGGAACCTGGACGCCCGATGCGGCGTTCTCAAGGAGAGAGCGGCCCCGCGGCCGTCAAGGAGGCGTCGAAGATGTCGACAAGGACCAAAATCGTCATCGGGGGAGTGGCCGTCGGCCTCCTCCTGATGCCACTGATCGGATTCTGGCTGTCCCTGCTGGTGCTCCTCGGCGTGCCCGCCGTGGCCTACCTGGCCCTGGACCCCGGCCAGCGGCGCAGGCTGCGCCGCGTCGGACGCAAGGAGCTGGGCCGCTAGGTCACCGTGAGCCGGTGGCTACCATGCCCGTGGCCATCCGGTGATCATGCGGTGGTCATCCGTACGGGAGAGGGGAGCTCCACGCGATGGGCGGGACGGTCACGACGGTCAGCAGCCACGGGGAGCACGCGTTCAGCAAGGTGAACCGGCCGGCGATCACGCTGCTGGCCGGGCTCGGAGTGGAGGGGGACGCCCACGCGGGCGTCACGGTCCAGCACCGCTCCCGCGTCGCTCAGGACCCCACCCAGCCCAACCTCCGCCAGGTGCACCTGATCCACGAGGAGCTCTTCGACGAGGTCGCCGCCGCGGGCTTCACCGTCGCCCCCGGCGAGCTCGGGGAGAACATCACCACCCGCGGTATCGATCTGCTCGGCCTGCCGACCGGCACCCTGCTGCGCATAGGCAGGGAGGCCGTCGTCGAGGTCACCGGCCTGCGCAACCCCTGCGGGCAGATCGACGGCTTCCAGGCCGGACTGCTGAAGCAGGTCGTCGGCCGCGACGAGGAGACGGGGCAGATCGTCCGCAAGGCCGGGAGCATGGGCATCGTGAGGACCGGCGGCGTGGTCCGCCCCGGCGACCCGATCGAGGCCGAGCTCCCGGACGGGCCGCACCACCCGCTGGAACGGGTCTGAGCCGGGCCCACCTGGGTACCGGGTACCCGACCGTGCCACACGGCCGGGCCGTGCCACACGGCCGGAGGGAGAGACCATGGACGAGGACGACGAGCGGCGCAAGGGTCCCGGCGAGGACGTGCCCGTGGGGAACGAGCGGGGCATCCCGAGGGACCTGCCGGACGAACAGGCGGGGAACGGCTCCGACCACTGGGACGCCGACCTCTCGCGGGCGGCGGACGACACCCGCGGCGGCACCCCCGCCGGAGAGCCCGCCCCCGTCGACGACCCCGAGGGCGGTCAGCCCGCCGAGGAGCCCGCCCCCGACGAACCCACCGGCTGAGCACTCAGGCCGGACGCACCGCCATCGCGTCGAGGGCTGCCAGGAGGCCGGGCAACCGCGGCCCACGCCCCACGGGCAGCACCTCGCGCGGCAGGGCGTCGAGCAGGACGAAGGCGATGTCGTCCGTCCGCGCCACCAGCGACCAGCCGGGCCCGTCCGCCCGCAGCAGCCGCGCGCCGTCGGGCGCGAAACCGGAGCGCACCCGCCCCAGCGGCGGCGGGTCCTCCAGATAGCCGCCCAGCTCGTCCAGCACGCGCCGCAACTCCGCCCGGCCCCGCCCCGACGCTTCCTCACCACCGTCGGACGCGCCGGGAGGAGCCTCGCGGCCTGCGACGTCCGACGCGCCCGACGTGCCCGGCGCGTTCGCCGCGGCCTCCGGAGGCGCGGAGTCACCGTCGCCGAGCCGGCTCCGCCACGACGCCCAGTGCAGCGCGACCTCGTCCGCCCCCAACCGCCGCAGCGCCGGGCCCCAGGCACCGGCGTCCGGAGGCCGCAGCGGGCCCGGCTCGCCGGGGCCCGGCACCGGGTCGTGCGGCGCAGGCAGCCCCGGCGCGGCGACCGCGAGCTCCAGCGGCCAGCCCGGCAGCGCCATGACCACGCTGCGCTCGTCGGGGGAGAGGTCGTACTCCATCCCGCAGTCCCACGACGCGATGGCGACGGCGACCAGCGACACGTCGTCGACGGCCACCGTCCACCGCGCGCCGTCGCCGTCCTGCCCGAGCACCAGCCCGTACCCGTCGGCGTACGGCTCCAGGCCCAGCGCCGCGCACGCCTCGGGATAGTCGTCCCCCAGCACGCTCGGGAACTGCGCGGGCGTCAGCAGCGCGGCCGTCAGCACGTACAGCGCGTCGTCCTCCGCCGCCCCGCCGACCGCCCCGCCCTCGGCCTCCCCGGCCTCCCGCGTCCCGGCCATGGCAGCCTCCCTCCGGTCCCTCCGGTCGCCCGACCGTCGTTCCGGTCGCTTGCGGGCGCACCTTAACCAGCGAGTAACCCCCGCGTCGAGGGGCCTGCTGCCCGATCACCTCAGGCGGCGGGCAGGCCGAGGAGGCTACGCGCCACACTCTGGGGGGACTCGTCCCGCTCCCGCGCGAGCGCGATGACCGCCCGGCAGGCCAGCTCGCCGACCCCGAACGACAGCGCCTCGGGCGACACCCACCCCGCCGCCTCCTCCATCCGGTCCTGGTCGTCCTCCGCCGACGCGGACACGTACACCGCCGCCGCCTCGAAGAGGTTGTGCTGCCGGACGCGGGTAGAGCCGTTCTCGCGCCCCGGCCCCGGGGACTTGGGGAACCTGGGGTACTTGAAGAATGTGCGGAGTCTGCTGAACACCGGGCCCACCTTCCCCTCGACGCCGACTGCCCCTCCAACGTAGGGCCCGCCCCCCGGCTGCAGAAGAGGCCGTCAGTACTGACGTTCGTCCCGTACGGCGAGAGCCAGGAACCGGTGGTCCTCGTCCGCGTACGACACCATCCGCCATCCCGACCTCCCCAGCAGGGGGCGCAGGTTCGGCTCGGCGCGCAGGTCGTCGGCGGTGACCTGCCGTCCATGGCGCGCGGCCAGGGCGGCGCGGCCGATCGGATGGAACAGCGCCAGCCGTCCGCCCGGCCGTACGACGCGGGCCAGCTCCCGCAGACCGTCGGCCGGCCGCGGCAGGTGCGAGATGAGGCCGGTGCCGAAGACGGCGTCCAGGACGCCGTCGCGCAGCGGCAGCCGGGCCACGTCGGCGAGCAGCAGCGCTCCGCTGCCGCCGCGCCCGGCCCGTACCGCCGCCGCCAGCATCGCGGCGGTGACGTCCACCCCGATGACGGTGCCCGCCGGCCCCACGGCGTCCCGCAGGGGCGGGAGAGCGCGTCCGGTGCCGCAGCCCGCGTCGAGGACCGCGTCGCCGGGGCGCAGCCCCAGCTCGTGGACGGCCGCCGCGTAAGCGGGGCCGTCGTCGGGGAACCGCGTGTCCCAGTCCGCCGCCCGGGCGGTGAAGAACTCCTGCACATCCGTGTGGTCATCGGCCATACGGACATGATCCCTCACGCGCCAACCCGGGCTCCGGCTACGGGCTACTTCTCCTCGTAGTCGTCCCGGTCGACCCCCGCCTCCTCCAGTGCCTCGCGCATGGTGCGGCCGCCCTCCTGCCGCTCCCTGTCGCGCTCCCGGGCCTCCTTGTCCGGGCGGGCGGCCGAGGTGTCGTCGGTCGTCCTCGTCTTGGGGCGGTTCTCCTCGGGAACGGTCATCGCTGAGCCCTTCTGTGTCATCGGAAGTCCGGGCGGCCGCTGCCGCCCGCGGCCGGGTAACCATGACCCGGCGCCGGAACGGTCGCCCGCCTCATCCGGTCGGGTCGCCGGCCGGCCGGGCGCGGTCGTCCCGGGTCGGGTCGTTCGGCTCGCCGAGCAGCACGTCACCGCCGCCCGCGCCCGTGGGGACCTCCCCGGGAGCCCCGGCGCGCGGGTGGATCCGGTTGCCGACGCTCCGGTACGTGAACGGCAGGCCGGACAGCCGCTCGGGAAGCAGGCAGTTCTTGCCGTCCACCACCACGGCGGGCGGGGCCATCCGGGCGCCCAGCTCCGACCAGTCGGCCTCGATCGTCTCGGGCCACTCGGTGAGGACGACCGCCGCGCGGGCGCCTTCGACGGCCGTCCGGAGGTCCGGGCACGGCCGGGCACCGGGGAAGAGGCGGCCCAGGTGCTCGGCGTCCATGGCGGGGTCCCAGACGCGTACGCCGGCCGTGTCCTCGAGCAGGTGCGGCACGACGACGCGGCTCGGGGCCGCCCGCATGTCGTCGCTCCACGGCTCGTAGCGCGCCCCCAGGACGGCGACCTCGCAGCGGGCCAGGTCGTCACCGAGCTCGGCGCGGAGCGTTTCGCGGACCAGCCCCGGCTGCGCGCGGTTGACCGCGACCGCCGCGTCCAGCAGCGGAGTGGGCAGGCCGCGGGCCACCGCCCAGTGCGTCAGCGCGGCGGTGTCCTTGGGCAGGCACGAGTCACCGAAGCCCAGCCCGGGCTGGAGGAAGGCGTGTCCGATGCGCGGGTCGAGGCCCACCCCCTGCATCACGTGGTCGATGTTCAGCTCCGGAGCCGTGCACAGCCGTGCGAACTCGTTCGCGAAGCTGATCTTCATGGCGAGGAAGGTGTTGCTGGCGTACTTGACCATCTCCGCCGACGCCGGAGTCGTCACCACCCAGGGGCAGGCCAGCGGCCCGTACAACTCCTGGAGCACCGGCAGGACGACGGCCTGCGACCACAGGCCGACCACCACCCGCGACGGCGCCGACCAGTCGTCCAGGGCGCTGCCCTGGTTGAGGAACTCGGGGGTGTAGGCGTACCGGTCCCGCAACTGGGGGTACGCCACGAGGAAGCCGTCGCTCGTGCCCGGCGGAACCGTGGACTTCAGCACCACGTACGGCGCCGGCAGCAGGGCGGCCGCCTCGCCGAGCGCGACCCCGACCTGGGACAGGTCCGCCGAGCCGTCCTCGGTGGGCGGGGAGCCCACGGTGATCAGCACGAGGTCGAAGGGTTCCCGCAGGTGCGTGTGCGCGAGGTCGGGGGCGAACCGCAGCCGCCCGGTCCCCAGGGCGAGGGACAGCTCCTCCTGGAGACCCGGCTCCGACACGGGCGCACGGCCGGCCGTCAACGACTCCAGGCGCGTCGCGTCCCGTTCGATGCCGGTCACGTGGTGGCCCTGCCGTGCGAGGGCGACCGCTCCGGCCACTCCCACGTAGCCCTGCCCGACGACGGCGACACGCATAGGAGGCTCCTGACGCTGGTCCGGTCCGGTGTGGCGGCCATGCCCAGCTTCACCGCGCCCCCACCGCCCGGCCACCCGCCGCGGGCGGAAGGGTGAGCGGCCTGTCCGTCCACCGCGGCGACGGAGCGCTCTTGCCCTGTTCACGACAGTACGGAAGGCTTACGGAAGCCCGACGACCACAGGGCACGGGCCTGCGGGCCGACGGGGAACGCGGGACCACGACGCGGACGAGGGGGAGACCGGACATGGCTCTGGACAAGGGACTCGACTGGCTGCTGGACGACCTGACGCAGCGGGTCGCGTACATACGGCACGCCCTGGTGCTGTCCAACGACGGCCTGGTGACGGGGGCGAGCAGCGGTCTCGCCCGCGAGGACGCGGAGCACCTCGCCGCGGTCTCCTCGGGGCTGCACAGCCTGGCCCGCGGGTCCGGGCGCCACTTCGGGGCCGGCAACGCACGGCAGACGATGGTCGAGTTCGACGAGGCGATGCTGTTCGTCACCGCCGCCGGCGAAGGCAGCTGCCTGTGCGTGCTGAGCGCCGCCGAGGCCGACGTCGGCCAGGTCGCCTACGAGATGACGCTGCTGGTCAACCGGGTCGGCGAGCACCTCGCGGTGGCCGCGCGGCGGCCCGGCGCCTGAGTTGTCCACAGGCCTGACGCGACCGGGCTCCGCCGCGCTACCTTCGTGACACAGAGTGACGACGCACGGTGCGTCACCTTTCACGGGGGAGGACCGTCATGACGGCCACCGAGACCACCGCACGCAGCCTCACCCTCGGGCGCGCGGCACAGAAACTCGCCCTGAAACCCAGCGAGTTCGACCTCGCCGTCCAGCTCGGGCACGTGCGCACCGTGCCCGGGACCGGTGGTGGGCGGCGGCGCGTCGCCCAGACCGAGATCGACCGGCTGCGCGGCGCGCCCGACTTCCCGGACGGCCTGCGCGAGCGGGTCCGCACCGTGGGCACGGCCGAGGCGGCCGAGCTCGCCTCGATCACCGCCGACCGCTTCACCAAGCTGGCCAGGACCGGGCACCTGACACCGGTCAGGTTCTACCTCAACCGCTACCGCGCCGTCGTCTGGCTCTACCTCGCCGGTGAGGTACGGGAGTTCGCCGCGCACCACCCGGAGCTCCTCACCGGCAGACTGCCCCACGCCCTGCGCGCCAGGCTCGACGCGGGGGACGACGCCCGCCCGCGCAACTGGCGTACCCGCCGCCTCGGCCTGCTGCTGCGCGGGGCGGAGGATCCGTGGGCGGCCGCGGCGGCCATCGCCACGCTGCTCGACCCGGTCCAGCTGGCCGAGGTGGTCGACGATCCGTACGAGCGCGCCTACCTCGACCGTCTGCGGCCGGAGCCGCCCTACGGCCGCCCGGAGTCCCTCTCCGCCCGCGAGATCAGCGACCGGCTGCTGCTGGCGGACGAGCCCGACGAGATCCTGTGGCACCGCATCAACCTGGCGCTCGCCCTCGACGAGGCCCGCGCGGTACGGCGGGCTCCACGCCCGGACGGCGGCGTCACCACCGCGCCGGACCCTGCACGGGCCCCCACCCGGCCACCGGCCTCCGCACCAGCCTTCACACGGCCACCAGTCCCGGCACCGGCCTTCGCACCGGCCTCCGCGCTGCCGGCCGCGCGGCCCGCACCGGGGCGCAGCGGCCTGCTCGCCCGGCTCCGGCTGCGCCGCCGCAAGACGGGGCTCGGGGTGCCGACCGGCCCGGGCCGGCGGGGGTGAGCGCCTGGCGTGCCCGGGCGGGCGCGTGCGCGATGTGGCGGTCCGCGTGCGTGCGGCGCGCCGGGCGTGCACCATGGCCGCATGCTGCTGGCCCGTCTCGCGGAGGTCTCCCGCCAGGTCGCCGCCACCTCCGCGCGCTCGCGCAAGACCGCCGCCCTCGCCGACCTCTTCGCGGCGACCCCGCCCGAGGAGGCGCCGCTGGTCATCGCCTACCTCGCGGGTCGCCTCCCCCAGGGGCGGATCGGCGTCGGCTGGAGCACGCTCAAGGACCCCGTCCCGCCCGCCGCCGAGGCCACGCTGACCGTCGCCGACACCGATGCCGCGTTCACCGCCCTCGCGGAGGTCGCCGGCCCCGGCGCGCAGGCCGAGCGGCAGCGCCTCGTGCGGGAGCTGATGGGCGCCGCCACGCCGCCCGAGCAGGAGTTTCTGCTGCGGCTGCTCACGGGCGAGGTCCGCCAGGGCGCGCTGGACGCCGTGGCTCTGGAGGGGGTCGCCCTGGCGGCCGCGGCACCGGCCGCGGACGTACGGCGCGCCGTGATGCTCGACGGGTCGCTGCCCCGCGTCGCCCAGGCGCTGCTCGCCGAGGGCCCGGCGGCCCTGGAGCGGTTCCGGCTGCGGGTCGGCAGCCCGGTGCAGCCCATGCTGGCGCACACGGCCAAGAGCGTCACCGAGGCGATCGCCACGCTCGGCCCGTGCGTCGTGGAGGAGAAGCTCGACGGCATCCGCGTCCAGGTGCACCGCTCCGGCGACGACGTCCGTGTCTACACCCGCTCGCTCGACGACATCACCGACCGCCTTCCCGAGATCACCGCGACCGCCCTCGGCCTGCCCGGCGACGAGTTCGTCCTGGACGGCGAGGTGATCGCCCTCGACACAGTCGGCCGCCCGGTCCCCTTTCAGGACATCGCCTCCCGCGTCGGCTCGCGTCTCGACGTGACGACCGCGGCGGCCGCGCTGCCCGTGTCACCGGTCTTCTTCGACGTCCTCGCGGCGGACGGCGATGTCCTGCTGGACCTGCCCGGCCGTGAGCGGCACGCGGTGCTCGCCCGCCTGGTTCCCGAACCGATGCGGGTCCGCCGTACGGTCGTCGAGGACCCGTCCGACCCGGCCCGGGTGGAGGCGGCGGAGGCTTTCTTCGCCGACACCCTGCGCCGCGGCCACGAAGGCGTGCTGGTCAAGGCGCTCGACGCGCCGTACAGCGCGGGCCGGCGGGGCCGCTCCTGGCTCAAGGTGAAACCGGTCCACACGCTTGACCTGGTCGTCCTCGCCGCCGAGTGGGGCCACGGCCGCCGCACCGGGCTGCTGTCCAACCTGCACCTGGGTGCGCGCGGTGCCGACGGCTCCTTCGTCATGCTGGGCAAGACGTTCAAGGGCCTGACCGACGCCATGCTCCGCTGGCAGACGGAACGGCTGCGTGAACTGGCCGTCGAGGACGACGGTTTCACCGTCCGCGTCCGCCCGGAGCTCGTCGTCGAGATCGCCTACGACGGCCTCCAGCGCTCGCCCCGCTACCCCGCCGGGATCACGCTGCGCTTCGCCCGCGTCGTACGCCACCGCCCCGACAAGCGGGCCGAGGAGGCCGACACCGTCGACCAGGTGCTCGCGAGCGGCCCTCAGGGGGCGTCCCGCATCGTGTAGCGGTGCCTGACCCACAACGGAAGGACGTACCAGCACACCAGGTACCAGCCCACCACGCCCGCGACCAGCCACGGCACGAAGTGGTCGCTGGTGGCGACCCGCAACACCAGGAACAGCGCCGACACCAGCGTCGCCAGCAGCAGCAGGAGCCCGATGAAGGTCAGCCGGGACGCCCACTGCACGGTCTGCGGCTTGATCCGACGCCCGGCCACGAGCCGGTGGAACGACACCGGGCCGATCAGCGCCCCGGTCGCGGAGGCGCCGAGCGCGACCGTCGCGATGTAGATGCCCTTGTCGGTGGACGTCAGCTCCTGGTACCGCGGCGTGAACACCACCGTGAGCAGGAAACCGAAGAGGATCTGCACACCCGTCTGGGCAACCCGGATCTCCTGGATCAGCTCGCCCCAGCGCCTGTCCGCACGCTCCTCCTCCGTCTCGTTCCGCCCCCGCGCCAACCCCGAGGTTCCTTTGGAGACACGTCCGGCGACACGTCCGGAGGCGCCTCTCTCATCCTGGTCCGCCATGCCTGCCTACCTCCCACGCACCCTTGTAACCCGCCGGAGCCCGCTCAACCGCGGCGGTACGGCAGCCGACGGAACTCCGCGGGTGTCGCGCCGCCCGGGATCGATCGGCGGCTCCCACACGTCCATGCTCGTACGGAAACGGGAAGGGGAAGAGACGATATGACGACCCGCGCGGCGGTCTTCGACGTGGACGGCACCCTCGCCGACACCAATCACCTGCACGTCATCACCTGGTGGGAGGCGTTCCGGCAGGCCGGGCACGACGTACCCATGCACGCCGTCCACCGCTCCGTCGGCCTGGGCTCCCATGACCTGATCGCCCGCCTCCTCGGCGAGGACCGCGACCGCGAACAGGACGACGCGCTCAGCGCCGCCCACAAGACCCTCTACGGCACCTACTTCGACCGGCTGCCCGCTTTCCGGGACGCGGGCCGGCTCCTGCGGACGCTGGCGGCGAACGGCTGGACGGTCGTCCTCGCCACCTCCGCCGGGGGAGCGGAGCTGTCCGCCCTGCGCCGCGCGATCGACGCCGACGACGCCATCACGGCGACCGCCGGCGCCGACGACGTGGAAGAGGGCAAACCCGCACCGGAGCCGGTGCGGCACGCTCTGGAACTGGCCGGGGCACCCGCCCACGGCTCGGTCTTCGTGGGCGACACGGTGTGGGACATGCGGGCGGGCACCGGCGCCGGCGTCACCTGCGTGGGACTGCTGTGCGGCGGCATCCCGCGCGCCGACCTGACGGAGGCGGGGGCCGCCGTGATCCACGACGACCCCGCCGACCTGCTCGCGCACCTGGACGACGGTCCGCTCGGCCGCCCCACCCCCTGATCCGGCCGCCGCCCGCCGCCTCCCGGCGCGCATCCGTCACTTGCCGAGCTCGCGCTGGAGCTCCGCCTTGTTCATGGACGAGCGGCCCTGGACGCCCTTGCGCTTGGCCTCCTCGTACAGCTGGTCGTACGTGGCCTCCTTGGACCCGCCACCGCCCGACCGCCGGCCGCCCTGCTGGGAGGACGACGTTCCCTGCTTCGACGACCCGCTCGACTTGCTCGGCCCACTCGACCCGCTCGACTTGCTGGAGCTCGACTTGCTCGAGGACTTGGCCTCACCGGTCTGGGCCCGCTGCTTGTTCACCGTCCGGGCCGCGATCTCCTCCGACCGCTCCTCGCGCGCGCCGCGCTCCTTCGAGCTCTCCTTGATGTGCTCGTACTGCCGCTCCCGCTTGGGGCTGGATCCTGCGGGCATCGCTCCTCCTCACGGCCCCCCTTGCCTGTCCTCACCCTCGTACCAGGCACCCACCTCCGCAAACGCGCGCCCCCGATCCCGATTGGAGCTCCGGAGGCGAGGTATGCGGGACTGTACGACGCTGAACGGGTAGCCCCGCGGACCAAGGAGTGGAGCGACGTGGAGAACAAGGCAACGAACAACCACCCTGCGGACTGTGATGTCACCGTCCAGCTCACCGACTGCGATCGCGAGGAGGCGCGGATCGTCTTCGACACGCTCGATCACGTCTTCTCGGCCTGCGACGCGCCCGCGCCGGGACCGGAGCAGCGCCACGACCACGAGCCGACCGTCTGGGTGGCGACGTTCGACAGCTCGGCGCACGCGAGCGAGCAGCTCCCCGGCCCGCCGCACCTCGGACACCCCGTGCAGGCCCTGCTGACGGGCGACCACCACGCGGTGGCCGAGGTGGAGAAGGCGCTCGGCCGCCTCTTCGAGGTACGCACCTCCGAGTCGGTGTCCGGAGAGCACGAGAAGGAGTCGCGCCTGCTGCTCGCCCCGCGCTGAGGGCGCGGGCCCGGGGCGGCGGGCACCCGCCGCCCGTCTTCGTCAGCGGACGTAGGAAGGACGCCTGGAGGCACCATGGCTGTGCGGCACCGGTTGATCAGAAGGGCCCCCGAAGCGGTGTGGGCCGTCCTCGCGGACGGGGCGCGGTACGCCGACTGGGTCGTCGGCACCGACTCGTCCCGCCAGAAGGACGACAACTGGCCGAAGGTCGGCTCCGAGATCGCGTACACCGTGCGCCTCGGCCCGTACACGGCCGAGGGCGACACCGTCGTCCGCATCTGCGATCCGCCCCGGACGCTGGAGCTGGAGGCCCGCAGCGGCGCCCTCGGCACCGCCCGGATCGCCATCGAGCTGCGTCCCTGGGGAGACGAGACGCTCGTCGTCCTCGACGAGCACCCGCTGCGCGGGCCCGGCGGCCTCCTGCACAACACGGTTCTCGACGCCCTGCTGCAACTGCGCCACCGGGCCATGCTGGGCCGCCTCGCCGACCTGGTCGAGCGGACCGCCACCGACGCCGGGCCCGCCGAAGCCCGCGCCGCCGGCGCCCCCTGAGAGCCGGGCCGACGGGAGGAGACGGACGCTGACGGGGACGCGGACGGACGCGGACGGGCGGAGACGGACGGAGAGAGCGATGTCCCGGACACCGGCACCGGACTGGCACACCCCCGCCCTGGAGACCACCGCGCCCGACGCGGTCGTCATCGGAGCGGGGCCCAACGGGCTCGTCGCGGCGAACGTCCTCGCCGACGCCGGGTGGCGCGTCGAGGTCCTGGAAGCCAACGACGAACCCGGCGGGGCGGTCCGCAGCGACCGGGGTGTGGACGCGGAGTACGTCAGCGACCTCTTCAGCGCCTTCTACCCGCTCGCCGCCGCCTCGCCCGTCATCGCCCGCCTGAACCTCCACGAGGAGGGGCTGCGCTGGAGCCACGCGCCCCGCGTCCTCGCCCACCCCCTCGGCGACGGCCGCTGCGCCGTGCTGGAGCGGGACCAGGCGGCCACGGCGGCCGGACTCGAACAGTTCGCCCCCGGCGACGGCCTCGCCTGGGACGGCCTGTGCGACATCTGGGACCGGCTCGGCGAGGACATCCTGGGCGCCCTCTTCACCCCCTTCCCGCCGCTGCGCTCCTCGGCCCTCCTGTTCGCCCGGCTGCGCGCCGCCGGGGGCCTGCACCTCGCCCGTACGCTCCTGCTGCCCGTGCGCCGCCTGGGCGAGGAGGAGTTCCACGGCGAGGGCGGCCGGCTGCTCCTGGCGGGCAACGCCCTGCACGCGGACCTCGCGCCCGAGTCAGCGGGCAGCGGCGGGTTCGGCTGGCTGATGTCCATGCTGGGCCAGACCGTCGGCTACCCGGTCCCGGTCGGCGGCTCCGGCGCCCTCACCGCCGCCCTCGTACGGCGGCTGGAGCGGCGCGGAGGGCTGCTGCGCTGCGGAGAGCGGGTCGCGGAGGTCGTCGTACGCTCCGGGCGGGCCGTGGCGGTCCGCACCGACGACGGCGAGACGGTGCCGGCCGGCCGGGCGGTCCTCGCCGACGTGGCCGTACCGACGCTGTACGGGGACCTCGTCGCCCCCGAGCACCTGCCCGGACGGCTCCTGGACGACGTGCGCCGCTTCCAGTGGGACTGGGCCACCTTCAAGGTCGACTGGGCCCTGTCCGGACCCGTGCCGTGGACCGCCGAGCAGGCCGTCGGCGCGGGCACCGTGCACCTGGCCGACGGCATGGACGAGCTGACCCGCTTCGCGGCCCAGATCGCCATGGGCCGGGTGCCCGACCGGCCGTTCCTCCTCGTCGGCCAGATGACCACCGCCGACCCGACCCGTTCGCCGGCGGGGACCGAGTCGGCCTGGGCGTACACCCACGTCCCGCACGACGTACGCGGTGACGCGGGCGACGACGCCCTCACGGGCACCTGGGACCGGCGCGAGCGGGAGGCGATGGCCGACCGCGTCGAGGCGCAGGTCGAACGGTTCGCCCCCGGCTTCCGCGCCCGCATCCGCGCGCGCCGCGTCCTCGCGCCGCCCACCCTGCAGGCCCTGGACGCCAACCTCCGCGACGGTGCCGTCAACGGCGGCACGACCGCCCTGCACCAGCAGCTCGTCTTCCGCCCGCTCCCGGGCACCGGCCGCCCCGAGACGCCCGTCGAGGGCCTGTACCTCGCGTCGGCGGGGGCGCATCCCGGGGGCGGCGTGCACGGCGCCCCCGGCGCGAACGCGGCGCGCGCCGCGCTGCGCAGCACGCGCCCGGTCCGCCGCACACTGGCCCGCGCGCAGGGCGCCCTGGCGAGCAGGGGCCGCCGCGGCCGCCTCTGAAGGCCCGCGGAGGAGCTGCCACGGACGGCGTCATGGGCGCATGCTGGGTGAGTGGGGGTCGCGCGGTCGCCCGCCGGCTCCACCGAACGGCATGGAGCGGAGGTGAGGAGCCATGGCCGTCGGGGAGAAGGTCCTACTGGTGGACGACCACGAGGACAACCTGCTCGCCCTGCAGTGCGCCATCGCGCCACTCGGCTACCCCATGGAACTGGCGACCAGCGGCGACGCGGCCCTCAAGGCGGTGCTGCGCGGGGGAATCGCCGTCGCCGTCCTCGACGTCGTCATGCCGACGCTGGGCGGCCTGGACGTCCTGCTCTACATGCAGCGGGTCGAACACACCCGCCACATCCCGGTGATCCTGGTCACCGGCTGGGGCGCCGGCGCGCAGCTCCAGCGCGAGGCGCTGCGCCTGGGGGCCGCCGACCTCCTCGTCAAACCGATCGACCCGTGGGCGCTCCGCATCAAGGTGGGCTACCTCCACGGCACCAGCCGGCGCCTGTCCCCGGCCTAGGACTGGAGGCGCCTCTCCGCCCGCGGCTCACCGTGTTCCGCGCGGCCGGCCCGGAGCCCGCTGCCCCGAAGACCGCTCCTCCTGTGCCGCTTTCCCGGCCGCCTCCTCGGCCCGTCGGCGCGCCCGGTGCGCCTCGCGCTCGGCCTCCCGGGCACGGTCCCGCGCCTCACGGGCCTCGGCGGCGGCCGTGTGCCGCCGCTCCTCGGCGTCTCTCAGCTCCGCGGCCAGGGCTGCGGCCCGGCGCTCCGCCTCGTGCAGCTGCGCCTCGGCGCGCTCCCGGTCCGCTTGCGCCCGCCGGTGCCGCTCCTCCCGCTCGCGTGCTTCCCGCTCGGTCGCCGCGGCCTCCTGCCGGGCCTGCTCCAGCCGCGCCCGCCGCTCGCGCTGCCGCTCCTCCTCGGCCTCCCGCTCCTCCTTTCCCTCCCGTGCCTTCTCTTTCTCCGGGATCTCCGGCGGGCGGCGTCGCGGCCGCTCCGCCACGGCGGCCGGCGCCACCGCCGTGAAGCCGACCGGCGCGGACAGGGGTCTCGCCAGCCGCCCGGCCGCCCACTCCTCGGCCGCCTGCGGATCCGTGAGCGCCGCGTTCAGCGTCGCTTCGACCTCGTGCAGCACGTCCTCGCCGACCGGCTGTCCCGCCTCGGCCGCGAGCTGCCCCGCCTCCCGCGCGAGCGCCCTGACCACGAGGTGGCGGCGGTGGCCGAGGTCGCGCAGCCGCTCCCCGTCGAGCTCGTGGTGGGCCCGCCGCAGGGCCTCGCCGAGGGCGACGAGCGACCGTGTCTCCTCGCGCCGCTCGCGTACGAGCAGATTGCTGGTCCACGCGGCCAGGGTGGGCTTGCGCAGGGCCCTGATCCGGTCCGCGAGCGCCGGGTCACCGGCCCTGCGGGCTTCGACGGCCCGCGCGTTCCGGGCCGCAGTGAAGCGGTCGGGCCGCAGCCCGTAGAGCTCCTCGGCGACGCTGTCCAGATCCCGCATAGGACCACTGTGGCCGTCCGCGCCGGGTTTCTCCTCCCGGGAGCGTGGCAGTCGTGGCAGACGCGGGAGTGGCAGCCGTACGCACCGTCGCAGTCGTAAAGCGAAGGAAACAGGCCATCTTCCCTCTCCCCGGGCTCCGGCCCGCGGGCCCGGGCGGCCGCTCAGGGCGGGCCGGACGGATGCCGGGTCAAGAAGTGGTATACGAAACGTAATGTGCGCGGAGCGGTCAAGAGCCCGGGGAAAGAGCAGGGAAACTCCGGCCGTCACTCAGGGTACGCACACGGAACGACGGCCCGCACGGCCGTCTTGGTGCCGGCTGTGCGGGCCGCGAGAGGAGGGCGTCGAGGCCGTTCGGCCCACCCGTTTCGCCCTCCGATGTCGGCACGGACATGTGCCGAGCAGACTCAGAAAGCGAAGACGCTGTCGCTTTCGGTCTGCATCACACAGGAATTGGGGAATGTGCGGGTGTAGTCCACGCGCCGGCCTTCCCAGACGCCTTGCGCGGTGACGACCACCGGGTCGTAGATCTTGATGCAGGGCCGCTGCTCGTCCCCGCCGAGCTTGTCGAACTCGCCCTGCGCCGCACGCAGTTCCGCGCACGCCCGCTGCGGCGCCGGGTGCGTGCCGCCGGGGGTGGGGGCGCAGGTCAGGGTAGTCGCCCGCAGGGGCGTCGAGGACGCGACGTCCTCGCCCTGCCCAATGGTGAGGACGAGTGCGCTCGGGGCGTAGAGCCGCTGCCCGGCCTCGGCGCGCTCCGCGGCCTGCGCCGCGGTCAGCGGGCCGAGGGTAGCGGCGGTGACGAGGCCGCATATGAAGGCGCGCTTTAACAGTGTCCGCATGGTGTGAATCCTCTCGCTTGGTTTCCCGATGGGGTGCGGTGGACACACTGCCTCGCGCAGGCTGTTGACGCACATTCAGGGGCGCTTTTCAGTTTTGTCTGTTATTCAAGCAGTGACGCGAAAGCGCCTTCCCTCCCGGCCTGCCCGGGCCGCCCGACACCCCGTCACCAGCCCGTACGGGGGCGCCCGATACGGTTCAAGACTTCACGATGCGTAGAACCCTGCGGTCCGGGGCCGGGTCAACACGGCTGAAACGTAACGGCAACATGGCTCAGGGTGGCGCTGGAGCCACCTTTCATCTGAAGGTAATGTTCAGGCAAAGTCAGCGGAAGTCGCAGTGGCGCATGCTCGCATGAACGCCGCACCACGGTGTCGTGCGCCCCGACGGCTGCCGCGGAGACCCCGCGGTCCGCCGACCTCTGTCCATGACCCGACCACACCGCGCCCCCGGCCACGGCCCGGAGCGCAGGAGGCAGGCCACGATGTACCACCCAGAAGCCGCTGTTCCTGACCGGGCGACCGCCCACCGGCCGGACGCGCACGGGGAGTTCGGGCCGCTGTGAGCCGCCCGGCCCTCTTCCGTGACCCGCTCGGCCCCCTCGCCGTCCGACGTCCGCCGCCCTTGTCGGCGAACCGCACCGCTAGGAACACACCCTCATGTTCACCGCTTTCAAAGACCTTTCCGTGCTGCGCCGCGACTTCCTCGCGTCGCTCGTCGTCTTCCTCGTCGCCGTGCCCCTGTGCGTGGGTGTGGCGGTCGCCTCCGGCGTGCCCGCCGAACTGGGCCTGATCACCGGCATCGTCGGCGGGCTCGTCGTCGGCGCGCTGCCCGGCAGTTCCCTTCAGGTGAGCGGCCCCGCCGCGGGCATGACCGTGCTCGTCTTCGAGGCCGTGAGCGAGTTCGGCCTCGCCGCGCTCGGCGCCATCGTGCTCATATCGGGGCTGCTCCAACTCGCCCTGGGGGCCCTGCGGTTCGGCCGCTGGTTCCGGGCCATCTCCGTCGCCGTCGTCCAGGGCATGCTCGCGGGCATCGGCCTGGTCATCGTCCTCGGCCAGCTGTACGCGATGGCCGACACCACCCAGCCCTCCGGCGGCCTCGGCAAGCTCGCCGGACTGCCCTCGCTGGCCGCCTCCATCGCCTCCGGAGGCACCGCGCTCACCGCGTTCCTCCTCGGCGCGGGCACCATCGCCGTCCTCGTCCTGTGGCCGCGGCTGCCCGCCCGGGTCCGGGTGGTGCCCGGTCCGCTGGCCGCGGTGGGGCTGGCCACCGCCGTGGCCGCGCTGTTCGAGCTGCCCGCCGCCAAGGTCGAGGTGCAGGGTCTGCTGGAAGCCGTCCAGCCGCCCGGCCTCGGCGACTTCGCCGACCTCGCCGGGATGGCGGCGATCGGGACGGTACTCGCCTTCACCCTGATCGCCTCCGCCGAGAGCCTGTTCAGCGCGGCCGCGGTGGACCGGATGCACGACGGTCCGCGCACCGACTACGACAAGGAGCTCATGGCGCAGGGCGTCGGCAACACGATCTGCGGGGCGCTCGGCGCCCTGCCGATGACAGCCGTGATCGTACGCAGCGCCGCCAACGTGCAGGCGGGTGCCCGCACGTCGCTCTCGCGTTTCCTGCACGGGATGTGGCTGCTGCTGTTCGCGGCGCTGCTCCCCGCGACGATCGGCGCCATCCCGCTCGCCGCGCTCGCCGGCGTCCTGGTGCACGCGGGCTGCAAGCTCGTGCCGGTCGGGGATCTCGCCCCGCTGTGGCGTGAGCACCGGGGCGAGGTGGTCATCCTCGGCGTCACCGCCCTGGCCATCCTGTTCACCAACCTCTTCGAAGGGGTGCTGCTGGGGCTGCTGCTCGCCGTGTGCAAGACCGCGTGGGAGACCTCCCACCTCCACGTCGAGGTCCGGGAGCTCACCGGGGGGCGGCTCGTGGCCGCCCTCACCGGCAACGCCACCTTCCTGAGGCTGCCGAAGATCCTGGAGCGGCTGGAGGGCTTGCCCCAGGACCGGCCCATCGAGCTGGACCTGTCCGGGGTGCGCCACCTCGACCACGCGTGCCGGGTCGCCCTGGAGAACTGGGCGCTCCGCCACAACGACGCCGACACCGAGCCGGTCCGCCTGCTCCACCCGGCCCCGGCGGGCCCGGGAGCCCCGGAAACTCCCGCGGATCCGGCGACTCAGCCCCCGGCGGTGTCGAGGGCGTAGCCGACGACGGACCAGGGCGTCAGTCGGCCCTTCTTGACCAGCCCGACGGCCTGGTCTGGCTCGTGCCCGCCGGGCTGTCCGGCAGGCTGCCCCACGGGCTGCTCGGCGCCCTGCGCCGTGGCCGCGGTCCCGGCGCCGGCGCCGATCAGCGCGCCGGCGACCGCGGCCACGGCTGCGGCGCGGAGATGCATGGTACGGGCGGAACGGATGTTCACGGTTCCCCTCTCGACGTCGTCAGTCCTGAGTCCTGCGGGAGATCAACGACGGGGAGCCCCGCAGGTGTCGTGACCAGGAGCGGACAACAAGGGGATCTCTGCCTGTTGACCAAAAGGTCCGAAAGGAGTTTTATGGGATAAAGGGCAGATAAAGTCTTCCACAGGAGGCAGGCCCGCAATGACCACTCATCCGAGCATCGAGCAACACCCCGATCTGGCCGAGATGCGCTCCCGGTTCGAGCGTGCGACCAGCAACCCCCGTACCCAGGCGATCGAGGCGCTGGGCCTTCTCACAGGTGTCTACCTGGCGGCCTCTCCCTGGATCGCCGGGTTCAGCGGCCTCACCGCTCTCGCCGTGAGCAACTTGATCACCGGTATCGCCTACGTGCTGTGCATGGGCGGGTTCACCTCGGCGTACGAGCGGACCCACGCCATGGCCTGGTGCGCCTGCGCCATCGGCGCATGGACGATCGTCTCCCCGTGGGTCGTGGCCGGCAACGTCGACACGACCCGCAGTGTGGTCAACAACGTCATCGTCGGCGTCGTGGCTCTGCTGCTCGGCGCGGCCATGGCCGCGGCCGCCAAGGCCGAAGGCCGCTCCGGACGCGCCCGCGTCCGCGGAGGCCCTGGCCCGACCATGGAGTGAGGAACGGACTGAGGAACCGAGGAGCTGACACGCTCGACGTGATGTGACGCGCGCAGCGACGCGCCCCCCGTACGGCCCCGACGCCACCGACGGCGCCGGGGCCGTCGCGTGGCCGGCCCCGCGCGCCGCCGCACCGACACGTAACACGGCCACGGGCACGTCACACGAACACGTAACACGGGACAGGTGTGCGGTGTCGTCGGCGCGGGGAGGGCCGTGATCATGACATCTACTTCCGCTCCGGCCCGCCCCGGGCCCGGACACCGCCCCGCCCGGCAACTCCTCGCGGCCTCCGTCGGCAACGCCGTCGAATGGTACGACTGGTACGCCTACACCTTCCTGGCCACGTACATCGCCGGCCAGATATTCCCCCAGGGGGCCGAGACCTCCCTCGTCCCCCTCCTCGCCACCTTCGCCGTCTTCGCCGTGGGCTTCTTCATGCGCCCCGTCGGCGGCCTCCTCATGGGCGCCGTCGCCGACCGGCACGGCAGACGGGCCGCCCTGACCGTCACCATCCTCCTCATGGGCGGCAGCAGCCTCCTGGTCGGGCTCACCCCCACGTACGCGGCGGCGGGCCTCGCCGCCCCCGTGATCCTCGTCGTCGCGCGGCTCCTCCAGGGGCTGTCCGTGGGCGGCGAGTTCGCGGCCTCCACCACCTTCCTCGTCGAGTCGGCCGGCCCCGGCCGCCGCGGACTGTTCTCCAGCTTCCAGTACGTCTCGACGACCATCGGCCAGCTCGCCGCCTCCGGCATCGCCGCCGTACTGGTCTCCACCCTCGGCGCGGGCGCGATGGAAAGCTGGGGCTGGCGCGTCCCCTTCCTCCTCGGCGCGGCGCTCAGCCTCGTCGGTTTCTGGATCCGGCGCGGGGCGCACGAGACGCTCGCCCCCGGCGCCGACGGCCGAGGCGCCCGCTCCCGCCCCGGACTGTTCGACGCCCTGCGCCACCACCCGCGCGCGTCCCTGCTGATCTGCGGCATCACGGCCGGCGGCACCATCGCGTACTACACATGGACCTCGTACCTCCCCACGTACGCCGAGCTCAACGCCGGTGTCTCGAAGGCCGACGCGCTGCTCGCCGGCACCCTCTCCCTCGGCTTCTTCGCCGTGCTCCAGCCGCTCGGCGGCCTGCTCTCGGACCGGTACGGCCGCAAGCCGCTGCTGCTCTTCTTCGGCGTCGGCTTCGCCGTCCTCAGCGTGCCGCTGCTGCGCTCCATCAGCGGCTTCGGCACGCTCCTGCTGGTCCAGTGCGCGGGCATGGTGCTCCTGACCGGGTTCACCTCGATCTCGGCGGCCGTGAACGCGGAGATCTTCCCCGCCCGCGTCCGCGCGGCAGGCATCGGCTTCCCGTACTCCCTCACCGTCGCGCTCTTCGGCGGGACGGCACCCTATGTGGGCACCCTCTTCAAGGACCTGGACCGCCCCGGGCTGTTCCCCTGGTACGTCTCCGCCCTCTGCCTGCTGTCCGCGGTCGTCTACCTGCGGCTGCCGGAGAGCGCCCACAAGGAGCTGGCACGCTGAGCCGGGAACGTCGCCGAACCCGGCTCCGTACGCCCGCTATCCGGCGCGCGCGTCGTGCCGCAGCGGCGTCAGCTGCTCGATGTCGTACCGCGCCCGCAGCGCCGCGATGGCGTCGTGGTCCGGCGGGCCGCCCTGGTCCAGGATCTCCAGCAGCTCCTCGAAGTACCGCTCGTGGTCCGGCGGCGGCGACGCCTGGAAGAACATCTTGGCCGGGGTGTCCGTACGGTTGGCGAACGCGTGCGGACAGCCCGGCGGCACCACGATGACCGTGCCCGGCGTGGCCCGCACCGTGCGCTTGCCGGACGCCGACTCCCAGTGCCGCCAGTCGTCCGGCGTCCGCACCCGCGGCTCGAACGCCAGCACGTCCAGCTCCCCTTCGAGCACGTAGAAGAGCTCCTCGCTCCGCGTGTGGAGGTGCGCCCCCACGTCGAATCCGGGGGGCACCACCACTTCGAAGCTGGACGCCGCCCGCGAGTGTTCGCCCGTCACCTTGAACGTCACCTGCTGGGCGGGCGTACGCAGCGTCCGGCCGTGCCCCGTCGGCACCAGCAGCCCGTCGGGCGCGCCGGCGAGCAGGGCCGCCGGCGTCCCGTGGTGCGCGGTCACCAGGCCACCGGGAGGGACTCGGGGCCGCGGATGAGCGCGCCCCGGCGGAAGCGGAGCTGCTCCACCGGGACGGCGAACCGCAGCCCGGGGAAACGATCCGCCATGGCGTCGACGAGCAGCTCCGTCTCCAGCCGCGCCAGCATGGCGCCGACGCAGTAGTGCGGCCCGTACCCGAACGCCACATGGGGGTTGGGGCTCCGGTCGAAGTCGAGCGTCTCCGGATCGGCGAACACGTCCGGGTCCCGGTTGGCCGCCAGGTACGACACGTAGACCGGCTCGCCCGCCCGGATGCGTACGCCGGCGACCGTCACGTCCTCCAGCGCGATCCGGGACAGGCCGACGGCGCTGCGGTGCGGGATGTAGCGGAGCATCTCGTCGATGGCGCGCGGGCGGATCTCCGGTTCGGCGCGCAGCCGGGCGAGGTGCTCGGGGTGCGTGAGCAGGATGAAGACCATGTTGCCGACGTTGTTGGTGACCGCCTCCCCGCCGATCTGGATCAGCAGGGCCAGTCCCACCGCTTCCGAGGCGGTGACCTCGCCGTCCTCGATCGCCGCCCCCAGCAGGCCGATGACGTCCTCGCCGCCGCCCGGACCGCGCTCGCGCAGCACCTCCGCGAAGTACGCGCACATCTCGTCCTTGGCGCGCTGGCTGCGCTGGGCGCCCTTGGCCGAGGACAGGATCAGCGAGGTCCACTCGTGCATCTGCGGCCGGTCGGCCTGGGGCACGCCCATCAGCTCGCAGACCACGGCCAGCGGGAACGGCTCCAGCAGCCGCTCGGTGAAGTCGGCCGGCGGCCCGTCGCGCAGCAGCTCCTCGACGAGCTCGTCGAGACTCTCCCTGGCCCGTTCCCGCACCCGCTCCACACCGCGCGTGGTGAACGCCGGCGCCACCGCCCGGCGCAGCCGGGTGTGGTCGGGCGGGTCCTCGAAGCCGACCGCCCCGTCGACGGGGATGAAGTGCGGGGCGAGCCGGGTGACGTTGTGCTGGGTGACCAGCTTGCGGCTGAAGCGCGGATCGTTGGTCACCATCCGCACGTCGTCGTAGCGCGTCACCAGCCAGGCCCACCCGTCGCCGTTGGGCAGCTTGATCCGGGTGACGGGCCCCTCCCGCATCAGCTCGGCCAGCACCGGGTCGAAGTCGACCCCGAACAGGTCGAGCGCGGGCCAGGGGCGTACGGGCGGCAGCGTGGCCGCGTCGGCCGTGGTGGCCGTGGTCGTCTCATCCAGCACGGTGCGAATCCTCTGTTGAAGACGCGATCGGGAACGGTCCAGGGATGGTTGGGATTGATCAGACTTCGATCAGGACTGATCGGAGATGGTCCAGCGGCCGAGGGACATCTCGGCCGTGATGCCGGGACCGAACCCGGCCAGCAGGCCGCGCGCCTCATGCTCCGCACTGCCCTCGTCGAACAGCCGGCGCAGCGCGTCCAGGACGACGGCGCTGGCGATGTTGCCGTACTCGGTCAGCGTCGCCCGGCTGAAGCGGAACGCCTCCGGCGGGACCCCGAGGAACTTGCTGAGGTCGTCCAGGATTCGGGGCCCGCCCGCGTGGATGATGTAGAAGTCCAGGTCGGACGCGTCCCAACCGTGCTGCCCCGCCAGCTCCTTGAGCGCCGGAGCCAGCGGCTCCATGGTGCCCGGCACCCGCTTGTCGAGCTTGAAGTGGAACCCGGTGTCCTTGATGTCGTACGCGATCCACTCCTCCGTCTGCGGCACCAGGTACGAGCCGTTGCGCTCGAGCGAGATGCCGGTGCCGCCGCGCCCGCGCATCACCGCGGCGGCGAGGCCGTCACCGAAGAGCCCGTTGGACAGCAGGTTGCCGACCTCGAGGTCGGTGGGCTGGTAGCACAGCGAGCAGAACTCGCAGGCCACGATGAGGGCGTTCGCCTCGGGATAGGCGGTGCAGAAGTCGTGGGCGCGGTTGATGGCCGCGCCCCCGGCGGCACAGCCCAGCTGCGCGATGGGGATCTGCCGGGTGTCCGTACGGAACCCCATGGTGTTGATGAGCCAGGCCGTCAATGACGGCATCATGAAGCCGGTGCAGGACACGTAGATGATCACATCGATGTCCTGGGCACGCAGCTCGGCGTCCTCGAGCGCCTGGCGGATGACGGCGGGCACACGGGCCTTCGACTCCGCCTCGTACACGGCGTTGCGGGCCTCGAATCCGGGGTGCTTGAGCGTCTCCTCGATCGGTCGCAGGAGATGCCGTTTGCGCACGCCGGTGTTTTCCATCAATCGCAGCGCCAGCGCCAGCTGCGGGTGGTCCGCGTGGATGGAGCGTGCCAGATCAAGCGTCTGCTGCATGGTGATCACATGCTCGGGGACCGCCACTGCGGGTCTGCACAACGTGGCCATGACGTAAGCCCTTTCGTCGCGTTTGCTCAAAGAATCACGGACCTGCGGCCAGGTCGCGCGTCGAAGAAATCCGGCGCCGTTGGGCCGAACCGGGGAGCGAAGGCCCTCGCCGGCACCGGTGGGCCGCCGCCGCGGCCCGGGGCCCCGGGCGGCCGGCCTCGGGCCCGGCGCCCCGCTCATGGGCCGCATCACGACGTCAGGCCCCCCCGACCCCGGTGCGCGTCGCGCACGGCACGCAGGAGTGGCGTGCGCGACGTGCGCAACAACAGCGATGGCGTGGCGTGACCACGACTCACCCGTGCGGCCGAGCACGGCATGCCCCGGCGGAGGGCGTCGGCGCAGCATGAGGGAATGCCGCACCACCTGCGTATCGTCCACGGCCGCCCGACCGCCACCGAGCTCGCGGCGCTCACCGCCGTGCTGACCGCACTCGCCTCCCGGTACGCCGTCGAGGGCCCGGAAGCGGACTTCTCACCCGCCCCGCGCAGGGCCGAGTGGGACCGCGGCTGGCGGGCGCATCCGGCACCCGGATCGTGGCGCGCCCGCTTGGGCGCGGTCGTCCACCACCGGCGATGAGCGACGGAGACGGCCTGCGGCTGCTCCTCACCTCCGACACCCACGTGCCCAAACGCGCCCGGCACCTGCCCGCCGAGCTGCTCGACGCCGTCGACCGGGCCGATGTGGTGCTGCACGCGGGGGACTGGGTGGACGCCGCCACGCTGGACCTGCTGGAGCGCCGCGCCCGGCGCCTGATCGCGGTGTACGGCAACAACGACGGCCCCGAGCTGCGCGCCCGCCTCCCCGAGGTGGCCCACGCCGACCTCGGCGGCCTGCGCTTCGGCGTCGTCCACGACACCGGGCCGGCCCAGGGCCGCGAGCGCCGCTGCGAGGAGCGGTTCCCCGGCCTCGACGTCCTGGTGTTCGGACACAGCCACATCCCGTGGGACACCACGGCACCGGGCGGGCTGCGGCTGCTGAACCCGGGCTCCCCGACGGACCGGCGCCGCCAGCCGTACCGCACGTACATGACGGCCCTGGTGACCGGCGGCCGCCTCACCGGGACCGAGCTGCACCGCCTGGGTTAATACGGCGCGGGGCGAGGAACCCGGAGACCATGAAGGAGCGCAAGCACACGCCCGAGACGGCGACGGAAGAGGTCCTGCACGAGTTCGAGGAGGCCGAACTCCGCATCGGCGAGGGGGAGCGGGACAAGAGGCGGCGGAAGGACGGCGAGGCGGCCGACACCCTGACGCCGAGCCCGACGGCCCAGGAGTCGGTACGCCGCGAGAAGGACCGCGAGGGCGAGACGTAGGGAAGGCCGGTAGGGAAGGCCGGTAGGGAAGGCCGCAGAGGCCGGATGACAGAGGACCGCCGGGGCGGCAGCACTGACGCCACCCCGGCGGTTCTGCGGTTCTGCGGCCCCGGATCCCGTTCGCGTCCGGCGCCCGCCGGACGTCGGGTCAGTCGTCGGTGGCCACCGACGCGTTCTCGGAGACCACGTCCTGCAGGATGTGCGACAGGGCGCTGTCCCCCTTCACGGCCGTGGAGTTCTCGGCGCACTACACTCCGCACCTGTGCTGCGCGGCGCGCCTTACGATCGCACGATGAAGTCACTGTCCCGTGCGGTGCGCGTGGTCGTGTCGGACCCCGCCCCCGTCCCCGCTCTGCCGGGCCATCCCGCGTCGTACGGGATCACCGATCCGGCGGAGGTGCGGGAGGTGGTGGCCGCCGTCACGGCCGCCGAGGCGGCGCGGGCGGCCACAACGCCCCTCTTCGACTGCATGTGCCAGGACCACCCCCGGCTGACCCTGTACGACGCGGGGAGCCAGCGCATCCGCACGGTCGGCAAGCCCCCCTCGGACCTGCTCGGGCCAACGGCCCCGGGAGCCATCCCGAGGCGTCACCGCGACGCGTGGGCCTCGGCCGCCCCCGAACCGCTGCGCCCCTACGCACGGGCCTGGGCCGAGGGAGACGTACCGGATCCCGGAACGGCACGGTCCGTCCCGCTGGAGGTCGTGTTCGGGTGGCTGGGGTCGCCGCGCGCCGACGACGCCGCCCATGTGCTCGCACGCCTGGCGCCCCTCGCCCTGCTGACGGAGGCGCCGACGGCGGATCTCGCCTGGGCCGTCCGGCGTACGGACACCACGGGGCTGGACGGCGCGGTCGCCTTCTTCGCGAGCGAACACTTCACGACCCGCCACCCGAAGAAGCGCCGTATCGGCGCGACCGCCCGCGACCTGCTGCTCCGCCACGCACGCACGCGCCACCCCGATCAGGTGGCGGTGCTCCAGCGGCGGCTGCTGGTGGCGGCGGACGACCGCGTCACACGAGGAAGGACGGAGTGCCGTGAGCAAGGACGCTGACGCGTTGTACGTGAGGTTCCAGGGGACGCACCGCACCCCACGGGGGCACTTCCCCGGCGTGTTCGCGCTGGCCAACGGGCTGGCCAGGGAAGGCAGGCTCACCGAGGAGGAGTACCGGTTCTGGCGGGCGGCCAACGACTGGTACGACGCTGCCTACCCCGACCCGTCGGACACCGACCCCACCGTCTACGACCAGGACGTCAACCCCGGTGCCGTCGCGTGGTTCAAGACCACGGCCGTGCACCTCATCGACCGGGTGACCGGTTACCTGGATCTCCTGGCAGCCCACGGAGTGGCCTGCGAGCGCGTGGAGTCGACGTCCCCGGGGCGGATCCTCTACGAGGACGACGTACAGGTCGTGGTCGTCCCGTGGCAGACGGAGCCGGCGCGTCGGTCCGCCGCCGGAATACCGGCGGAGCAAGGCAGTTGTAAGACAGCATGACCATTGATACGACTGATGCGACGCACGGCACGGACCGCTCGTTCCTCTTCGTCCTCGGCAGCTCCCGGCCGGACGGCAACACCGAGATCCTCGCGAGAGCGGCCGCCGCGCAGCTGCCCGCCGGAACTGCGCAGCGCTGGGTGGACCTGTCCGGGCTGCCGCTGCCGGACTTCCAGGACGGACGGCACGAATCCGACGGCTGGTCGGCGGGGGAGACCGAGGAGACGCTGCGGCAGGCCACGCTGGAGGCCACCGACATCGTCATCGCCTCGCCCCTGTACTGGTACAGCCTGTCCGCGCACACCAAGCGGTACCTGGACTACTGGTCGGGCTGGCTGGTGGCGCCCGGCTCGGACTTCAAGGAGCGGATGGCGGGCCGGACCCTGTGGGGCGTGACGGTCATGGCGCACCAGCAAGAGGTCGTCGCCGACGGCCTGGTGACCACCCTTCACCACACGGCCGCGTACATGCGGATGCGGTTCGGCGGGGTGCTGCTCGGCAACGGTTCCCGGCCCGGACAGGTGCGGGACGACGAGCGGGCGGCGATACGCGCCAAGACCTTCTTCCAGCGTGAGGCCCCGCTCGCCCGGTTCCCCTACGAGGAGGGGGCCGGGGAGCGGTAGCCCCACGCGGAGTCCACTGGGTGAGGGGGCGTCAGGAGGCGGTGCACCCGCCGAGGACCGGTGCCGCGGTGGTGCCGTTCGTCATGACGGTGAATCCGAAGGTGGTCGAGGCGCCGGCCGCCAGGTTCCCGTTCCAGCTCGGCCTCATCGTCATGACGTTGCCGCTGCTGTCCCAGGTGGGTGTGCCGTTCCAGGTCGCGGAGATCTTCTGCGGCGGCGTGACGGTCACCGTGGTGGTCCAGCCGCTGATCGGCGCGCTGCCCGCGGTCACCGTCACCTGGCCGTTGAAGCCGCCGTTCCACTGCGACGTCGTGGTGTAGGACACGGAACAGGCCCCGTTGCCGCCTCCGCCGCCTCCGCCGCCCCCGCCGGTCCCTCCGAGCGCGGCCAGCACCGCGTCGTACGCGGGCTTCTTGTTGTAGTTGCCGTCGAAGAGCAGCGGCGTACCGCTGCTGCGCCAGGAGTACTTGTCGGTCACACCCCAGACGGTGATGCCGGTGCAGCGCGTCACGGCCAGGCACGCCTTGACGACGTTGCCGTAGCTCGTCGCCTGGGCGGTGCCCGAGCCCTCGATGTCGAGCTCCGTGATTTGGACGTCGACGCCGAGGTCGGCGAAGCGCTGGAGGTTCGCCTGGTAGTCGGCCGGCACCGGCGACGCGCTGTTGAAGTGCGACTGGAAGCCGACGCAGTCGATCGGCACGCCGCGCGCCTTGAAGTCCTTCACCATGGCGTAGACCGCGTTGCTCTTCGCGTTGACGCCGTCGGTGTTGTAGTCGTTGTAGCAGAGCTTGGCACCGGGGTCGGCTGCGCGCGCCGTACGGAACGCCTCCTCGATGAACCCGTTGCCGAGCTTGTCCTGGAACGGCGAGCTGCGCCGGGCACCGCTGCTGCCGTCCTGGAACGCCTCGTTGACCACGTCCCAGGCGGCGACCTTGCCCTTGTAGTGCTGCATGACCTGGGTGATGTGGTTGTTCATCGCCGACCGCAGGTCGGTGGCGGACAGACCGCCGACCCAGCCGGGCAGCTGCGAGTGCCACACCAGGGTGTGGCCGCGGACCGTCATGCCCCTGCCCAGCGCGTGGTTGACGATCCGGTCCGCCGAGGTGAACGTGAACGCGTTGCGGGTGCCCTCGACGGCGTCCCACTTCATCTCGTTCTCCGGCGTGACCGAGTTGAACTCGGTGTTGAGCGTGGAGACGTACGGCGCTTCGCCCAGGTACTGCGCCGATACGGCGGCCCCGAAGTAGCGGCCCTTGGCGGAGGCCGCCGACGCGAGGGTGCTCGCGGCCTCGGCCGTGCCGGACAGAGCGGTCACGCCCGCCGCGGCGAGCAGGAACGCCGTACCGGCGGTGAGTAAGCGGCGCGCTCGGGAGCGCCTGCCCGGGCGTGTGGGCGTGGACGCGGGTGTGGGTGTGGGGTCGGGGCTCACGGAGGTACGCATGACCATGTCGTGGTCCTCTTCTGGCGGGTGCCGGACGACCGGAGGACCGTCCGGACTGGCTGATGGGTCGCTGTCGTGGTCGACAGACATGCCGGGCAGGTGCGCCCCGCCGAATGGCGCGTGCGCCGGCACGTATCCCTGCGCGGAGAAGTCCCTGTCCCGGTTTCGAAATTTTCGGGATTTCTTCCGAAGGTTGGCCAGACCTTACGGCCGCGACTCCGGCCGGTCAACCACCGGGACGAGAGCGCTTCGGAACGCTTCAGGCCGAGGTTCCCCGGGGCGGCGACGCCGGCCGTGCGGTGCTCTTGCGCACCACCAGCTTCGTGGCCAGCTCCATGCGCAGCGCGGACTTCCCGGGGTCGCGCGGCCGCAGCAGCATCTGCGCCGCCTCCTCGGCCATCTGCCGCAGCGGCTGGTGGACCGTCGTCAGCGCCGGGGCCGACCACTGGGCCAGCGGAACGTCGTCGTACCCGACGACCGACAGGTCCCCCGGCACGCTCAGGCCCTTCAGACGGGCGGCTTCCAGCACCCCGAGCGCCTGGAGATCGCTGCCGGCGAAGATCGCGGTGGGCCGGTCCGGGCCGTCGAGCAGCTCCATGGCGTGCGAGAAGCCGCCCTGGACGTGGAAGTCGCCGAACCGTACATGGCGCGGGTCGACCGTCAGGCCCGCCACCGTCATGGCGGAGCGGAAACCGTCCAGCCGTGCCAGCGAGCACATCATGTCCTCCGGCCCGGTGATGATGGCGATGCGCTCGTGCCCCAGGTCGACGAGGTGGCGGGTGGCGGCCATGCCCCCCGACCAGTTGGCGGACCCGACGGAGGGGACGTCCGGCTCCGGATCGCCGGCCGGGTCGATGATGACGAACGGGATCGCCCGGGACCTGAGCTGCTTCTTGACCTCGTCCGGCAAGGTCGAGAAGACGAGCACAACGCCGAGCGGGCGGCGCCGCAGGACCCCCTCGACCCAGTCGGGGCCGGGGGCGTGGCGGGTGCCGCTCTCGGTGAGGACGACACCGGCGCTGTGTTCCTTCGCGACGTTCTCGACGCCGCGGATGAGCTCCATCGCCCAGACGCTCTCCAGCTCGTGGAAGACCAGCTCGATCAGCGGTGCGTGGGGCGTCCCCTGCGCGCGGCGCCGGTAGCCGTGGGTGACCAGCAGCCGCTCGACCTTCGTCCGGGTCGGGCTGGAGACGTCGGAACGGCCGTTGAGGACTTTCGAAACCGTCGAGAGGGACACACCGGCCTGCGCGGCCACCTCCGCCAAGGTCACCCGAACGTCCACACCGTCGTCATCACGCATGCCCGAAGGATAGGGCACGCCTCCCCGTAACGGTCCGGTCGCGCCGTCGCGCCCGTTGACGGCCGCGGGCGCCTCCCCTACTGTCCAGGGCGCGCAGACACTTTCGCTCGTAGGTCAGAAACTTTCGAGAGGCAAGGTATGAAGACACGTGCGCGGTCCCCCCGCATGCTCGCGGCCGGCGTGACCCTGGTCATGGCTCTGGGCCTGGCCGCCTGCGGGGGCGGCGCCGGGGAGGCGTCGTCCGGTGAGGGCGAGTTCCACGTCCTGGTGTACGGAGACGCCACCAACAAGGTCGAGAAGCGGCTGGTCGACGAGTTCAACAGGACGTCGAAGGTCAAGGCGGTCCTGGACACCATCCCGGGCGCCGACTACCAGCAGAAGCTGCAGACGGTCATCAACACCCCGCAGGCCCCGGACGTCTTCTTCAACTGGGGCGGCGGCAGCATCGAACCGTTCGTGAAGGCCGACCTCCTGTTGCCCCTCGACGAGTTCACCAAGAAGGACCCGCAGCTGCTGTCGAGGTTCCTGCCGTCCGTCTTCAACACGGCCGTCGTCGACGGCACGCCGTACGGCATCCCCATGCGCGGCACGCAGCCGGTCCTGCTGTTCCACAACAAGAAGGTGCTGGCCGACGCCGGCGTCCAGCCGCCCCGGACCTGGGACGAGCTGCTCGCCGCGGTGAAGGCGCTGAAGGCGAAGGGCGTCACGCCGATCGCGCTCGGGGGCGGCGACAAGTGGCCCACCCTCATGTGGTTCGAGTACCTCTACGACCGCGTCGCGGGCCCCGAGCTGTTCCAGAAGGCGCTGGAGGGCGACAAGAGCGTCTGGGAGAGCGCCGACAGCAAGAAGGCCCTCCGCATGCTCGAAGAGCTCGTCGACGCCGGCGCCTTCGGCTCCAACTTCGACTCCGTGAAGTTCACCGACGGCGGTTCCCCCGCGCTCCTGGCGAGCGGCAAGGCGGGGTTCGAGCTGATGGGCTCGTGGGCGTACGCCACGCAGCAGGACGCCGACAAGGAGTTCGCCGAGAAGGACCTCGGCTACACCGCCTTCCCCGCCGTCGCGGGCGGCAAGGGCGACCAGGCCAATCTCGTCGGCAACACCAACAACTTCTACTCGGTGCTGAAGAAGACGAAACACCCCGAGGCCATCGCGGAGTTCCTCAAGCTGATGTACTCCGACACTTTCGTCAAGGAGCAACTCTCCGTCGGCAACCTGCCCACCACGACCAACACCGAGAAGTTCCTCGACACCGCCGCCAACCCGGCGTACTCCCGCTACCAGTTCGACCTGGTCAAGAAGGCGCCGTCGTTCCAGCTGTCCTGGGACCAGGCGTACCCGCCGGCCGCCATCACGCCCATCCACCAGGCCGTGCAGAGTTTCGTCAACGGCCAGATCGACGCGGACGGCTTCATCAAGGCCATGCAGGCCCTTCCGACGGTCTGACCCCGAACCGGCCCCGAACCGACATGACCCCGCAGACAACCCGCGTGGGCCGCCCCGGCCTCGGCTGGGCGCTCCCCGCCACCGTGTTCTTCGCCCTCTTCGCACTCGCCCCCCTCCTCATGGTCGCCGTCCTGTCCTTCATGAGCTGGAACGGCCTCGGACCTCCCGAGTTCGCCGGCACGGCCAACTGGACCAGGGTCTTCCGCGACCCCGTCATGATCGAGAGCATCTGGCTCAGCCTCCTGCTCACCGCGCTCGGCGTGGCGGTCCAGACCCCGCTGAGCATCCTGCTCGGCGTCTGGGCCGCGGGACACCAGCGCAACCGCGCGGTACTTTCGGCCATCTACTTCGTCCCGCTGCTGCTGTCCACCACCGCCGTCTCGGTGCTGTGGCGCGCGGTGCTCGACCCGAACTTCGGTGTGCCCTCCCGGGCGGCCTGGCTCTTCGGCGACGGCAACCTCTTCGGAGGCCAGGCCACCGCCATCGGCGTCCTGGTTGCCGTGTCCACCTGGCAGTTCACGCCGTTCCACACCCTGATCTACCAGGGCGCCGCGCGCGCCATCCCGCCTGTCCTCTACCAGGCCGCGCGGATCGACGGCGCCGGGCGCTACCGGCAGTTCTTCCACATCACCCTGCCGCAGCTGCGCAACGCGGTGATCACCTCGGTGATCCTCATGGTCGTCGGCGGGCTCACCACCTTCGAGACCGTCCTCATCCTGACCCAGGGCGGTCCCGGCACCGACACCACGATCAGCGCGTACTACATGTACCAAAAGGCCTTCAAAGGCTTCGACTTCGGCGCCGGAGCGGCCGTCGCCCTGGTCCTCGTCGTCGCCGCGACCCTCGTCTCGCTGATCGTCGTGCGTGTCTCCGGCTACGACAAGATGCGCAGCACCATGGAAGGCCTGTGATGCGACGACGCCCCAACTATCCGGCCGGCGCGGTCTCCCTGATCTGGCTCGTCCTCGTCGGCCTCCCGCTGTACGTGATGCTCACGGCCACGGTCCGGTCCCGCTCCGACTACGCCCGCAACGGCCCCTTGGCCCTCCCCGAGGCCTTCACCCTCGACAACTACCGGGGTGCCTTCGACAGCGGCTTCGGCCAGTACCTCCTCAACACGCTGCTCGTCACCGTCGCCGTGGTCGGCCTGGTGGTGCTGCTCGTGCCGCCGCTGGCGTACGCGATCGTGCGCAGCCGCAGCCGGATCACCTCCGGCGTCTTCCGGCTCTTCCTCCTCGGCCTGGCCATCCCGGCACAGGCCGTGATCATCCCGATGTTCTACCTCATCAGCCAGGCCGGTCTGTACGACAACCTGATCGGCGTCGTCCTGCCCACCGCCGCGTTCTGCCTGCCGGTCTCCGCACTCGTCCTCAGCGGCGCCATGCGGGACATCCCGCCCGAGCTGTACGAAGCCATGGCCATGGACGGCGCCTCGCCGCGCCGGATGTTCTTCCGGCTCGTCCTGCCGCTGTCCAAGGGCGGCCTGTCCACGATCGTCGTGTTCTCCGCCCTCCAGGCGTGGAACGGCTTCCTGTTCCCCCTCGTCCTGACCCAGTCCGACTCCACCAAGCTCATCACGCTCGGTCTGTACGACTTCCAGACCGAGCACGGCATCAACATCCCGGGACTGCTGGCCGCCGTGGTCCTGTCCATGATGCCCGTCCTGCTCGTCTACCTGTTCGCCCGTCGCGCCCTGGTCCAGGGCCTGATGGGTGTGGGAGGAAAGTGACCGCCACCCCGGCCAACCCGGCCAACCCGGCCGACACGGCCGAAGCCCAGCCGGCCCCCGCCACCCCCGCCACCTCCGCCGTCTCCGTCTGGAACGACCCCGCCCAGGACATCGACACCCGCGTCTCCGCCCTGATCTCCGCGATGACCCTCGAGGAGAAGACCGCCCAGCTCTACGGCGTCTGGGCCGGGGCCTCCGACCAGGGTGGCGAAGTCGCTCCCCACCAGCACGACATGGAGGAGCCCGTCGACCTCGACGCCCTCCTGCCCGCCGGGCTCGGACAGCTCACCCGCCCCTTCGGCACCGCCCCCGTCGACCCCGCCCTCGGCGCCCTGTCCCTGGTGCGCACCCAGCGGCGCATCGCCTCCGCGAACCGCTTCGGCATCCCCGCCCTCGCCCACGAGGAGTGCCTCGCCGGCTTCGCCGCCTGGAAGGCCACCGCCTACCCCGTCCCCCTGTCCTGGGGGGCGACCTTCGACCCCGGCCTGATCCGCCGCATGGCCGCGGCCATCGGCGCCGACATGCGCTCCGTCGGCGTCCACCAGGGCCTCGCCCCCGTCCTGGACGTCGTACGGGACGCCCGCTGGGGCCGCGTCGAGGAGACCATCGGCGAGGACCCGTACCTCGTCGGCACCCTCGCCACCGCCTACATCCAGGGCCTGGAGTCCGCCGGCATCGTCGCCACTCTCAAGCACTTCGCGGGCTACTCCGCCTCGCGCGCCGGACGCAACCTCGCCCCCGTCGCCATGGGGCCGCGCGAGCGCGCCGACGTCGTGCTCGTACCGTTCGAGATGGCCGTACGCGAGAGCGGGGCGCGCTCGGTCATGCACGCCTACACCGACACCGACGGCGTCCCCTCCGCGGCCGACGAACCCCTGCTGACCGGGCTGCTGCGCGACACCTGGGGCTTCGACGGCACCGTCGTCGCCGACTACTTCGGCATCGCGTTCCTCAAGACCCTGCACGGCGTCGCCGGCAGCTGGGCCGACGCGGCCGCCACCGCCCTGCGCGCCGGTGTCGACGTCGAACTGCCCACCGTGAAGACCTTCGGCGCACCCCTCCGCGAAGCCGTCGCCACCGGACGGGTGCCCGAGGAGCTCGTCGACCGGGCCGTGCGCCGGGTGCTCACCCAGAAGGCGCAACTCGGCCTCCTCGACGCCGACTGGAGCCCCGTCCCACCCGCCCTGGAGGGCGCCGACCTCGGCGACCCGGCCGCCCTGCGCGGCACGGTCGACCTCGACGCGCCGGCCAACCGGGAGCTGGCGGCGCGGATCGCCGACCAGGCGATCGTCCTCCTCGCCAACGACGGCACCCTGCCGCTCACCCCATCGCCGACTTCACCACCGACTTCATCACCGAACCGGCCGCGCACCATCGCCCTGGTGGGTCCCAACGCAGACGAGCCGACGGCCGTCCTCGGCTGCTACTCCTTCCCCGTCCACGTCGGCACGCAGCACCCCGGCACCCCGGCGGGGACCGAGCTCCCGACGCTGCGCGAGGCGCTGGAGCGCGAGTTCCCCACCGCGCGGATCGTCACCGCGCGCGGCGCGGACGTCGACGGCGACGACACCTCCGGCATCGCCGAGGCCGTACGCCTCGCCCGGGACGCCGACGTCGTCATCGCGGCGCTCGGCGACCGCGCCGGGCTCTTCGGCCGCGGCACCAGCGGCGAGGGCTGCGACGCCGACTCGCTCGCCCTGCCAGGCGTACAGCAGGAGCTGCTGGACGCCCTCCTCGACAGCGGGACGCCGGTGATCACCGCGCTGCTGGCCGGACGGCCGTACGCACTGGGCCGCGCCGTGGAGGAGGCGGCCGCGATCGTGCAGGCCTTCTTCCCCGGTGTGGCCGGTACGGCAGCCCTGGCCGGGGTGCTCAGCGGCCGCATCAACCCGTCGGGCCGGCTGCCCGTCAGCGTCCCCCGCACGCCCGGCGCGCAGCCGTCCACCTACCTGGCCGCCCGGTTGGCCCAGGCCACCGAGGTGTCCAGCATCGACCCGACCGCCGCCTTCCCCTTCGGCCACGGCCTGTCGTACACCACCTTCTCCTGGAGCGACCTCACGGTCACGCACGACGAGACCGGCACGGACGGCGACTTCGCGCTCGCCTTCACGGTGCGCAACACGGGCGGGCGGCACGGCACCGAGGTCGTCCAGCTGTATCTGCACGACCCGGTCGCGTCGGTCGTGCAGCCGGTGCAGCGCCTCATCGGCTACGCGCGCGTGACCCTGGCGCCGGGGGAGTCGCGGCGGCTGGAGGTGACGGTCCCGGCCGACCTGGCCTCCTTCACCGGCCGCGACGGCCGGCGTGTCGTCGAACCGGGAGAGCTGGAGCTGCGCCTGGCCGCCTCCAGCGCGGACCCCCGCCTGGTGGCCAGGGTCCGCCTCACCGGGGCCGCCCGGTACGTGGACCACACCCGGCGGCTCCACGCGCACATCGGCCCTGCTCAGGCGAGCCCGTCGACGGGCAGGCGCATCAGCAGCACGTGATAGGGGTCCCAGCGGGACATCGTGAAGTACACCTCCGCCCCGGTGGTGGCCGGATGCAGGAACCCGCCGTAGAGGCCGGGATGGTCCCGGCCGTCGACCACCACCCGGCCCTCGCTCCACGGCCCCGTCGGGTGCGGGGCCGTGCGCGCCACGATCGCGGCGCTGGACTCGTCCAGGTGGAGCGCCAGCCACGCGCCCAGATGCGTGTTGTACTGCACCGACAGCTCGCCCACCGGGCCCCGCATGACCGGTACGGCGTCGGCCTGCGCGCCCACCCGCCAGCCGGCGGCGGTCCAGTACTCGTACGCCGCCGGCTCCAGCAGGGCCGCCGCGGTCGTCCGGGCCAGACGGGCGTCTCCGAACCGGCCGCTCGGCGTACCGAAGAGGTAGACGTGGCCGCCCCACGGCACCAGCGCCCCCATCTGGAAGGTGCTGGTGCCGTCCGCGTTGTCCCACCGTGCCGCGGACGGCTTGGTCCAGGTGCGGCCGCCGTCGTCGGACCAGGCCATGCCCGCGTGGTTCGTCACCCACCTGCCGGGCGGCCCCCAGGAGCGTACGGACATGTAGTGCACGTAGTCCCGGCCCAGCGCGCTCACACCGGCCGTGGGGATGACGGTGACCTCGTCGAGGCCGGGGTCACCGGGCAGGAAGCGGGCCGCGTGGCCCGGCCGGTCGGTCACCATGGAGTCGATGAGCATGCCGTCGTCCAGGCGGCCGTCGGTGGAGTGCGCCAGTGTGTTGAAGCGCCAGTCCGCGGTGGCGGGCCCGGCGCCCTTGCCTCCCCAGCCCTCTCCGTAGGTGTCGCCGAAGGCGACCGCCACCCGGCCGAGGCTGTCCCGCCACATCACGCCCAGGTCCGTGGCGTGCACGGCGAACCGGTCGCGGGTCCGGTTGACGTCCCCGTCCCCCTGGCCCGCGACCAAGGCCACGACCTCCGCCCGTGGTGCCACGGCCGACGGCGCGTCCTGGTCTCGCGCCCGGTCGGCCGGGCGCGCGGCCCGCGCCGACGCCCAGGCCGCCGCCGGCAGCAGCGCCAGGCACACCGCGAGGGAGACGCCCCACGCGATACGCCGCCGTCGCCCGGTACGACGCGCCGTCACGCCGGCCTCCGCGCCGCGCCTCCGACGCCGCCTCACCGGGCGGAGTCCATCCGGCGGGGCCCGGCGGGGTGCCGCGCCAGGTGCAGTCCGGTGGCGGTGACCAGCACCGTCACGCACGCGGTGAAGGTCAACCCGGCCTGCTCGAGCCCGCGCCACATCGTCAGCGCCCCCACGCCCACCACGGGCAGCGAGATCCCGGCGTACGCCACGACGAAGAACGACGAGATCGTGCCGGCCCGCTGCGCGGCGGGTGCGGCGTTCCCGACCGCGGTCACCGCCGCCCGGAACGCGAGGCCCTGCCCCAGCCCGCCGCAGACCGCCCCCGTCACCAGCAGCGGCATCGCCTTCACCCACAGGGACGCGCCGACGAGGAGCAGTCCCACCACGAGCACCAGGCAGCCGAGCGGCGCGGCGGTGGCCAGGGTCAGCCGGCCCGTCAGCGACTGCCCCACGGTCGAGGAGAGGAACACCGAGAACACCACGAGACCCGCGACGGCCAGGTTGGCCACGCCCAGGGTCTGCGCCACGAAGCTCGGGGCGACCGCCGTGAACAGTCCGAGGAGCGAGAAGCCCGCGAACGCGGCGAGCGCCGAGGGCACGAAGACCCCGCGCGCCTCGGGCGGTACGTGCAGGCCCTGCGGCCTGAGGGGAGTCCGGCGGCGCGGATCGGGGACCGTCTCCGGCAGCATCAGGACGAGGACGCAGGCGACTGCCACCAGCGCCAGATGGGCGAGGAACGGCAGCCGGAGCGGCAGCGGGGCGTACTCGGCCAGCAGCCCGGCCAGCAGGGGACCGCAGCCGAGACCGCCCATGTTCGCCGCCGTCGCGGCGAATCCGGCGCGGGACTTCTGCCCCGGTGCGGCCAGCTCCATCACGGTCACCGTGCCGACGCCGCTCAGCAGCCCGGCCGAGAAACCGGACAGCAGTCTGCCGGCGAAGAGCAGCGGCAGCCCGCCTTCGAGCAGGAAGCACACGGCGCTCGCCGCGGCGAGCCCCAGGGCGTACAGCAGGACCGGGCGGCGCCCGGCCCGGTCCGAGTGGTTGCCCGCCAGCAGGAGGGTGGCGATCACGCCCACCGCGTAGACGGCGAAGACGACCGTCACCATCAGCTCGGAGAAGCCCAGTTCCCTGCGGTACAGCCCGTACAGAGGCGTGGGCAGTGTCGTGCCCGCCATGCCGATGGCGAAGACGGCGGCCGCTGCCGGGTAGCCGAGGCGTCGTCGCCGGCCGCGGTGTGCGCCGTGCTCGATCCGAGAGGACGTACCGGTCATGGCGATCACCCTAGGCACGTGAGCCGTGGGTCCACGGAACGCCATGAGGGACGAGAACCCCTGCCCTGCGGCTCTCGCCCGATCGGCGGTACGGACCCGGATCAGCCGGGATCCGCCCGGATCAGGTCGGGTCGGTCGTCCACGGCCAAGCGGCCTCGCGCCCGGCCTCGATGAGTCCCACCATCCGGAACGCGGCGTCCGTGAGGCCGCCGAAGGTGTGCCGGTGCGGGCCCGTGGGGCCGTGGGCGGGCCGGTAGCCCGCGAGGTTCCACGTGTAGACCGGGATGCCGGCCGGGACCGCTTCGGTCGGCCCGCCCGGGTCGTAGGCGGCGGTCTGCTCGTCGGTGACGATCAGGACCCGGTCGTGCTGCCGGTAGTGCTTCCGCACCGCCTTGGCCGTGTAGGTGCCCCCCATGCTGCGGAACCGTTTCAGCACCTCCAGTACCGGCTCGCCCGGCTCGAACGGCACCGCCGCGCTGCCCCAGCCGAACTCCACCAGGTCCGCCTGCTCGGCACGCATCGCCAGCGCGGCGCCGAACACGGCCGCCGCGTCCGCCCGGGTCAGCTTCGACCGCTCGGAGACGGTGTCCCAGAACATGGAGTCGGACCGGTCCACCAGGATCAGCGTCCGGCCGGGCAGGGCCGGTACGTTGGCGAGGGAGTGGCCCAGCGCCCGTTCCAGCGCGGCGGCCCAGCGCGGAGAGGGCGCGTGCTGATAGGCGGCCAGGTAGCGGAAGGGGAACTGCCGGGACCGGGCGACCTCGGCCGGGTCCGAGAGCCGCGCGGCCACCCGCTCCGCGACCTCGTCCGAGACCCCCGCCTCGTCGAAGTTCCGCAGGTTCCGCAGCAGCGCCATCGGCCCCATCGTCGGGATCACGGCTTCCCACACGGCGGCGTCCATCGGCCCGTGCAGCCAGCCCGCCAGCGCCTCCCAGGTCATGCCCGCCGCGGCGAGCCGCTCGGAACCGCCCGGCCCGGTCACCACCGCCCGCCGCTCGACCACAGGGGACTCCATCAGCGCCCGATGGGCGGTCAGCAGGCGGTCGGAGGCCGGCGGAACCGCCTTCTCCGGGTGGTGGCGGCGGTCCAGGGCGTACCGGAAGAGCGCGCCCTGCCAGGGCTTGTCCGGGTCGGGTGAGGCGTGCACGAGGTTGAGCACGTCACCGAAGCGGAACCACTTGGAGGCGGTGTCGTACTTGAGTAGGGACCGCGATGTGTACAGCCGCCGTACGGCGTCGGCGACGCCCCGCTTCACGGGCTGCGGCACGTTGCGCCCGTACGCCGAGATCCAGTGGGCGAGCAGCTCGCCGGGCTCGTCGGCGCGCTGGAGCACCGAGTCGATCACGGACCGATGGGACGGGCCTCCGGCCGCCCCGGCCCGCAGCCGGGCCCGCACGTACGCGGCGGCACCCACCAGGGACGCCGTACGCATGTTGCCCTCGCCCCGAAGCCAGCGCAGCAGCCCGGCCGTCCACACGGGCTCCTGGACGGCGAGTTCGCCGACGAGCCGGACGTACCGGCCGTCCCGCTCCTCGCCGCTCTCGTAAAAGGTCTGCTCGGAAACGAAGTTGCCGACCGCGAGAAGGAACAGCTCCTCGCGCGGCTCCCGTTGGAAGGCGAGGCCGCCCGGGTACGTACGGAACTCCGGCCCGGTGGGCCTGTGGAGGCGCCGAGCGGAGACGGGCGCGGCTTGGGCAGCGGCCAAGACGTGCGGAGCCACCAGCATCTCGGACCATTCCTTCGAGACGCGTCGGGTGTAACGAGGCAGAGAATCCCCCCGGATCCAACGGATGGTACGGCCCCGGCCACACGGCCCGACGGGCGAAGACGCCCGCGCCTGGCGAGATCAAAGAGGCGGCGGCGTCACTTGGTTTCGAAAGGAAGTAGCCGCAGCCGAGCGCATCGCCAGGCGCGGTCGCGACGCCGACCCTACACAGGCCGCCGAGCCTCACGCCACCGAATTCAGCGCGGGCGCCCTGGGAGTCGGCGCGCGGAGCACCTGGCCATGTCCCTCGGGTCCCGCCGTCCCACTGTCAGACCTCCGTGGTCCACTGTTCTTGATCGGAGAACAACCATCGGGGGAGACACATCATGGGGAACCGTCCGTACGACGCACGGTACGTGGAGGTCCACCGGGCGGCGGCGGCCGCCATCGACCTCCTGCGTCGCCTCGCTGCCGAACAGAACGGGGGCGTCGCCCCTCCGCTGCCCGCTGATGCCGAGGTGGTGCGCCGTCTGGGGGGTACGCCGCGCAACCGGTACCCCCGGTCGGTGGGCCGCCCCGAGTGGCTGGCCGAGGCATGGCGCCGCTGCGACCTGCCGGCGGACGCCCAGGTGCTCCACCCGACGCCTCCGGCCGACGGGCGCGACGCACTCGAGCGCTTGCGGCGTGACGTGGCGGAATTCCCGCTCGCCGCCGGCCGCCGCTCCGCCCTCGATCACCGGCTGGCGACGGCGTACGAGGCCGGGTCGCTTGCCGCGGGGGACGTCGTCGAGGTGTACCCGGCGCGCTGGACGATGCCGGTCCCCATGGAATCCGACCTCGGCCGGGCCCGTCGCGCCTTCGAACGGGAGGTACGGAAGTACCTGACGACCACCCTGGGAGCCGAGCCGACCGCCTGGCTCAAGCTGCTCACCACCGTCGACGCTCTGTGCCGGCCCGGCGGCGCAGGCCCCGACACCCGGCTCAGCTGGCCCGCCCTGGCACAGCGGTCCCAGGACACGGAGGCGGTCGACCCCGCCCGCCTGCTGCCCGACCGCCCGCCCACGGGCCGCGCGATCGAGGACCGGCTGTTCCACGGTCAGTGGTGGTGGCCGACGGGCGAGGTACTGCTGCGGTGCGACGCCGACGTCCTGGACGCCCTGATGCCCGAACTGCCGCCCGGTACGGGCAGGTTGCTGGCGCAGTACGTCGTCGCCCTCCGCCACGGCACGCCCAGGGCGGTCCTTGAGTACCTCCTGCGCAGCCGTGACCGTGAAGCCCTGCTGGTGATCGCCCGCGGAATCGACCTGACCCGGGGCACCGCGCTACGGCTCCTGGAGTACGGCGATCCGAAGATCCACCTCGCCGTCCTGGACAATCACTTCTACGTCTGCGCCGAGGAGCGCCGCCAGGCCCTCACCGACCCGGCGGTGCCGCTCGCGCCATACGTCGACCGCATTCCGTGGGGCGCGCTTCCCGACTGCCTCCACGCCATCGAGCCGGAACTCGTCGAGGCGGCGTTCGCCAGCGCGCACCGGGAGTCGTTCAAAATGCCGGAGCAGCTGACAGGCTGCCTCAACGTGCTGCGCCACGGGGGACCGGCCCGGTTGTCGGCCCTGCTCGCCACCGGACTCGTGGGCCCGGCGGTCACCCGCATCTGCGAGAAGGCGCTGGCCACCGCCGACCCGTTCGCGGCCCTCCGCGCCCGGGCGGACAAGGAGCTGACCACGCCGAAGCTCGCCTCGCGCCTGCGCCGCCTCGGCCCGCAGGCCGGCGCGCGCGCCGCGGACCGGCTGATGGAGCTCCTCGCGAACCCCGACTGGGATTACCTGGAGGCGGAGCACGACCGCGAGCCGTTCCGGTACTGGCCACAGATGGTGAACCGCCCCGGCACACCGCCCGACGTGGCGGCCCGCCACATGGACGCGATACGCGGCGACTACCGCAGGCACCGCTCCTACGCCGCGAACTGGCTCGCGGACGGGGGCACGCTGTGGGCCGGACTGGGCTACAGCAGTGATCAGGAGAAGGAGACGGGCCCCCTCGAGGAGTTGCTCACGGAGGGGCTCGTCTCCCCCGAGGACCTGCTGCGGCGGGTGGGCCGGGGCCCGTGCGTCCTGCGCCACCTCGGCGACGCCCGGCACCGACCGGACGCCCCGCCGCAGATCGGAGAAGCGGTGGAGCAGCTCACGGCCCTGGTCCGTACGCACCTGCCGGTGGCGGACGAAGCTGCCTGGCATCGGCTGTACCACCGACTGGCGGGCTGCGATCCGCGAAGCCCAGAACTCGGCACGATCGAGGAGCTGCTCACCGCGGAGTGCCGAAGCACCGGACACGACGCCGCGGTCGGCGGAGATCTCGCGGACTCTCCGGCCCCTGGGGACCGGCTCGCCCTCGGCCTACGATGAGGCCGTGGGGGACCTGATCGCGGGATGGCTGCTCTTGGTCCTCGGCGTGGCCGGGTGCGCGGGCGGGGTCGCGTGGATGCACGGGGACGTCCGCCTGATGCGCCGAGGCGTACGCGTCGAGGCGGACGTCGTCGGTGTGCGGGAGCACGAGGACGGTGACGGCGACGTGCACCACTACCCGATCGTCCGCTTCACCGCCCCGGACGGGACCGAGGTCGAAGGCGAGACGTACGCTCGCGTGCACGAGTACCACGCCCCGGCCACGATCGGCGTGGTCTACGACCCCCGCAAACCCCGGAGGTTCCGGGAGGACCCGGGGATCGTCGGGCCCCTGGTGCTCCTCGCCGTATCGGTGGCCGCGGCCGCCGTCGCCTGCCGGTGCTTCTAGGGTAGGGCAGGAGGCGGGGGCACCGGCCGCACCGCTGACGGGCAGTCAGGTCCGTTGTGCCACCTGAAGCTTGACCAATGGACGTGCGGGGACGTAATTTCAGCGCACCGACCGACCCGTGAGCGCTGGAAAGGAGGCGACGTCGGATGTCAACCTTCTCCGACCTCAATCGCCTCGCCCACCAGGCCGCCTGGGTTCCGGGTCGTGTAGCACACGGCTGCTGAGCAGCCCTTCTTCCGGTTTGCCCGATTGCGGCCCGGCATTCTTTTGGTTTCTTTCACCGCCTGCGGCACGTCGTTACGTGCTGGTCTGCGCGGATTCTTGAGCTGCGCCACCGAAAATAGAAGGCTCTCACATGGCGACTAGGACAATCAGATCGACCGCGCCCGGAAATGAGGACGTGCCATGGTAGCGGCGCGCATTACGGTCAACGGGAAAGAAGCGCCGATTTCACCGGCCGCGCCCCACACCACGGTGCTGGACTTTCTGCGCGAGCGCGGTCTCACCGGTACCAAGGAGGGCTGCGCCGAGGGGGAATGCGGCGCCTGTTCGGTCCTGGTGGCCCGGCCCGGGACCGACAAGCCCACCGACTGGGTGGCGGTCAACGCCTGCCTGGTTCCGGTCGCGGCCCTCGACGGGCAGGAGGTCGTCACCTCCGAGGGGCTCGCCACCGCGGGGGGAGCCGGTGAGCCGGCCGCGCTGCACCCGGTGCAGGAGGAGATGGCGGTCCGCGGCGGCTCCCAGTGCGGTTACTGCACGCCGGGATTCATCTGCAGCATGGCCGCCGAGTACTACCGGCCCGGCCGCTGCGCGCACGCCGAGTCCGCCGACGACGGCGCCGGCACGAACACCGACGCCGAGCACGGACCGAACGGTTTCGACCTGCACGCGCTCAGCGGAAACCTGTGCCGCTGCACCGGCTACCGCCCCATCCGCGACGCCGCGTTCGCCGTCGGCGAGCCCGCCGACGACGACCCCCTGGCCCAGCGCCGCGAGCAGTCCCCGCCCGAACCGGTCGCCACCGCGTACACCCAGGGCGACAGCGCGTTCCTGCGGCCCGCCACCCTGGACGAAGCGCTGCGGCTGCTGCGCGAGCGGACCGACGCGGTGGTGGTCGCCGGCAGCACCGACTGGGGCGTGGAGGTGAACATCCGCTCCCGCCGGGCGAGTTGCGTGGTCGCCATCGACCGGCTGCCCGAACTGCGGCAGCTGCGTACCGCGTCCGACCACATCGAGATCGGGGCGGCGCTGACGCTCACCGAGATCGAACGCCGCCTCGACGGCAGCGTCCCGCTGCTCGCGGAACTCTTCCCGCAGTTCGCGTCCCGGCTGATCCGCAACAGCGCGACCCTCGGCGGCAACCTGGGGACCGGCTCGCCCATCGGTGACAGCCCGCCGGTGCTGCTCGCGCTGGAGGCGTCCGTGGTGCTCGCCGGCGCCGACGGTGAGCGCGAGGTCCCGCTGGCGGACTACTTCACCGGTTACCGGCAGAGCGTGCGCCGTCCCGGCGAGCTGATCCGCGCGGTGCGCGTCCCGCTGCCGCTGTCGCCCGTCGTGGCCTTCCACAAGATCGCCAAGCGGCGCTTCGACGACATCTCCAGCGTGGCGGTCGCCTTCGCGCTCGACATCGAGGACGGGATCGTCCGCAAGGCGCGCATCGGCCTCGGCGGCGTGGCCGCCACCCCGATCCGCGCCCTCGCCGCCGAGGCGGCCCTGGAGGGCAGGCCGTGGGCCGCGGAGACCGTCGAGGAAGCGGCCCAGGTGCTGCGAGCCCAGGGCACGCCGATGGACGATCACCGCGCCAGCGCCGGCTATCGCTCCGCGATGCTCGGCCAGAGCCTGCGGAAGCTGTACGCGCAAACCACCGAGGCGGTGTCGTCATGAGCCAGTTGTCCGAGCGTCCCGAAAAGCCCGTCGTCGGCGTCTCGATGCCGCACGAGAGCGCCCACCTGCACGTCACCGGCGCCGCGCTCTACACGGACGACCTGGTCCACCGCACCAAGGACGTGCTGCACGCCTACCCGGTCCAGGTCATGAAGGCCCACGGCAGGATCACCGCGCTGCGCACCGAGCCCGCGCTCGCCGTCCCGGGTGTGGTCCGCGTGCTCACCGGTGCCGACGTACCCGGCGTCAACGACGCCGGAATGAAGCACGACGAACCGCTCTTCCCCGACGAGGTCATGTTCCACGGCCACGCGGTGGCGTGGGTGCTCGGCGAGACCCTGGAAGCGGCCCGGCTTGGTGCGGCGGCCGTCGAGGTGGAACTCGACGAACTGCCCTCCATCGTCACGCTGCGGGACGCGATCGCGGCGGGCAGCTTCCACGGCGCCCGGCCCGTGATGGAGACCGGCGACGTGGACGCCGGCTTCGCCGACTCCGCGCACGTGTTCACCGGCGAGTTCCAGTTCTCCGAGCAGGAGCACTTCTACCTCGAGACGCACGCGGCGCTGGCCCATGTCGACGAGGCCGGGCAGATGTTCGTCCAGAGCAGCACCCAGCACCCCTCGGAGACGCAGGAGATCGTCGCGCACGTGCTCGGGCTGCACAGCCACGAGGTCACCGTGCAGTGCCTGCGCATGGGCGGCGGCTTCGGCGGCAAGGAGATGCAGCCGCACGGCTTCGCGGCCGTCGCCGCGCTCGGCGCCCGGCTGACCGGCCGGCCGGTGCGGCTGCGGCTCAACCGGACGCAGGACCTGACCATGTCCGGCAAGCGGCACGGCTTCCACGCCACCTGGAAGATCGGCTTCGACGCCGACGGCCGCATCCAGGCCCTCGACGCCACCCTGACCGCGGACGGCGGCTGGAGCCTGGACCTGTCCGAGCCGGTGGTGGCCCGCGCGCTGTGCCACATCGACAACACCTACTGGATCCCCAACGCCCGCGTCGCCGGGCGCATCGCCAAGACCCACAAGGTCTCCAACACCGCCTTCCGCGGCTTCGGCGGACCCCAGGGCATGCTGGTGATCGAGGACATCATGGGCCGGTGCGCGCCGCTGCTCGGCCTGGACCCCATGGAGCTGCGGGAGCGCAACTTCTACCGTCCGGGCCAGGGCCAGACGACGCCGTACGGACAGCCGGTCACCCACCCCGAACGGATCTCCGCCGTCTGGCAGCAGGTGAAGGACAACGCCGGCATCGAAGACCGCCGGCGCGAGATCGCGGCCTTCAACGCCGCGCACCCGCACACCAAGCGGGCGCTCGCGATCACCGGCCTGAAGTTCGGGATCTCGTTCAACCTCACCGCCTTCAACCAGGGCGGCGCGCTGGTGCTGATCTACAAGGACGGCTCCGTCCTGATCAACCACGGCGGCACCGAGATGGGCCAGGGCCTGCACACCAAGATGCTGCAGGTCGCCGCGACCACGCTGGGCATCCCGCTGCACAAGGTGCGGCTGGCCCCGACCCGAACCGACAAGGTGCCCAACACCTCCGCCACCGCCGCCAGCGCCGGAGCGGACCTCAACGGTGCGGCGGTGAAGAACGCCTGCGAGCAGCTGCGCGCGCGCCTGCTGCAGGTGGCCGCCACCCAGCTGGGCGGGAACGCCTCGGACGTACGCATCGTCGAGGGCGTCGCGCGGATCCTCGGCAGCGACAAGGAGCTGGCCTGGGACGACCTGGTGCGCACCGCGTACTTCCAGCGCGTCCAGCTGTCGGCGGCCGGTTTCTACCGGACCGAGGGCCTGCACTGGGACGCGAAGACGTTCAGGGGCTCGCCGTTCAAGTACTTCGCACACGGCGCCGCCGCGACCGAGGTGGAGGTGGACGGCTTCACCGGCGCGTACCGCATCCGGCGGGTGGACATCGTGCACGATGTGGGCGACAGCCTGTCCCCGATGATCGACATCGGCCAGGTCGAGGGCGGTTTCGTGCAGGGCGCGGGCTGGCTGACGCTGGAGGACATGCGCTGGGACACCGGTGACGGGCCCAACCGCGGCCGGCTGCTGACGCAGGCGGCGAGTACGTACAAGCTGCCGAGCTTCTCGGAGATGCCCGAGGAGTTCCACGTCACCCTGCTCGAGAACGCCACCGAAGAGGGCGCGGTGTACGGGTCCAAGGCGGTGGGCGAGCCTCCGCTCATGCTGGCCTTCTCGGTACGGGAGGCGCTACGGCAGGCCGCGGCGGCGTTCGGGCCCGAGGGGATCAGCGTGGAACTCGCCTCTCCCGCGACACCGGAGGCGGTGTACTGGGCGATCGAAGCGGCCCGCGGCGCCAAGGGCGGCGAGGGCGGCGAGACCCCGGCCCACGCGACCGCTCTGAGCAATGCCTGACATGACCTGGGTGGCCGCGGTCGCGCGGTTGCGGGCCCGCCGGGAACCCGGCGTGCTCGTGACCGTCGCGACCGTGCGCGGCCACGCACCCCGCAAGGCCGGCGCCAAACTCGTCGTGGGGCGGAACGACACCTGGGGTTCGATCGGCGGCGGCAACATCGAGGCCGTCGCGATCGATCGGGCCCGCGAGCTGATCGCCACGTCCGACCCGGAGCCGGAGCTGATGGAGTTCGCCCTCAACGACAAGGTCACCGGCCGGCACGGCGTGCAGTGCTGCGGCGGAGCCGTCACCGTCCTGCTCGAACCGCTGCCGGTGGTCCCGGCGGTGGCGATCTTCGGCGTCGGGCACGTCGGTCTGGAGCTGGCACGCATCCTGGCCCGCCACGACCTCGACCTGCACCTGGTGGACACCCGCCCCGACATGCTCACCGACGAACGGCTCGGCGTGCTCGCGGACGCGGTGGCGCAGGTCCGGGTGCACCACACGCCGCTGCTTCCGGAGGAGGTGCTCGCCGAGCTGGCGCCCGGCACCCACGTCCTGATCATGACGCATGATCACGCCGAGGACGCCGCGCTGTGCGACGCCGCCCTGCGCACCCCCGCTCTCGGCTCGATCGGACTGATCGGCTCAGCCGCCAAGTGGACGCGCTTCCGGCACCGGCTGGCCACCGAGGGCGGCCACGACGCCGCCACCATCGACCGGATCAGAACCCCGATCGGCATCACCGGGATCACCGGCAAGGAACCCGCCACGATCGCGGTGAGCGTGGCGGCGGATCTGCTCCTGACCTTCGAGCGGGACCGCCGCTGAGACACGGGGGCCGCCGGCCCGTCGAGGGGCCGGCGGCCAGGGGAGTGGGAGGTCAGGAGGCGGAGGCGGTCTCCGAGTCGAGGCCGCGGGTGGTGACCAGATGGGCTGTGCCGTCGGCGAGCCGGTACGACAGGCCCACGACCGCGACCCGCCCGCCCGCGACCGCTTCGGACAGGACCTTGGAGCGGTCCAGCAGGAGATCGACGGTGTGCCGGATGTGCTCGCTGATGAAGTCCGCGTCCTCGGTGCGGCCGGCGGCGCGGGCGGCCAGCACGCTCGGAGTCACCCTCTCGATCACGTCCCGCACGTAGCCGCCCACGGTCGTGCCCTCCTCGACGGCGGCGCGGGTGGCCGCGACCGCGCCGCAGGCGTCGTGGCCGAGGACCACGACCAAGGGGCTGCCGAGCACGCTGACCGCGTACTCGATGCTGCCCAGCACCTCGGAGCCCGTGACGTGCCCGGCGGTCCGTACGACGAAGAGGTCGCCGAGCCCGCGGTCGAAGACGATCTCGGCGGCCAGCCGGGAATCGGAGCAGCCGAACATCACGGCGAACGGGTACTGGGCCGGCGCGGTCTCGGCCCGCCGAGCAGCGTCCTGGTTGGGATGTTCCGGCGAACCAGCGACAAACCGCTTGTTGCCAGCCAACAGCACCTCGAAGGCTTCACGGGGCGTCAATGTCTGGGCAGTAGTCATGAGGCCAGATTACGGCCTTGGCCTCGCAGGATGGCGCAGCGGGGCGCGCGGCACCGCCCGGATGCTCCGCGGGCCTGCCGACCGGTGCCCACATGCCCGGCTTGTCCCGTCTCGTCACCGCGCGGCCTCGTCGGTGCACGGCTCGGCCGCCCCAGGGCGCTCCACCGGCGCGGGCAGCCCCTCCAGCAGGTGGCGCAGCGCGCCCCCGACCAGACGGCACACGTCGTCCGCGTCCGCGTCGGCCAGGGGCTGCCTGCCCACCACCACCCGCATCAGACCGATGCCCAGGAGCCACGACAGGGCGAGGTCGGCGCGCAGCCCCCGGTCGTCCGCGGTGCTGAGGGTGGCCAGGGCGCGGGCGTACTCGTCGCCCAGCGCCGTCACCACGGCCGCCACCTCGTCGTCGCCGCCCACCGAACGCAGCAGCGTCTCCAGCGACCGGTCCACCCCCGCGTGCTCCGCCCCCGCGTGCTCCGCCCCCGCGTGCTCCGCCCCCGCGGGCCTCCCCTCTGCCGTGGGACGCAGCAGGCTCCGCACCACCACCTCGACCAACTGCTCCGGGGGCGTGCTGCGCAGCTGCTCGTGCCCGCCCCGCGCGACCACCTCACCGAACAGGGCCTGCTTCGAGCCGAAATGGCGGAACAGCAGCGCCTGGTTGACCCCCGCGCGTGCGGCGATCTCCCGTACCGTCGCCCGTTCGTAACCCCGCTCGGCGAACAGGGCGGACGCGGCCATGAGCAGCCGGTCCCGGGTAGCCGGACCCGCCTGCGGACGCTCCGCCTCCGCCCCGCCGGCCACCGGCACGGCCTCCGCCGCCGCCTTCGCGACCACCTTCGCAACCGCCACTTTCCGCCACCCCTCCGTCGTCCGGCGCACCGTCCAAGGCCCCTCGCCCCAGGCGCCGTTGACTGTCCACCCGCCCCACCATAGGTTCGTAAGCAGCTGCTTACACCAGGGAGGTCACCCCCGATGACGACCACTGACGAGCAGGCTCCGCTCGTCTACCCGTTCAACGAACCCGAAGGGCTCGGCCTGGCCGAGGCGTACACGGAGGCGCTCGAACACCCCGGATTGTTACGCGTACGGATGGCCTACGGCGAGCCCGCCTGGCTGGCCACCCGGTACGCCGACGCCCGCCTGGTCCTCGGCGACCGGCGCTTCAGCCGGGCGGAAGCGCTGCAGCACGACGAGCCGCGGCAGTCGGAGGGGCGGCAGGACGCCGGCATCCTCAGCATGGACCCGCCCGAGCACACCCGGCTGCGCACGCTGGTGGCGAAGGCCTTCACGGTGCACCAGGTGGAGAAGCAGCGCCCGCAGGTACGGGAACTGGCGCACGCCTTCCTCGACGAGATGGAGGCCGCCGGACCGCCCGCCGACCTCGTCGAGTCCTACGCGCTGCCCATCCCGGTCGCCGTGATCTGCCGGATGCTGGGCGTACCGGAGGAGGACCGGCCGAAGTTCCGGGTGTGGAGCGACGCCGCCCTGTCGACCAGCTCGCTGACCGCCGAGGAGTTCCAGCGCAACCGCGAGGAACTGCGCGCCTACATGGCCGTGTTGATCGAGGACCACCGCGAGAACCCCCGCCCGGACCTGATGACCGGGCTGATCGAGGCCCGTGACACCGGCGACCGGCTCACCGAGCTGGAGCTGGTGGACCTGTGCGTCGGCATCCTCGTGGCCGGTCACGAGACCACGGCCAGCCAGATCCCGAACTTCCTCTACGCGCTCCTCGAACACCCCGACCAGCTCCAGCTGCTCCGCGAGCGGCCCGAGCTCATCGCGGGCGCGGTCGAGGAGCTGCTGCGCTTCGTCCCCCTCGGCAGCGCCGCGGCGTTCCCCCGCTACGCCAAGGAGGACATCGAGGTGGGCGGCACCCTCGTACGCGCGGGGGAGCCGGTGCTGGTGGCGGTCGGCGCGGCCAACCGCGACGCGCTCAAGTTCGACGCGCCGGGCCGGCTGGACCTCACCCGCACCGGGGTGCAGCACCTCGGCTTCGGCCACGGCGTCCACCACTGCCTGGGCGCGCCGCTGGCCCGCCTCGAACTCCAGGAGGCGCTCCAGGCGCTGATCACCCGCTTCCCCCGGATCCACCTCGCGGGTGATGTCGCCTGGAAGAACGAGATGCTGGTCCGGGGCCCGCGCGCGATGCCGGTGGGCTGGTGACCGCCGTGACCTGGACCCTGGAGATCGCCCGGGACCAGTGCATGGGCTCGGGCATGTGCGCGGGTCTCGCCCCGGACCTGTTCCGCCTGGAGGGCGCGCAGGCCGAGCCGGTACGCGAGGAGCTCGCCCCCGACGAACGCGCCCTGGACGCGGCCGACTCCTGCCCGGCGCTGGCCATCGTCGTCCGCGACGGCCACCGCACCCTCGGCCCGCGCCCCTGAGTCGCGCTGCTGACACGCGCCGCGCCCCGGGCGACCGGGCCGGCCGTGCTCAGCCGAGGTCGGTGCTGCCGTGCACGACCGTGCCGCCGACCATGGTCAGCAGGACCTTCGTCCCCGCGATCTGCGCGTCCTGCGTCACAGGGAGGACCGTTCCCGCTACAGGCATCGCAGGTATCGATGTCCGGATGTGGCAGGAGCTCGTCATTGCCGCCGTACCTGCCGGGGCCCGACGATGTGGACATGTCCAAGATCAGTCACCGCGTCGTGATCGCGGTCTTCCCCGACGTCGATCTGCTCGACGTCACAGGGCCGGCCGAGGTCTTCGCGCTGGCCAACCGGGAGTCCGGCGGCCGCGCCCGCTACCAGGTGCGCCTGGCCGGACCCGGGCGGGCCGGGGAAGCGGTGGCCACCTCCGCGGGCGTGCGCCTCCTCACCGACATCGGCTTCGCCGACGTCGGTGACGCGGTGGACACCCTCCTCGTCCCCGGCGCGGTGGAGGTGCACACCGACGGCCCCCGGCCCCGGATCGACCGCCACGTCGTGGACTGGATCAAGGACACCGCACCCCACGCACGGCGGATCGCCTCGGTGTGCGTGGGCGCCCACCTGCTGGCGGCGGCCGGCCTGCTGGACGGCAAGGCCGCGACCACCCACTGGTCGACGGCCGACCGGCTCGCCGCCGACCACCCCCGGGTCGCCGTCGACCCCGACCCGATCTTCATCCGCTCCGGCCGGGTGTGGACCGGAGCGGGCATCAGCGCCTGCCTGGACCTGGCCCTCGCGCTGGTCGCGGAGGACCACGGTGAAGACCTTGCGCTCGCGGTCGCCCGGCACCTGGTGGTGTACCTCAAACGCCAGGGCGGCCAGAGCCAGTTCAGCGTCCCGATCAGCCGCCCGCCGGCATCCCGCAGGGACATCGACGAGCTGCGCCTGTACGTCGCCGACCACCTCACCGAGGACCTGTCGGCGGCCGCGCTGGCGGCGCGCATGTGCCTGAGCGAGCGTCACTTCGCCCGTGTCTTCACCCAGGAGACCGGGACGACACCCGCCGCGTACGTCGAGGCCCTGCGGGTCGAGGCCGCCCGCCGCCTGCTGGAAACCACCGACCAGTCCCTGGAGGAGATCGCCCGGACCACCGGGCTCCGCTCGGTGGAAACCCTCCACCGCGCCTTCCGGCGGCAGATCGCCACGAGCCCGGCCGCGTACCGGCGCCGCTTCCGTACGACCACGACCACGGCCTGACGACAGGCCGGTTCCACCCCATCCGACATCCGAGAGGAAGACAGCCATGCCCACGTCCACGACACTGCGCGACGTCATCGGCCTGAACAACGAGCTCCCCAAGCTCGCCGACGCCACCCTGATCATGATCGACTTCCAGAACACCTACCGCACCGGCGTCATGGCCCTGGAGGGAGCCGAGGAGGCCCTCGCCGCCGGCGCGCGGCTGCTGACCGCCGCCCGGGCGCAGGGCACGCGCGTGGTGCACGTCGTCAACGACGGAGGCGAGGGCACCCCGTACGACATCCGCGCCGAGATCGGCGCCATCAGCCCCGAGGCCGCCCCGGTCGAGGGGGAACCGGTGGTGGTCAAGCGGTTCCCCAACGCCTTCCACGAGACCGAGCTGGAGAAGACGCTGCGCGACCTGGGCGCGGGTCCGGAACTGGTGCTGGCCGGATTCATGACCCACATGTGCGTCACCTTCACCGCCCAGGGCGCCTTCAACCTCGGCTACCGTCCCACCGTCGTCGCCGAGGCCACCGCCACCCGCTCCCTCCCCGCTCCCGACGGCGCCGACCTGCCCGCCGAGGCCCTCCACAACGCCGCCCTGACCACCATCGGCGACCTGTTCGGCCTCATCGCGCGCCGCGTGCGGGACCTCACGCCCTGACGGCCGCCCTGACAGCCGTCTTGACGGCCTGGGAGGAGCCGAGGCCCGCTCCTTAGGATGGGCCGGTATGGCACATGGGGGAGTGGGAGCCGGAGTGACGACGCGTGAGACGTACCAGGGCGGGGTGGCCGCGGCCCTGCGCCTCGCCGACGGCATGCCGTTGGAACGCGCGCTGGCCACCGCGGATCCCTGCGCGTGGCTGGCGCTGGACGCGGGGGTGCGGGACGTCCCTTGGTACGGGCTCGGCGTTCCGGGGGCACGCCGGTACGCCCGCCCGCGGATCGAGGAGCTGGCCGGGTTCGACGATCCCCGGCTCGCACTCGCCCTCTGCCACCGCGACGGGCGCGTCCGTGAAGCGGCGGTCCACCGGTCGAGGCACCGCCCCGACCTGCTGCCGTTGGTCGTCGTCCGCTGCGCGGACTGGGCCGCACCGGTGCGCGAACGCGCCCGCCACGTACTGAGCGAGGCCCTCGGCGTCCACGCCGCCGTCGCCCTCGCCGCGCTGATCCTGCGCGTCTGCAGGCGGCAGAGGGGCGCCTTCGGCGTGGGCGTGCTGGAGGAGACGCTGCGCCACGCTCCCCGTGAGCGGTTCTCGGCGCTCTTCACCGACCCGGACCGTGCCGTACGGCGGTTCGCGTACCGCCTCGCCATCGCACGGCGGCTGCTGAGCCCCGTCGAACTGGCCCGTGCCGCCCACCGGGACGACGACACCGTGGTCCAGGACCTGTGCGCCAGTGCGGCCCTCGCCACCCTGGCCGACCTGTGGGACGGCGACGTGTCGGACGACGTGCCGGACGACGTGCTCACCCCGCTGCTGACCGCCCGCAATCCGCGGACGCGTTCGGCGGGCGTCACCGCCCTTCGGGCGTCCGGGCAGCCGCACCGGGCGGAGGCGTACCTCGCGGACCGGTCCGCGCTGGTGCGCGCCTGCGCGCGGTACGTGGTGCGGCAGCACGGAGATGATCCGGCCGCCCGGTACCGGCGATGGTGCGCGGACCCGCAGGACCCCGCAATCGCGCCGGGCGCGGTCATCGGGCTGGCCGAGTGCGGAGACCGCGCGGACGCCGGGGCGCTGTGGCCGCTCGTCGCCCACCCGGCGGCGGGCGTCCGGGCCCAGGCGCTCGCGGGGCTGCGGGCCCTGGACGTCACGGACGTGGCACGCCTGCGGCCCCTGCTCGACGACCCGGCCCCCGCCGTCGTACGCCAGGCCACCGTCTCCCTGCTGCCCTGTGCGAAGCAGCTGCCCGCGCCATGGCTGACGGAGCGCACAGGGCCCCACCGGCTGCGGCACGTGCGCCTGGCCGCGTTCCGGCTGCTCGACGCGCGGGGCGGCATCGTGGCGCTGCGCGCCGCCGTGGGCCTGCTGAACGACCCGGACGACAAGCTCCGCACCTGGGCCGGACAGTCCGTCCAGCGCTGGCACCCGGCGACGAACGAACCGCGCGGGACCGCCGAGGTCGGCGAGCTCCTCGACCGGAGCAGGCACCTGTTCAGCGACTATGTGCTCGAGCGGCGCAAACGGGAAGCCGGCGTGAGCGGCTGAGGCTTTTCGGGTGAACAGGGGCCGGCGCGGGGCTCGGCCCCGGCCGGCGGGGATACGGAACCTGTGCTCCACCCCTCTCCGGCGACGCCGCGACGCGGCACCGACCTCCTCGCACCGGCGAGCAACGGAGTGCGGGACCACTTCATCCGCCACCGGTGCCTCGTACGCGTGTGGGTGGACTGACACCCGGCTTCCCGGGCCGGGTCCGCACCCGCCCGCGCGGCCGCTCGGGTAGCGGTCCCGGGACCGGCGTCGTAGACCTGGTGACATGGGCGAGGACAAGACGTCGTGGCACCCCGGTGAGATCGTCCCGGCGAGCGGGATCTACGAGTGCGACTGCGGCGGCGAGCATCACTGGAGCACGGACGTGAAGGGCCACCGCTTCCCGCCGCTGCCGGCCGGCTGCTCGGGCGAGTACTGGGCGCTGAAGACCCAGGCGCACCCCGAGGACCACCTCGGCTGACCCGCACCGGCGGCCGCCGGTCAACCGCGGGCGGCGCCGATCCGGCGGTCGACGGCGTCCTGCCAGTACTCGGCGACGGTCGGCGCCGAGCCGCCGCCCACCCCCCGTACGGGCGCGCCGAGGTCGGCTGCCGGGGTGGGACGGGCGTCCGCCAGAACGGCGTGCTCGTTGCTCGCGTTGTGCCACGACGCGGTGGCGAAGACGTACTTCCCGCCCACGGCCAGGCGGGGGTTTCCTGCGGGCTGCGTGAGCGTGACGGTGCCGCTCACCCCGCCCTTGAAAACGCGCCCGACGCGCACCTCGTACAGCTCCGAGGGGATTTCGGCGATGGTACGCCGCCCGGCGTGGCGGACGACGGTGCCGTGGAAGACGTCGTCGGCGCTCCCCGCCACTTCCCGGGCGCTCTCGGGGGCGTGGCGGGCGATGGCCTCGCGCGGCGCGGCGGGGGAGGTGACGTACCGGTGGGTGAGATAGCCGGTGGCGGCCAGGACCGCCGTGGCGGCCACGGCGAGGGCGGCGGCGAGGTGCTTGTTCATGGTCTTCCCCCACGGGGCAGGCAGCGGTGTGCTTCGTCCTTCATCACGCCGATTCGTAGAAGGGCGGGCCTCCGCACCGCAGCTCAACGGCCCGCGTGTCACCCGGGCGCACGCACAAGTCGTACCGGCGACACGGCCGCCGACACGGTGGCCCGGCACCGGCCGCTCAACAGCGCGACCGCAGCCACCGCCGTGCGGCGGACAGGGTGACCTCGATGTCATCGCTCCAAGAGCAGACCTCCAGCCACGACAGATAGCCGCCCTGCGTGAAGACCAGGACCTCGCCGGGCCACTCGCCGGCCTCGGTGACGAGCTGCGCCTCGACCGCCACGACCGTGCCGGGGCCGGTGGGCGCGGGCTCCACCGCGCCGGCGTCGAGCGTGAAGAAGGCGGTACCGCACCCGCACGTGCAGCGCGTTCGCACGCCCAGGTGCGGAACCTGCCTGCGCAGGGCGACATGAACGGGATCGTCCCCGTCCAGGACCAGCTCCAGTACGTCGGCCACGTCGGCGGGAAGGCTTCCGGTCATCCCGGCACCGTACGCGACGAGCGGCGTCGCTTGCCGGCCTGCACCCTCCAGGGACGGGGGACCGGTCGGCGAGGCAGCGCCGATGGCCCCGGCCCGTACCGGACCATGGGTTCCATGACCGGCCGGAGCCGCCACGGCGCCCCTCACGGCAACGACCCCGGAATCCCCAGCGACCCGCGTACGCTGCTGCCGCCCGCGGAGCCCGCCCAGACGGCCGCCCCCGCTGAACTGACGCGATGGTCACGCGCCACGCCGACCGCTTGACCCCTCTCGGCCCGGGGGCGGACCCGGCGGCCCCGTTCGACGACCTGGAGCCCCTGCGCGACCTCGTCGGCGACGCCCGCGTCGTCGCCCTCGGCGAGAGCGCCCACCGCATCCGCGAGTTCGGGCTGCTGCGCCACCGCGTCCTGCGGTTCCACATCGAGGAGGTGGGCTTCAACGCCTACGCCATGGAGTACGGAGCCGCCGAGGGCCGCGCCGTTGACGCCTGGGTCCAGGGCGGGCCGGGCGACATCGACGACCTCCTGGCCGCCGACGGCGAGCGAGCCGGGAGCGACGGCGACGGCGACGGCGACCGAGGCCGGGGCCAAGGCCGGCGGCAGGGCAAGGACCAGGTCGTCAAGGGCCTGGGGCAGCCCGTGGAGTGCAGGAACACCCTGCGATGGCTACGCCGTCACAACGCCGGCACCGCCCACCCGTTCCGCTTCGTCGACTGCGACATCCCCATGGCAGGAGGCGCGCTCGCGCCCGTACTGGAGCCGGTCGCCGCCTACCTGGCCACGGTGGACCCCGCCGCGCTGCGTTTCGTGCACACCGCGCTCGAGATCTCCGGGCCGATCGCGGGCGGAACCGTCATGGTGCCCGCCTACTCCAGACTGCACCTGGACCAGGCCCCGCAGGACCGCCTCACCACCGCGCTGGCACGCCTGCTGGGCCGCTTCACCGACCTGCGCGAGCTCTACACCGAGCGCAGCGGCCGTACGGCGTACGAGACCGCCCTGCGGACGTCCGTGCGGCGGCGACGACCGACCGGCTCCAGCGGGCCATGGCCGAAGCGCTCGCGGGCGCGCCCGACAACCTGGCCTTCGCCGCCAGGGAGCGCTATCTGGCCGACACCCTGCTGGAGTTCCTGGAGCGCTCCGGCCCCGGCACCCGCGTGGTCCTCGTCGGGCACAACGCCCACATCCAGCGCTCGGCGAACCCGGCCGACGGGCCGCTGACGGTGACCCCCATGGGCAATCTGCTCTCCCGCGCGCTCGGCGCGCAGTACGTCCCGATCGCGCTCACCGGCAACGGCGGCGAGACGGTGGAGAACGTGCCCGACCCGGAGCATCCGCTCGGCATGCGCTGGGGCCCGGCGGCCACTCCCGAGGCGGCGCCGGACAGCGTCGAAGCGCTCTTCGCCGGGGTCCCCGGGGAGCCGGCGTTGGTGGACGCCCGCGCCCTGCGCGCGTACGCACGCCGGCACGGACTGGCGGAACCGGTCCGTACGCGCCTGGACACGACGTTCATCGAGATCCCCGCCCTGGAGGCGTTCGACGGGATCATCTGCCTCCCGGACACGACCCCGAGTGCCGACACACCCCGGTAGGGGCGGCGAACGCGCCCGGCGTACGGACACGGCGGTCCAGGTTCAGGGCGGGCGACGGCCGGCCGATGAGGGCGGTATGACAACGCGTGGTCTGTTCGCCGTACCCGGTCCTCTCTCCCGCCGCCTGCTCGTATCAGCCGCCACCCTGTTCGCCGTCTCGTCCGGCGCGGCCCTGCGGGCCCCAGCCCCGGCCCCAGCCCCGGCCCCAGCTCCAGTCCCGGCCCCGGCCGCGCCCGCCAGGCCGGGGTCCCCTCGCCCCGCCGCGGCGGCCGCGGACGAGGAGCAGGGCCTGCGCTCGCTGTTCGGTTCGGAGAACCGCGTCATCCGCACCTGCGAGAAGGCCGTCGCGGTGACGTTCAACGCGGCGTGGAACGACGCCGGCCTGGACCGCGTCCTCGGCGAGCTGGCCCGCCGACGGACGCCTGCCGCGTCCTTCCTCACGGGCGAGTTCGCCGACCGGAACCCCCACGTGGTCCGGAGGATCGCGGCCGCCGGGCACGGCCTGGGCAACCACTCCTACAGCCACCCGTTCTTCAAGGACCTGACGGCGGCCGGCAGAGCCCGCGAGGTCCTCGCGGCGGACCGGGCCCTGCGCGCGGCCGGCGCGGACCGGCCCGCACCCCGTTCTTCCGCTTCCCCTACGGCGAGACCAGCCCCGCCCACATCGAGGAGGTCAACGCACTCGGGCTCGCGGACGTGGAGTTCACCACCGACACCAACGGATGGAAGGGCACCAAGGGCGGCATGACCGTGGACCGCGCGGTGCGCCGAGCGCTGGACGCCCTGCGCCCGGGAGCCATCGTGCAGATGCACGTCGGCGCCGCCGACGGCGGAAGCGAGGTGATCGACGCCGAGGCCCTGCCGCTCGTCCTCGACGCCCTTCACCGCTCGTGGTTACCGCGTCATCGACCTCCGTGCCGTTCTCCGCGGCGCCGTCGGCGGCGGACGGGACGCGGCGGAGGGAACCTGCCCCAGCGGCCGGTGACCGAGTGGGGGCGGCGGTCGTGTCGGACGAAGGGAAGGCGTGCTGGCCGCCTTCCCACAGCCGCCTTCCCCTAGCACGGCTTCGCGCCCGCACCGCTGCCCGCGGTCAGTCCAGACAGAACTCGTTGCCCTCCGGGTCGGCCATCACGATGAACCCGGCGCTCATCGGGGGAGCGGGCTCGAAGCGGCGTACCCGCGTCGCTCCGAGCGCGACGAGCCGGTCGCAGGCGGCCTCCAGCGCCGCCATCCGCTCTTCTCCCTCCAGCCCGGGAGCCGCACGGATGTCGAGGTGGACGCGGTTCTTGGCGACCTTGTTCTCGGGGACCTGCTGGAAGAACAGCCGGGGGCCGTGCCCCTCCGGGTCTTCGATGGCCGACCGCGTGTTGCGCTCCTCCTCCGGTACGCCGATCCGCGTGAGGAAGTCGTCCCACGCGGCCAGCGGGTCGGCGCCCTTGGGCAGGTCGACTCCGGGCGGGCCCGGGTGGACATAGCCGAGCGCGTCGCGCCAGAAGCACGACAGCGCCCGCGGGTCGTGGGCGTCGAAGGTGACCTGGATGTGGCGGCTCATAGGGTTGCTCCGTCCGTCGTGGGTTTCCTGAGGCTCCCTGCGGGCTTCCTGCGGGTTTCCCGCACGGGGAGCGGTCCGCCGGGGACCGGCTGCGGATCGTCTCCGTCCGTGGGGTCACCCTGACACCTTGAGCGGACAGAACCGGTCCGCTTTCCTCCGAGCGGGTTCATCCCGTGCCGCCGAAGGGCCAGGAGTCGATGTCGCGGTAATGGATCGGCCCGGGGCCACGGCCGTAGTTGCTGCCGACCAGGTGCAGACGCTCGGCCTGCCACGTACGGCCGGTGAACGCGGAGAGTCCTGCGGCGGCCCGCACCACGCCGGAGGTGTCGTCGCGGCGGGCCCGGGCGAGCGTCAGGTGCGGGTTCAGCGGCCGGTCGACGAAGGCGACACCGTGCGCCTTGACCAGCGTCCGCACCTCTCCGGCGAGCGACCGCAGGCCTTCGAGGTCCCCGCCGATTCCGCTCCACAGCACCCGCTCGTCGAAGTGCCCGCTGCCGCGCAGGGCCAGCCGCAGGGGCCGGCGCCCGGCCGCCAGTTCCGCGAGGGGCGGCTGCAGGAGCGCAACGGTGGACCGGGGCAGCTCACCGAGGAACGCCAGGGTGATGTGCCAGTCCTCGATGCGGTTCCACCGCAGGCACGGGTGGGCGTCATAGGCGGACCGCAGTGCCTGCGCCAGCTCCTCCTTGGCGTCGTCGGGCGGAGCGAGGGCTATGAAGACACGGATGGTTTCGGCCGCAATCTGTTCGTTCACGAAGGACTTCGTACACCACTGGCGCCGGTCCACGCTTTCCCCGTGGTACACGGGAACGCCGGGAAGGGAAACCGGCTACCGACCTCGTAGCTCGTACGGCGAACCGCCGGAGCGCGGACAGGGGGTGAATCCTTCCGCGCCGGTCGCGCCTCTCATAGGTGTGCGGACGACCGCGTCCGCCGCGCACCCCGACCGGAAGGACCCCCCATGACCACCGTCGTCGTCGCCGCCGCGGCCGCCGTGCCGCTGCTGTGCGCGTGCACCGCCACCCTGCTGCGCCGCCGGAGGCGGCAGCGTGGCTGACCGCACCTGGCCCGGCGCGACCCTGGTCGCCGCGGCGCAACGCGGCGACGTCGAGGCGCTCACCGCGCTCGTGTACGGCTCCTACCCGCACGTGCAACGGTTCGCGCACTCGCTGTGCGCGACACCCCAAGACGCCGAGGACGCCGCCCAGGAAGCGCTGATCATCCTCTACCGAAAGATCGGCATGCTGCGCGCCTCCGGGGCGCTGGCGTCGTGGATGTTCCGGATCGTGCGCAACGAGTGCCTGCGCCGCACCCGCGCCCTGCTCCACCGCGGACCGGACGCCGAGGCGGGCGGGCTCGGTACGCCGGACCGGTCCGAGGCGCTCGGCGGCCCCACGCGGTCCGCCGAGGAGGACGTCCTGCTGCGCCTGGAAGGCGAACGCGTCGCAGCGGCCGTCGCGGCCCTGCCCGACGACCAGCGGCAGGTGCTGGTCATGCGGGACATCCAGGGCCTGCCCGGCCGCACCGTCGCCGACCGGCTCGGGCTCGGCACCGCCGCGATGAAGTCCCGCCTCCACCGCGCCCGTTCGGCGGTACGCGAAGCCCTGCGCGACGAACCGGCCGAAACGAGGTGAACCGACGATGACCCCTGACGCGACCATGACGACACGCCCCACCGACCCCGGTGCCACCGGTGCACACGCCACACCGGCACCACTGGTATCACCGGCACGCGGCCGTTTCGCGAGCGCCACCGTCCCACGCCATCTGGCCCGCGGCGCCTTGGGCTTCGGCGCGCTCGCCGCCTCCCTGTCCCTCCTGCCGATCACCGGCCCGGCGAGCCTGCTGCTCGCCCCGGTGGGCCTGATCGCGCTGCGCGGCTGCCCGATGTGCTGGGCCATCGGCCTCGCGGAAACCGTCTCGGCCGGCCGACTACGCCGGTCCTGCACGGACGGGAGGTGCGACCTGACCCGCGCGAAGCGCTAGGCAACCGACAACCGGGGTGACCCTGGACCGCCCCGGGAGCGCGTGTCCTCAGCCCGGTTGCTTGATGCTCTCGATGATTCGGGCGAAGCCTTCCTCTCCATGGCCTGCATCGACCTGACGTTGGATGAGCCGCTGCACCACCGGATACGGGCTGCCGAGCGCGGTCGCCAGTAGCTGCGCCTGGCCGACGAACTGCTCCCGGGCGCGGAGCAGTTCGGAGCCCAGCTCCCTTCTAGGTTGCGTGCTGCCAAGAGGACGATCTCCAGACGCGCGGGGTGCGGTCGCGCTCGGAGCCGAGCCAGTGGGCCAGTACGCCGGCGAAGCGGTCCGCCATCTGGCGTACCGGCGGCGCCGCGGCCGGCTCTTCGGAGACGGTCGCCGCTTCGGTGTCCGCCACTTCCTGTTCGGCGATGAACGCGACCACACCGGCGAGGAGCGCCTGCCGGGTACGGAAGTAGTAGCTGGTGGACCCGGCCGGCACCCCCGCCCGCCCGTCGACGGCACGGTGGGTGAGCCCTCGCAGGCCCTCATCGGCGATCACTTCCACCGCCGCGGTGAGCAGCGCCTGTACGCGGGGGCTCCTGGCACCGCTCACGCCACGGCCCGCTTCCTGAGCCTGCCGAGCATCATCCGGCGGACGAGGCCACTGAAGGGTCCGATCAGCGGCCAGTACCGGCCCATGGCTCGACGAGCCGCCTTGTCCAGGCACAGGACCCGGGTCTCGGTGACGACCCGCGTACCGCCGGTGGCGGCGTCCACGGAGAACCGCATGCTGAAGGTCGCCTTCGCGTAGCCGGGTTCGTCGAACGCCAGGAACTCACGCGGCCCTGTGACGCCCGGCCGTCCGTCGGCTGGGCCCATGGTCCACCACTGCCCCACGATCCCGCGGACCGTCTCTCGCGGTGGGTCTTTCGGGGCGCCGCGGAGGAACCCGAGACCCGGCAGCGCGTCGGCGTCGGCACGACGCGCAAAGTGATCTGAATGTTCTCTCATGGGGAGATCAGGGTGTTGCCGCCGGGTTCCCGGCACGCCGTCCAGGGCGACCGCGAGGCGCGCCGCTTGGAGCTGGGGGAGCCGGACTGTACCGGTGGTTGCTGTGGCTTCCTGACCGTGGTCGTGCAGCGGTTCGGGGAGATCCTGCGGGGTGGGACTGGGAGGTCCCGTGGCCGGCCCACACCCCTCTTGCCCTCCCCACTGCCGGAGCTCCGCTTCCGACGCGCGTCAGTACGGGCGCCGAAGTGGCTCGTGCCGAGGAGGACCGCTGGTGGCGGGTGTACTCGTGACCAGCGCGGCCCGTGTCGAGCACGCGCTTGCCGTCGACGGTCCTGAGGATGTCGGCATCCCGGTTATCTCCCCAGCGCCCCCCGCAGCGTCACACCCCACCGGGTCCGCAGCCTGCGCACCTCCCAGACCGATAGCGCCGTGACCGAGAGGGGGCCGCCGAGGAGGAAGGTGTAGAGGACGAGGGGCGGAGCCGCCACGTCGGGGCCGTCGAACAGGCCCAGCCCGAAGAGGGACCACACCAGCAGTGGGGAGATCAGGGCCGGCAGCAGCTCGTGCACATCGCCCAGGCGGAAGCAGGAGTTCACCCCGTACACCAGTGCGACGATCGTGCACAGCAGCGCGAACACCAGGACCAGCGCGCAGACCACCGCGCCGACGAAGAACAGCACCATGACCAACAGGCCGATCAGGATGCCGTGGTAGCCGATGTCGGCCGTCGAGATAATCTCGCCCTTGAGCATCTTGACCATCAGATACGACACTCCGGCGCCCAACGCGATTGCGCTCAGCGAGCACAGCGGACCGAGCAGCCGGGCGGCGTACCGGCGGCCCAGCGGCGCGCGGGCCGCGACGATGAAGGCCGTCACCGCTACGAAACCGACCGTGAGTGTGAGCCCGCCTCCGATGAGCAGGTCCTCCAGCTTGCCCAGGACGACCTTCTCGCGGCCCTCGGCCAGCGGGAACGCCAGGAGCAGCCAGGCGGTGGCGATGAAGCCCGCCGCCGTACGGGCCCACTGCAGGCCGGTGATGAGGGGGTCCTCGATCCGGTCGGGCCGGGACGGGGCGGTCATCGCCGTGGCGACCGCGAACGGACTGGGTATCGACCGGAGGGACGCGGACGCGCCCCGGCGGGTGTTCACTGATGCTCCCCCGAACACATGAAACGTACGAACGCGCAGACGGATGGATACATGGATACGGAGATCCGTCCGCGTATCACGGCGCGACTGTCCGCGGTGGCGGGCGCGCCTGCCGTGCGGGCATACCCGGCCACGGCGGAACGGCGCTCACCCGCTGATGGCTGTAATGGCCCTGACACCTTAGCCCACCAGGCCGGACTTCTCGTCACCCTGCCGGAAAGTCCTGCCGCACCGGTGCAAGGCCTCCTCCGCCGGCGATGGCCGAGCGGATCCCCGCACCTCCCGGTGCGCCTGGCGATCGGCATCGGAACCAGTTCCGCCACCGCGCACGGCGGCGTAACATGCGCCCGGCAAGTACGGTCACGGCATGACCGAGAGCTTGCCTGCCTCCGTGGCCGGCGTGGCCGACGTGGCGGCGCTGCTCCCGAGCGCGGATGATCTGGTGCATGTCGCGCTCCGAAAGCAGGGTCCGCTCGTCAGCGTGAGCGCGCGCTGCACAGGCGTGTGCGGCTCCGCCTACTTCGACCGCTCACGGCCGTCCGGCGGCGCGGGCAGGGCTGTGACGGCACTGCGGTCCGGGTGTCCAAGGGCATGCCGATGGCAGCACTCGGTGAACGACCTCGCGGACCTGCTCGGTGGTTGCCGCGGCCAGGTCCGCGCCGGGCTCCAGGCGGATCGTGTCCAGCTGCGCGGTCCAGGAAGCCCGGCCCGTCTCCAACGCGGCCACGATCGAGTAGGGCCAGCCAGGCACCATCTGGTGCTTACCCAGGCCCCGGCCGAAGGTGTGACAGAACGAGCGGTTCGAGCAGGTGTGTCGGCACCCGGCCGCAACCACGGCGAGACGTTCACCGCCAGCACCGACCGGCCGTCGCTCGCCCGAGGCAGCGGCACGTTCGCCACCGCGCGACGAAGGCGTGCGACGTCGATCCGCCCCGGTTGATCGCGGAAGTCGACGACGGCGTCGCCCTGTCCACCGAGCTCTCCCGGCGGGCTGGCGGCCGCCCCCCGTACGACCCGGGCTCCGGTGAACCCCGCACACCCGGCCCCGGCGTGAGCTGCCGCTTCTCCTACTCCGGCGGCACGCCCTGACGCCCAAGCCGGCACCACTGCCTACGGCCTGCCCGCGGTCAGCTGGCCGGCGGTGTCCTCGATCCACGGCAGCGTCCATTCGACGCTGGCCCGCCACCCGGGTTCTGCGCCGTCGTAGCGGCCTTCGGCGTCGGCGCGGATGCGGACGGCGAGGGCGGGCAGGTCCCTGCAGTCCCCGCCGCTTGTGCGTCGTTTGCCCTTCACGCACGGACAGCGGCGGAACCCGACTCCGGCCGGATCGGCCCGTTTGCGACAGCGGGCGGGATATCTCAATCCGATGCGGTGAACGTGGACATGAGATGGTCGACGACATCGGTGAGACGGGCCCTGCGTTGGTACGCGGCACGTTGCCGGTCGGCGCCGTCGCCGGCGGCGCGCACGCGTGACCAGAGTGTGCTCACCAGTTCCGCGTCGCCGTGCTCCTTCAAAGCGGGTTGCGCCCATGCCAGGAGCTGGTCGACCTGGTCGACGGCGGGGGACAGGCGGCCGGTGGACAGGTCGATGCCCTGCCCGGCCAGGCCGTCGCGGGCCGCGCGCCAGCAAGCGGCGCGCAGCATCTCAGGCCCGGGCTGGAAAACCGGGACGCCGGCGGTGATGGCCTGCAAGGCGGTAGTGGTCATCGCCCGGATGAGGCCGGCGAGCAGCACGGTCTCTCCCGGGGTGGCGGTCGCGTCGGTGACGCGGAATTCGAGCGTGGGCACGTGGTGGGAGGGCCGGATGTCCCAGTACAGGCCACCGCGGTCCATGACACTGCCGGTGGCGATGAAGGCGGCGACGAGGTCCTCGAAGTGGGCGGTGGACTCGAAGTACGGCGGTGGCCCGGCCACAGGCCAGCGTCCCAACGCTGTCCTGCGCCAGCTGGCGTAACCGGTATCGCGCCCCGCCCAGTAGGGCGAGTTGCCGGTGAGGGGGATCAGGACCGGGATCCAGGGGCGCAGGTGGTTGCTGACCTGCAACGCTGTGGCGAGGTCGGGGATCCCGACGTGGATGTGGCAGGCGCAGACGCTCTGTTCGTCGTCCAGGGCACGGAACATCGCCGCGCTCCGAGCGTAGCGCGGGCCGGCCGTCAGCGGCGGCGGGGAGGCCTGGCCGAGGACGGGAGTGCCGCTGGAGATGACGCGCAGACCTTGGCGGTCGGCGGCCCGTACGACCGCCGTGCGCGTGGAACGGACCTGCTCGGCGAAGTCCGCAAGGCTGGTGTGAGGGTCGGTCCGCACCTCGACCTGGTAGCGCGTCAGCTCCGTACCGACGCGATCGCCGAGTTCACCCGACGCCTCGGCCACCACGTTGTCCGCCTCCGCGCTCACCGCGCGCGACACCGGATCGACCAGGAGGAATTCCTCCTCCGCTCCCACCGTCAACGGGGCCCGCCTGCCTGCGGTTGCCCGGCTTCGGCCATGGCCTGGGAGCAGTCCCTGTGCACCGGCAGACGTACGCCCTGTACTCGTCATGGTCATCATGCTGTCACGGACGGTAAGCCCGAGACAGGACGCAAAGACGACATCTCTCAACTACGGGGAGCGGGAGGTGCGCGAGCGGACATAGATACTGATCGCCGGGGGCGGCCCGGCGGGAACAACGGCGGCCCGGAAGGGCTGACGTTCCGCATACGAGCTGCCACCGCGGGAAGCCGCCAGTAGGCGGCCACGGGGGCAGCTGTGCGGCGCGCGGCGCCGGTCACCGGTCGGAGGGTAAGGCCGTGCCGCCCAGCAGCAGTGCCCAACCGGCGACCCGTCCACTGAACCTGTGTCGTGGAGGGGCGCAAGTCCTGCTGAAGGCGGGGAGCGCGACGTTCAGGAACGGTCAGGTCCATGCCCAGCAGGAACAAGCCCAGACAGACGACGGCCGTGGCCGCTCAGTACCGTACCGACGACGCGGACGGCCCGGGCCCGCGCGGGGAGGGTGGGGGCGGTGGCCTGGGATAGTGGGCCGGGCGTCGCGCTGGCGGTCATGGTCGGCAGGCGGCGGGAGCTTCCCCCTCGTGGAGCTTGCCCCGTCGTGTGTCGGGTACCGATGGGAACAGTGATGCTCAGAAGAGGACCCGCGCCGCAGTGAGAGCCGCCGCGGCCTCCCCGTCGCCCTCGAACGTCAGCTCACCTCGTGGCGGTCGCCCGGAGAGGTGGCGGGCGAAGTCCAGGGCATCGGCCCGCAGGGTGACCACGGGGGGACCGCTGCCGAGCCGGTATCGGCCACCGGCCGGGCCGGAAAGCTCCAGCAGACAGGACGGACCGGTCCAATCAAGCGCCAGATCCAGCAGTACCTGGCGCATGATTTCGCCGTCGTGCGCATCCAGCGCCAACTCGGTACCGGTGGCGTCACAGATGTCGATGCGGTGCATCCAGGTGTCACGGGCGACGAGAACGCAGTTCAGGTACTCCATGGAGTCCTCGGGAAGCGCCTTCGCCTCCGGGAAGATCATGCTCGTGCGGATCCGACGCCGTACCGAAGCCGGCACACGGGCCAACGAGCGCACCCCCTTCGGGGCGATGCGAGCGAACTCCGCGACCAACCGCTCTCCCGGGACCTCTTCACGATCTTCGACCTGGCTTTCGTTATGGCCGTCCAGCGCACCCAATTCGGGATGCCTCCGACGGGCCCGTCGAACTCGCGTGATCATGAGCCAGGGCTTGGGCAGCTCCTCGAACTGACCGACCTCGTGGGCCACCATGTTCCGGACGGTCCACCCAGAGCACACGGTCGGCCTCGACCAGGCCCCGACATCCAACGCACCCATGATCGCGAGCGAGGCTCGTACCTCCGCCTCGTTGACCGCGCGCGCCCGAGCCGCGGAAGTCCGGGGAATGTCCTTGGCAGAGACAGTAGGCGTGGCCATACCGCACCTCCTCCACCCAGGCTACAAGGCACCCACACCGGCGGCATGTGCATGCGACCAGGGGCAGCCGAGCAGGTGGAATGAGAACAACAGCTGCACGCGAAGACGCTTCCAGCGGCCGGGGAGAATATGGGTCTGCGGGCGGAAGCATCGCAAGCGGCGGCGTCACGGCGCTGCGACGGAGCCGGTGACGGGGCCGCGTACGGCCAGCGGTCAGGCCGCGCCCGCGTGCACGCGATCGAAGGCCACGTAATACGGCGCTCGAACGTCGCCCGATCCGCTACGCGCGGTTGCGCCCGGACGTCACCGCAGCCGACGTGGCCGGATTCGGACAGGAAGCGACCCCGGCCGCCGGATCGCGCCGCGCGACGGCGCGGGCGAGGCCGGGTAGCCCCGCGCGGCATGAACACCACCAACCGGCGCCGACCGGAAAACCGGTGGCAGGCATGGCCGGCCGCTGATGAAGATCGCGGTATGTCCAACTTCCTGGAGACCGACCGGCTCGTCCTGCGCGCATTCGCAGCGGCCGACACCGACCACCTGTTCGCCCTGGACAACGACCCGGAGGTCATGCGCTTCATCAACGGTGGCCGACCCACCAGCCGCGAGGCGATCGAGACGCGGGTCCTGCCGCGGCTCGTGCACGACTATCCGTGCTGGGGGACTCGCGGTTACTGGGCCGCGCAGGAGAAGACCACCGGCACCTTCCTGGGTTGGTTCGAGTTCCGGCCGTTGCAAGAGCGCAGCCCCGCCGTGGTCGAACTCGGTTACCGGTTGAACCAGGCGGCGTGGGGACGCGGCTACGCCACTGAAGGGTCTCGGGCTCTGATCCACAAGGGCTTCACGGACATGGAGGTCGAGCGGGTCACAGCGAACACGATGGCCGTCAACACCCGGTCCCGCCGCGTCATGGAGAAGTCTGGGCTGTCCTTCGTCCGGAACTTCACCGGGGACTGGCCGGAGGCGATCGAGGGCTCCGAGCACGGTGAAGTCGAGTACGAACTCACCCGGACCGCGTGGGAACATCTGCATTAGAGGCCCCGGGAATACGAAGTCATCCTGCCGCTCCACGCCACTTCCGCCCGAAGTGGCCGACGCGGGCGGGAGGAAACAGGCGGCCCGCCGCCAGCGCTTGTCACGGCTTCGTCGATACGGCTGCGCCTGGCCGGGTCACCGCCGTCGGCCCCGAGCGCCAGATCATCGCCGTGACCGACGCCGACGGTGATGGCGAGCTCGGCTACGACGCGCCTCTCCACGCCCTCGGCAGCCACATCGCCGATCACGCTGCCCCCGGTGCGGCCAAGCACGCCCTCGATGTCGTCGGCAGACCCTCCACGCGGCGCCTGCGCGAGCGCCTGGACGCGCCCTGTGGCCCAGTCGGCCGCTTGGTTGTCGGCGGTGGTCTCGGACTTCTTGGCTTCGGCTGGGTTGTCTGCCTGGCCTTGCCTTGCTTATTCCCACGTGGAGGAAAGAGCTGTACTGGTCCTGGAGCCGGTGGGGCTCCGCGGTGTCAGTTCATCAGAAGAAGCCGTGTGTTGGGTACGAGTTTCCGGTTGACGCTTGTGCTTTGCACGAAGATCGTGAAGTCGTCGTTGTGGTCGGGCTTGATGCGCACTTCCATGTCGGGCAGGCCGAGAAGGACCCGGGCTTCCGGCCCCGTGTACACGCGATCCGTTTTCTTCTCCAGCACGGCGATCTGCTTCCGTGCCTGGATCTTTTCCGACTTGCTGAGCTGATAGAAGGCACCACCGGTGCGGTAGGTGTGCCCGCTTTCGATGACCCACTCCCGGATCCCCGCTGCGCGAGCTACCGGTATCAGCTGGTACTGGGAGGGATCCACCGGTGTGAGACCGGCTGCCTTGATGGTCTCCCTGTTCACCGCGTCCGCGCCCGTGGAGAACACCGCCCGCGATCCCCGGATGCCCTTGGTGCGGCCCACCATGAACTTCTCGGTGGCCTCCTGGATGACCTGCCCCGCCTCCTCCAGCCCCTGTGTGCTCGTGGCGTCCCAGATGGCGATGTTGTCCTTGGGGAACCCGTACTGCATGGCCTCCCGCTTGCCCATTTGGTCCGGCACGAGAACAGCCAGCGTCCAGTTGTCGTCCTGCGTCTCGATCATCTCGGCCACGGCCTGCACCAGTTCACGCTGATCGCGGGAAGGGGCATCCGGACAGCGATGACTCGCGTTCTCCTGGCCGTCGGTCAGGACGAACGTCAAAAAGCTGTGGTCTCCATACAGCTGAGCGGTCTGCGCCAGCTCCCGCTGTGACTTGAGCGTGGCCGCCAGCAGCGCCGTCATTCCACCGACCCGGTACAGCTGCTTCAAAGACGGCATCCGCAGCACGTCCTTGTCGTATATGACGCACTCCACCTTCTGTGCGAAGACGTACACGGTGACGCGGGTTTCCTGGTCCAGCTCCTGCGACCGGCGGGCCAGATAGGCGATCTGCTGGTCGGCCACTTCGATGACCTTGCGGCTCAGGTGTGACATGGACGAACTGGCATCCAGCACAAGAGCAACGTGATTGATGTAGTTCTGCTTTCCGGACATGACTGCTCCCCCTCTTTCGACCTGATGCTGTGATCGTCTCACCCACCACTGACAATGATCTCGGATCGGGGCCGGGGGGCTGACCGCAGGGCAGGAGCGAGCCTGCGGACAACCCCAGTTGCCCGGGGCGCTCGGCTGTCCCGGCGCTGTGCGCGTCGTACGGTGCGCGCCGCACGCCCCGGCGGCCTGGCCCGGGTGCTTCTGGTCCACCTGACCGTAGTCCTGTGCCGTGGCCCGCCGTTGTCAGCCCACCCACCGGCCTCGCCCCACTGCTCGCCCTTCGACGGGGTCCGGCAGGGCGTCGGTGCCCTGCCGTTGTGCCGCCGGGCAGCGACGGCCGTGACGCGCCAGGCGGCGCGGTCGTTGTCGGCGACGTACACGTCGTGCCGGTACACCGGCACCTTCCCTGATACGCCGTGGCCGCAGCCGCTTTCGTGGTCTGCGCTGCCACCGCGGCGGGCGCTACCTCGGTCATCGGCTTCGGCAACAGCGCGCACGACAACCAGTGTGTCAACCAGGGCTCCACGCACACCGCGAGCCCCGCGCGGCATACCGCTGGAGGTCTGGTCGCGGGGGTGCTCGCGTTGTCCTTGAGTGCCCCGGCCAACCAATGCGGTGACCTGGGGCTGCCCAAGGGGGACAAAGCCGACCAGCCTGCGGAGAACCTTCACGTCGACGTCGCCGAGTGAGCGCCCGGCGCCGTGGTGTGAACCCCACCGCAAGCCGTACCGGTCACCGTCAAGGCACCAACGGGCCGCAGAGGGCTACCGGCACCTGCTGATGCCCATCCGGCTCGCCGCCATGGCAGCGATGTCCAGGACCACGAGCCCGGGCTCGGTGATGTGCTGCTCAGCGGTCTCCATATCCCAGCCGACGGCTCGGCCCGGTCGGCCGGTTCGCTGAGCGCGGGGAGGCAGCCCTGTGCGAGGGACTCGGGCCGCCGCCTCACGCGGCGCCGGTCGCGCAGGCCGTGGCCCGGCCGTAGACAGGCAGAGGGGGTGCGCTTCGATGACGGGACCGGGCGGGATGCGGCGCCCCTCCTTTGCCGGATTCCGGCGGTGCGGCAGCACCGAAGCGATCACCGGCCCCTGCTCCGGCCAGCTCCTCCTGGGTGGCCACGAGGCGCGCACGAACGTCTCCACCCCATCGGCCGCACGGCGCCGCTGCGTCCTGCAACTGCCTGCCTCGTTGGCGGGAGCCTCCCCGAGACCGACGCCGGTTGGCGCGCATCGTCCGCGTAGGGGCTCCAGAAAGATCACCAAGTCAGTGGCAAGAGCCCTTGTTGAAGGTCGGGTGGGAGCGGTAGAGGGCGAGCATGCCCGGGCCGGGAGGGGGGCGGCCGCTCCTCGGCGCCCGGAAAGACTTCGGGGGCTGCCCATCCAGGGTTAGCGTGATGCGGACGCAGTACCGGGCGAGGCCGTGAGCCGCCGAGGTCTTGCGCAGTGCGATGCCCGAGCTCGCCGCGCGCCCACTGGACGGCGAGGCGGCCGGGGCGGTGATCGCGTGACGGCCGAGCTGAGCGGCGTCGACCTCGCGCGCCAGGCCCTGCTCGCCGCCCGGAGGCGGCGAGGAAGAGCTGCGCCGGCCGCACGGCGAAGCCGAAGCGGCGCACGGGAACGGCCGTACGGCGTGATGGCCACGAGCCTTTCGGCTCGGCGCGGCGCTCACGATGATGACGACCGAGCGCGGCAGGGTCGCCCCGGCCGCCAGCGGCAGCGTCCTCGCGCGGTTCGAGGCCGTCCTCGCCGCCGTCGCACCCGAGCTCGCCGGGCACGTCCAGGAGGTGAAGTGCGACGCGGACACCGGCCGCCTGGACGTCGCCCCCGACGCCCCGGCGTACGGCACGAAGCTCCGCTGGACCGCGCTTGGGCTGATCGAAGCGGCCAACGAGCAGGTGCCCGGCGCGAGCGTGCGTACCCTGCACGTCCTGCCGCCGGCCCCTGGGAAGACCGGTCCCGCCACGGCGGCCGCCGTCCCGAACCCGCAGCGGCGTCCGAGCCGTCCTCGAAGCCCCGTTCACCGGCCTGAGGCCGCGCGCCTTCGGCAAGTTGGTGACCGCGCTGCGTCGCCAGGGGCCGGCTCCCCTGGTCGGGGTCGGCCATGGAAGCCGCCGTTGGAGGACCGCGTGCTGCTGGTCGCCGCGTACTGGCGGGCGAACTTGACGATGCGGCAACTGGCCCCGCTGTCGGGGTGTCGGAGTTGGCCGCTCGGGGTCGGTGCCACTGTCGGGTCCGGTGAGGTCCACCCGGATCGGCCAGCCCGGGGCGGCGATGCCCGGCCCGGCCGGTGCGGCGGTCTTCTCGGCGTCGGCGAGCGCGCGGCAGACGGAGGTGACGGAGGGGTGCTGCCCGGCGTTCTTCCCGGTCTTGACGGTCACCTTCTTGGCGATCTCTGGGTTTCACGACCAGCTCCTCCAGAGCACGGAGACCGAGTAGCAAGCAAGATCAGCCTCTCCCTCGAACGCCGCGACCGGTTTTGACCGCCCCGAGCCGAAGAACTGCTGCGCCTCTGCGCGGCGGAGCACAGCGGCGGGCCGCCGGGGTTTTGGGTACGCGGTGACGGCGAAGGGTGTCGGATCGGCGCCCCAGCGAACCGGGCCGTCGGTACCGACGCCGGACGCAGCATCCGGGTCCTGGCGTCCGCGCCGCGCCAGCGCCCCGTACGGTCGAGCTCGTCTGGACGGGCGCACCGCCGCCTGCGGCCATGTCACCGCGGTCATCCTGATCGACCACGACACCGGCGTCCTGCCGGTCGTCGGTTATCGCGTACGCCGACGCCTGATTCAGCGGGCAGGCCCACCGGTGCCGAGTGCCGGTTGTGCCTTGCCGGCCAGGCATCCCCGTGTCAACGCCCCCGCGGGCGTTGGGCCGTACCCGCTAGCCGGGTGCGGGCGCACACCGGGGTCGCCTGCGGGGTGGACAGCGCGCCGCCGTCGGTGTTCGGTGGGCGCTTATCCCACCTGCTGCGCGGCCCCGTGCCCGCTGCTCGGCAGCTCGCCGGGGGTGAAATCAACGCGGTCATGGGGTGGCTGCGCTTCAGCGACTAGAGGTGGCCCCTTCCGCCCGTTCCGCCAGCAGGTCGACCATCCGGCGCATCACCGGCACGGGCAGTGCGGGATTCGTCGCCGCGTCGCCGGCGGTCTTCGGGTCGCGTAGCAGCCGGAGCAGGACGTCCTGTGGGAGGGCGGGGTGCCGGGCTGCGAGGGCCCGCACGGAGGAGTTCGGGTCGTGGAGCAGGCGTACTGCCGCCGCGGGCGCGAGGCGCGGGTCCTGCGCCACGTCCTGCCGTACCTCTGCGGACTCGTCCTGGCTGAGCTCCTCGACTAGTTCGGGAGTGGACTGCGGGTCGCTCAGGGCGAGTCGGCGGAGCCTCGGGTTCGGGTCGCCGGCGTAACAGAGCAGTCCGGCGCGTGGGAAGTTCGGATGCGTGCGCGGACGTCCGGGGAAGGTGAAGCTGCCGTCCCACCAGTGCCAGACCTCCAGGAGCATCTCCGGGGGCGCGTCGTCGCAGGACTCGGCGAGGAAGAGCCGTACGACCCGGTCCTCGTCCCGTGCGAGGCGTTCGACGACATCGGGCGGCAGGTGCCGGGCGCGGGCCACACTGCTGCGTATGTACGGATGGCGGGAGGCGGCGAGTCGACGCATGGCCTCCGGGTCGTGGTGGAGCGCGGCGACCCAGGGCAGGACTATGGGGCGCCCGTCGCTGGGATGGAGGGCGAGGCGTATGGCAGCGCGCTGTTCCTCCGTCAGGTCGGCCCGTACGGCGACGCTGTGCCGGACCTCGTCCTCCGGGTCCTGGGCGAGGACGGCGACGGCCGCCGGGTCGAGACGGGGGTTCACCGCCAGCCTCTCCCGGACCTCGGGGTCCTCGTGCGCCGTGAGGCGTGCTGCCAGTTCCGGCGCCAGACAGCAGGTGTCCAAGGCCTTGCCGGCCGTGCCGCCGAGCTCCTCGAACGTGGCCTCGTCCAGCGGGTGGTCCTGGTGGTGGCGCAGCAGGGCGGCGGTACGGACGCGCTCGTCCGGGTCGGTGAGCAGCCGGTTCCGTAGGGGCGGAGGCAGGTGGGGCCAGGCCGGTTCGCAGGCGGCGGCCCGTACGGCGGGGACGGGGTCGGCGGCGAGCGCATCGAGCAGGGATGCGGGCAGTCCGGGAAGCCGGGCGGCCTCGGCGCGGACCAGTGGAGAGGCGTCGGAGGCCAGCGCCTCGTACTCAGCGGCGGTCAGCAGTACGTCGGCACGCGCCAGCCACTCCATGAACAGCGCTCGCCGTGCAGCGCTCCTCTCCGCCAGGAGGAGCCGGAGCCACTGCTCGGCCGTCAACTCCTGCCTCGCCTCGACGACTCGGCCGCGCACCTGCGCGTCTGGATGGTCGACCGCGGCGTCGAGGACGGCCGGCGGCAGGTCCTTGCGCCACAGGAAGCCGGGTTCGGCGTCGAGCAACCGGATCAGCAGTTCCTCGGGCGCCGCCCGGTTGTAGCCCAGACAGTGCCAGCCGTGGACCGGCTTTCCTACGTCGTCGAGTGTCATGGGCGCCATCCTGCCCCAGCCACGGCCGGCTGAGATGGGGGCTCATGGGCTGGTCATGGTGGTGGGCGAGGATGGCGCCGGCGCGCGCGGGCAACGGGCGTCAGCACCGGACTACCACGCGGGTGCGGGGACGTACGGCACGAAGGTGAGACTGATCACCGCACGCATCGTGGCCGCAGCGAACCGACCGTCGGCACCTACGGCAGCTTCCGGTGCTCTCACCGGCGCGGCCCCTGCGCCGCACCGCGGTGGCAGCTCGTTGCCGCTGGTCACACCGTGCGCCCCTTCCACATGCTGGCCCGCCGACCCCCGGCTCTGCGCGGCCATCGTCGACCGCCTCACCTTCAACGGCACCATCATCGAGACCGGCACCGACTCCTACCGCCTCGCCTGCACGCGAGCCCGAGCGGAGGAATCGGCCAAGGCCGGCTGACCGCGACAGACTCAGGGCCGACCACCCGCCCCATCCAGGCGACGGGCCGTCGGCCGGAGACGCTCCAGTAGGCTGCGCTGGCCATGGATACGAACGCCGAACCCGAGCAGACCCGGCACACCACAAACGCTGCTGGTCCGCCGATCCGGCAGCTGTTCCGGGACGTCATCGCCGACCGCATGCAGGGCCCCAGGCCGCCCCAGGCCGCGATGCTGTTCGACGGCGAGGTCGACCCTTGCTGGGACGACCGGAGCTTCCTCGGCGACTTCTACAGCGAGATCCTTCACCAGGACACCTGCCAGTCGGCCACCGCTGACGGCCTCGCCCTGGTCACGGCCCTCGCAGTCGACGACCGCATTCCCGCCCGACACCGGTTCCAAGCCGTCGACCTGCTGTTCAGGGCTGCCACTGTCGCTGAGCGCCATCTTGCCGAGACCTGGCCGGCCACCCCGCAGCATGCCGATCCCGACAGCGAGGCCCGGGCCCGCAGCGCGGTCCAGGCTCACGTTCCAGCTCTGCTGGCCCGCTGGTCGGCCGAATGCCCAGCGGTTCGCCTCGCCCTCGCCGGACTCGCCGTGGTCTTCCCGACGGACCGCACCCTGCCCGCCTTGACACCGCGCCTGCAAACCTTCACGCACCAGCACACCCATGGCACCGACATCGGCGATTACGTGCGGTTCGTCCTCGTCCTGGCCACCCAGAACGACGACCAGATCCTCACGGCGACGGAGAAGCTCGCTGACGCCTACTGGACAGGAACAGCGCGCGGAGTGCCAGCCCGGTCACGAGCCCTCCACCTCCTCGGCCAGATGCTGACGAAGGTCGGAATCGGACTCACCCGAGCACCCGCCGGGCAGTGACGCACCGCGCGTCGCTCGCGCTGCTATTTCTCGTGAACATTGACCGGCCTCAAGATCCGCAACTGCTGCCCAAACTGGCGGACAAACGCTGCCCCTAGAAGTGAACGAAGCCAGACGGTCTCCTCGTCGGCGGCGGTGACGTCCAGGACCACGAGCCCCGGTTCGGCGATGTGCTGCGCATCGATCTCCATGCCCCTGTTGACGGCTCCACCCGGCCGGCCGGTTCGATGGTTGTGGGGAGACAACCCGTACGAGGGACTCGACCCGCCGACTCGCCCCGCGCGGTCGCGAGGACCAGGGTCAGGCCGTACACAGGAAAGGGGCAGCCGTGCTCCGCTGACAGGACCAGGCCGGCTGCACCCCGCCCTTTGACGGGGAGCCGTGCCGCCCCCGAGCTCGGCACGGCTCCCCACCACGAGAACTTGGTGGTGGGAAGCCCGCCCGCGGAGCCGACGCACCCAGCCGAGAACGTAGTGGACATGGGGCCAGCTCGCGCCGTGACCTGCCGAGATGGCCGCCGCGTCCAGAAGCTTGACGGTCCGCTCGCGCAGCGCCCGGCGAGGGGGCCGACCGCCTGCGGCAGGACGGGAACGCGGTCAGCAGGGCCCAGAGTGCGCGTACAGGTCGACATAGCCGGGTGCCAGGTGCGGCCCGCGGGCGAGGCCGCGCAGCCGCGGTCGTACGGGCCAGGTAAGCGCCTGCGATGCAGAAGCGCCCGACGTCCCTTGGGCCACCGCCTGATCGGTGGTGGCCCAAGGTGATCGAAAAACACCGTTCGCTCGGGGGCGCCAGCTGGGGCCGCGTCTGCGCCTGGGTAACCGCCCGGCGAGCGCGGGCGGCACGGCGCCGTTCAGCGTCCATGCCAGCATGTGCGCGGTATTCCGGGTGTGCGCCCACACGGCAAGAGGGTGGGGTCGCGCCGGTGTCACCGCTGCCGCTGCGACCGCTGTTGGCTGTCCTGCCCGGCACGAGTCGGGCCCGCGCCGCGCTCGACGGCCGCCCCACCGCCCACCCGAGTTCCGCGGTTTAGGCCTTGCCGAACTTCGGCACCGTGCACTTCTTCTCCGTGCCCTTAACCAGGCAGACCCTCAGGGACACCGGGGTCTCCTCCGCGATGTTGCCCGTCACGATGTCGCAGTAAGGGGAGCTTTCACCGCGTGTGGTGGCGATGCGGTCCGCGTCGAAAGAGAACGGCGAAACGGCGTTGATGTCGAGTTCGGCCTGTACGCCCCAGCCATCTGCCGCCCTGTCGCACGCCATCACGCTGTCTCCAGGCGTGTCGCGCGCCGGGTCAGGGTCGGCGGTGAAGGAGCCGTAGCCCGCCGGCTCCCAGTCCGACACGTAGATGCTTGTGGACGCGTAGGCCTGACTCTGAGTACCTATCACGAGCACAGCGGCGCCCATCGTGGCCATGAGCGCCCTGCTCACCCGATGTGTACGGAGCTTCATACAGTCCCCCATATGGTCGAGGAGGGGCGGCATCATGCTGCCCTCCATATGGCCTTGGTCGTTACGGTTCGGAGCTCAAAGCCCCCGGGGCGGCGAAACAGTACGACAATCACGCTCTCATGATCAAGAGGCGCTAGCGGACTAAGGCGTAGGTGGCCCAGGCGCAGCCGAGCCAGGCCCGTACGCGGGGGATCGAGGGATTTGAACGCCGACTCACCCCATGCTCGTCGCGCGGATCGATGCCCTGCCGTAAACAGGAAGGGGCAGCCGCGCTTCGATGACAGGACCGCGCCGGTTGCCCCCCTTGTCGGGACCCCTGCCGCCGACGGTGCTGCTGCGAGGGGCTGCAAGGTGTGCAGACCTCTTGACGCTGATCAGCCAGCGGGCGGATGGTGGCCGTTCGCGTCACGCTCCACCCCGGCTCTTCAAGCTTCGTGTCGAGCGGCCCGGTTCTCCGGCCGCGAGCCCAAGTACCCACGCGACGAAGCCCCGTTGCCGACAGGTCCCGACGTGGTCGCGCGGACCGCGTCTACAGGGGTCACCTGATAGGTGATTACGCCCTGAGGCCGCCGAGTCTGCGGCATCGTCGTCTCCGGCGTCCCGTTACCGGGTGCGCGCGGGCAAGCAGGTGGAGCGGCTGGAGGAGCGGCATGGGTGAGCGGGAGATGTGGACGACCGACGAGTTCGGCGCCTCGCACGAGGGCGTCGGTGTCCTTCTGGCCGGCGGTGCCGTCCCGGCCCCCGTCCTCTTCGACACGGGCTCCGGTGGGGGCGGGCAGTCGGTCGCCCAGTGGAGCGTCTACGACGGCCGGATCACGCGCGGGCCGCGTGCGGCCGCGCTGCGCGCGGTGTGCTCGTGCGGCTGGACCGGCACGGAGCAGACCCTGGACTGGGACGAGGTCGGCGAGCAGGAGCTGGCGGAGGCGGGAGCGGGTGCGGCAGACGCGTGCCTGGTGGACTGGGATGCGCACACCGCCGAAGTGGAGGCCTCGGCTGTGGCCTTGCCGGAGGCGGTCACCTCGTTGCTGTCCCAGCTGGAGGAGGAGATCGAGAAGTTGGCGAAGATGTCCCCTTTGGCGGCCCTGCGGGCAGCCCGGCGTCTGGAGGTGACCGCCGTACGGCTGGGCTACTGGCCGGCTCGCGATGCCCTGCAGGAGACGACGCCGGACCGGGCCGCTGCCGCCCTTGGGCTGAACGAGGACGCGGCACGGATGCTGCTGGCCCGCTTCGGCCGCTTCAGCCCCTACCTCTGAACACCTGCTCGTAGGTCAGGCACCAACCAGCGCCAAGCAGACGGGAGGGAGGGCGCCGACTACGAGGCGGCGATGCCCTTGAAGCCGGATCCGAGCCCGCGCCGCTTGCCACGTGACGCGGCGCCGGGCCGGGTGGTGAGGGCTGCGGCCACCGCCTGGGCGGTCTGCGGGGTGAGGCCGGCGCTGACCTGGCCGGAGGTCAGGACCCGCGCGTACGCGCCGCTGCCATGCGTGCGAGGTGCGTCGGCGAGCGCGGCGGCCGCGGTCTCCGCCGGTCCCGCGCCCCAGCTGTCATCGGCCTGCTGCGACTGACGGGGGAGTGCGTCACCTCGGCTGAGCAGTACGGCCAGGGCCTGCGCCTCGGGTGCGTCCGGCGTGACCGTGACGAGCGCGGCCCCGAGCTGGTGGACACGGTGCCGGGTCAGACCGTGAGCGGCGAGCGCCTGGCGCAGCGCGGCGCTTGTTCCGGCTGTAGCTCTGCCGCCGACGGCCTCGCTTGGCCCGGCTGCGGCCTGTTCGGCGCGCTCGATGATGGCGGCCGCGGCGATCGGCACGACGGAGAGGATCTCCGCGCACTCGGGGTCGAGCTGGGCGAGCGCACCTGCCAGGACCTCGAGGGCGGCGGCCGTGTCCTCGACCGCGCTGGCGCTCCACCGTGTCGGGTCGGCGGCGTCGGCGAGCGTGCACGCCGCGACGACGGCTTCCTCCGCCAGCGCTTCCACCCGGCCCGGCTCGGTTGTCAGCTTCATGTCCCGTCCAACGAGATGTGGTCGCGCAAGGTCGTGCGCGTTGATCACATGATGGCGTTCACGGGGCGCGGCCTTGACCGCCGCCCCGGCGCGCGGGGCGGTCGTGGCGCTACTGTGCGCAACTGACTCGACAGGGGAGGCCGCGATGACGTTACGGTTTGTCGGGATGGACCCGAACACCGTCGGTGAGGGGTCACCGACGGTGTGGGTGGAGGAGGAGACCGCGGACCTGGTGCTCCAGGGCGAGGAGGCCGACGAGCTTCTCAAGGCCCTGGTTGGCGGCACGCAGTGGGTGCCCGGCCATAAGACCGGGATCCCTCCGCAGGAGCGGGTGATCCGTATCCTGGCCCGCATGGTGGCGATGCTGAGGGAGGCGTGCGATGTCGGTGGTTGTCGCGCAGTATTCGCACGGTGCGGTCAGCTCTCGTAGCGGGCGTGCATCATGTCTGCCCATTCCTGGGCCCGCGCCATGTCGCTGACGCAGCTCTCGCAGTGGGGCAGGTAGTCGGTCCGGGTGGGGTACGGCGTGTTTGAGCGGACTTCGACGGTCGTGCGCAGCGTGAGAGGGCGGCGGCACAGCGGGCAGAGGTCTCCGTGGAGCAGTTCCGTATTCATGCGGCGGACTGTGCACACGTCGGCGGCTTACCGTCTCGGGCTGAGTAGACGGCCCGCCTGGCGGGCGCTGCGGTAAAGATCTGGTGATGGCCTCCCGCCCGGCGGGAAGGACCCCGGATCGCACTTTTCCGCAGGTCAGCGCCGGGGCTCCATGGGTCGATGATCAGCATGTCGCCAGTTCGCCCGGGGGCCGGGTGGCGCTACCTGTTCCGTGGCGTGATGGTCGGTGACGGCCACCGTGCCGCAGGCACGTCGCTGCGCGCCGCCCAGGACGAAGCCGGTGTCCCGCCCGGCGTGTGGAAGGGCCGGGGCCTGGCCGCGCTCGGTCTCAAGGACGGGCACGTGGTGAGCGAGCGACAGGCCGAGCTGCTCCTGGGGGGAGGGCCGGCAGCGGACGCCGACCGGATCGAGCGCGAGCTCCTGGCGCAGGGCAAGAGCCCGGCGCAGGCGAGGCGGGCGACCGTGCTGGGCAGGCCCATCGAGCACAACCAGTCGCCCAAGACCGACAAGGCCAAGGAGCGCACCCCCTGGCTGGCCTTCGACCTGGTCTTCCGGCCCCCGCCGACGGCCCACCTCGCGTGGGCCCTGATGGACGACGAGCACCGCCGGGTGCTGAAGCTGTGCGACGACGTCGCCCGCGACAAGACCCTGGCGTGGATAGAGGAGTCGGTCGCACAGATCCGCTCGAAGGCCGGCGGTAAGCAGCGGGCCCGGGTCAAGGACGGGCTGATCGTCGCGGTCTTCCGGCACTACGAGTCCAGAGCCACGGAATCGAGGCCACTTCTTCACGCTCACGCGGTCGTGTCGATCCGCGCCCGGCGGCCTGACGAGGCGGGGACGTGGGGCAACTTGTCGGCGGACTCGCTGATGGCCCACATCGTCGCGGCCGACACCCTCTACACCCTGTACTTCATGGAAGAGGTGTCCGCCCGGCTCGGGTGGGCGTGGGAGCCGCGCGAAGTGACGCCCGGCCGCCGGCCCGTGATGGACATCGCAGGCATCGACCGGCGGCTCATCTGCTGGCAGTCGACCCGCCGCCAGCAGATCGAGGACGCACTGCCCGTCCTGACCGCCAGGTACAAGGAACGGCAGGGGCACGCGCCGGGGGAGCGGGCCGCCTACGCGCTGGCCTGCAAGGCCGCCGACCAGACCCGCCTGCCCAAGCGCACCGAGCTGCTGTCGCTGACCGAGCTGCGGACGCGGTGGCGCACCTTAGCGATCCGGGCGTTCGGGGCCTGCACCATCTACCGGCTCGCCGAGCGGGCGCGGGCGGCGGCCGCGGCGGTGTGGGCGCGGGTGCGGCCGGTGGTCGACATCGCGCTGGCGGCCGTCGACGTCGTCGCCGTGGTGTACGTGATGCGCGGCGCCTTCGCGTGCCACCACCTGCTCGCCGAAGCCCGCCGCCACCTCTCTTACGTCCTGCGCGGCCGACCCCACCAGCCGGGCCTGGACGAACAGATCGTGCAGACGGTCGTCGACGACTACACCCGCCCGGCGAGCCGGCGGATGATGACCGCCGACCTGCGCGCCCTGTACCCGCGCGACACCGAGGACCAGGCCGTGCTGCGCCCGCTGACCCGCAAGCGGACCGCCACGCCGTACGAGCGGGCCCGGCTCGCCGCTGACCGCCCTGGCCGCCCGGGTCCACGCGGTGCGTCGTGCGGAGCGACTGGGCTTCCGTATCCGGTCGCGCACCGTCGCCGTGCCCGCCGCCTCGAGGTCGCATCCGCGGCCGTTTCGCACCGGCCCGAAGGACGGCCGCCTCCTGGGGCCGGAGACCGGCGTCGACATGGTCGAACAGACGCGCCAGACCTTGGAAGCCGCCGCCGCGCAGGTGGCCGCCACGCTCCAGGACAGTCGGCGGGCGCGCGAAGTCGCCCACGGCCCCCGACCGCAGCCCGCCCCGGCGACGGCCCCGCCGCCGCACACGCAGCAGCCCGGCACCCAGCACACGCCGGGCCGGACCACAGGAGGAGTCACGTGAACACCCCGGAAGAATGCCCCAACCCCGACGAAGCCCTCGCCCGCGCCCGCGCGGCCCGCGCGAAGATGGCCGCCGCGCTCAACGAGGACCAGGAGCCCGAGCCCGACGAGCCCCTGGGGTGGCAGCCGATCTGGAAGCGGCCCCGGAAGCCGAAGTCGAAGGCCGCGAAGAAGGCGGAACTGCGCAAGCAGCGGAAGCGACTCCAGGACGCCGGGAAGCGCCGACTCGCCGCCGCACAGTCGCGCCGGCCCCGCTCCCGGCAGAACCGGATCGGCAACGCGGCCGCGCGCCGCGACGCGCGTGCCCTGTCCCGGGTGCGGCACTCCACCGCATGGCTGCGGTGACGATGCCGGACACCGTCCACCGGGTGGAGCCCACGATGTTCTGCATCCAGTGAGATGCACGACATCGGGTGGGCTCCACCCGATGGGCTCCACCGAGTGGACTCCACTCCGGTGCGCCGGATGACGATCGACACCACCGTGGTGCGCACCGCGATGGTGCGCCACCGCACCCGGTGCACCGCCCCGCCCGGCCGATGCCCGGCACTCGCGCGCGCCGGTGGGCCGCACTCGATGTTCCGCACCGCACTGGTGCGCCCACTGCCGACCGTCCCCTCGATCAGGTGCGGCTGGAGGCGCGCGACCCCTTGTCCAGCTCCGCTACACCCCCTTGTCCAGGTCTGCTACCGAGGACGTTTCCCCTTGCCACAGCATGTTTCGGCTGGCGATCAGGTCGCGGTCAAGGGGGTGTGTGATAGAGGAGCCCGCCCGGCTGCGGCGCGCGCCTGGTGCGGTGCGGCGATGCCGGTGGAGTGCATCACGATGGGTGGTGTGGTGCGGCGCGCGGCGGTGGCGCGGGTTCGATGCGCGCCGCACCGCACCACCGCTCTTCCGGCGGCGCCCTACGCGATGGTCAGGCGCACCGGAAGGCGAGCCGGCCGGTGCGGGGTGCGCATCGAGGGCCTGGCCCACGCCGACGGCCTCCAACTGGCGCAGGGTGTCGGCGACGTCCTCGTGGTCCTCGGTGAGGAACTGCGCGGTGAAGTCGATGACCGCGCGGGCGATGCCCTCCGCCGTGTCCGGCCCGGCCTGCGCCCAGATCCGCAGCGAGGTCACGAAGACCCGCCCGAGGGCCTCCAGGGCGAAGGTGTCCTCGCACGGCTCGCCCGCGTCCGGGCCGGGCAGCGCGGTGACCGGGACGACGATCCGCGTCGCGGCGTCGACGAGCAGCTCGGGCATCCGCGGTTCGGCGCCGGCGAACTCGCGGGCGGCGTCGACGTCGTCGGCCTGGACGGCCAGGAGGTAGTTGAAAGCGCTGATGGCCGCGTGGGGGGTCATCGGGGCGAGCGGCGTGGTGCCGGGCATGTCGGCTCCTCAACGTACGGGCCGCCCCGCTGATCGTGGCGGCCTCGAACCCGATGCTCGGCGTGCGGCCCTGTGGACAGAGTCCGGCCGGGAGGGGGAAGAACTCTCCCTCCTCCCGGCTGATGCGACGGCCAGCGATAGTTGGCGGTTGGCCACTGATAGTTGGCGAGTGACGCTGCGTAGACGGTCAGATCGCGTCGCTTGTGATCACGTGTGCAGATCCACGCTTTGCGGGGACGCGATTACCGCAAACGCAGGCAGACCTTTGCCGGTTGGACACTGCGACCGGAGGAATGGGGCGTGATCCGCGAGGGCCTCCCACGCACCACAAGACGCCCTGATGAACAGCTCCGCAGCTGCTCACCCGCCTTCACCTGGTCGCTCGTAACCGGAAGCGAATGGCGTCTGGCTCCCAGCCTCCGGACCGAAGGACCAAACCGCGAACAGGCGATCACCACACGCAGCCCCCAGTACTGGATCATGACGCAGCTCAGAAGCCCGACGCTGCACTTCTACAAGCTGCTCAGAGAATCCCTCACGCGATACGCCGGCCAGCTGGCGGCGGCCGACAGCGCCGACTGCTAGCGGCCTGTTGAGATTCCCCGCCAGTGGCCACTTGACGCCCCGTCAAGTGGCCACGGCGTTGCTCGCACACAGTAGTCGGAAATGGGGTGCCTGATGCGGTCGGCCTTGTTCTCGTATAGCTGCGGCGAACGGACATGTAGCGCTGTGTGATTGCCCGGGTGCTCGTTACGGCCAGGGCGGTGCCCGACCCGCGCAGCCCGCAGGGCGATGCGGCATCGGCCAGAAGGTGACGCCGCGGTTCTCGGTGTGGGCAGTCGGAGCGTTTCGCTCCAGGCGCGCGCCGTCGGTGTGCGGCGGTGGAGGGGCGCAGGGCGTGGCCCTGTCGAGGCCCGTGTCGTCAGGCGGCGGAGCCGGCCGTGAGCTGGTCCATGATGTCGGCCAGGTTGTAGTGGGCCCGCTTCTCGATGATCTTCCCGTCCTTGAACGTGAACAGGTTGAACATGGAAAAACGTACGTGCGCTCCGCGTGGGGGGATGCCGTAGTAGTCGCCGCCCTGGTCTCCTTCGACCACGACGTAGGCGCCGACCTTGTCGGCTTCGGCGACGGTGTCGAGGACCGTCAGGCGGACGTCGGAAAAGGCGTCGACGTGCTTCTTCTCCGCGTTGATGAACCCTGCGGCACCGGGCCGGGGGCTGTCGATCTGAGGGTAGAAGAGGAAGTCCGGGTGGAACATGCCGGTGAGCGTGTCGTAGTCGCCCTGCTGAAGGGCCTGGTAGAAGCGGTGCACGAGGCCGACGTTGGTTCCGGTGGACATGTGATCGGGTCCTTCTCTGTCGTTCTGGCACGGCGCAGGGGACGCCGCGAGGGGTTGCTCCCAGGGTCGGGGCTCGGCGTGTGGGGAGCCCCGCCCCTGGCACGAGGTCTCGGTTCCTAAGCTGCGGTCCGGGCTCAGGCGCGCTGCGCCCAGTCCTGGTCCAGGCGGTCGGTCAGGCCCGCGGCGGCGAAGGCTGCCCCCAGCTCGTCGCGGCCCTCGGTGAAGTGGGCCCAGCTGTCGTGGTGGACCGGGACGACACGGCGGGCGTCAAGAATCCGGGTGGCCTCGGCCGCCTGGGCGCTGTCCAGGACGATCAGGTTGCCATCGAAGACCATGGGGAAACGGGGGGCGCCGGCGAACAGGAGGGCGGTGTCGATCGGGGCGAAGCGCTCGGCGATCTCCCTGACCGCGTCGAGCGAGGCGTTGTCGCCGCTGACGTAGACCGTCGGCAGTCCCTCCCCCGTCAGGACGAAGCCGACGACCTGGCCGGCGAAGGGCTCGACCTCCTCACGCGCGCCGGGGCCGTGGATGGCAGGGACCCCGGTCACAGTGATGGTGCCGCCGCCCGGACGCTCCAGCTCGATCGACTCCCAGTCGGCCAGGCCCTTGGCCTTCGCCTCGAGGCGCTCGCCGCCGCCGGGGGTGGTGAGGGTGAGGGGAATGTCGGCGAGCAGGGCGCGGCCGGAGGTGTCGAGGTTGTCGGCGTGCTCGTCGTGGGAGAGCAGGACCACGTCGATGGGGCCGAGCTCGGCGGGTGTGGTGGTGGAGGGGGCGGTCTTGGACAGGGTCGGGCCACCGGGCGAGGCGTAGTCGCCGGGGCCGTCGAAGGTCGGGTCGGTCAGAAAGCGCAGGCCGCCGTACTCGAACAGGGCGGTCGGACCGCCGAACGTGCGGACCGGGAACTGGCTGTCGTTGAGCTGGGACATCACGACTCCGTTTCTCACGAAAAAAACCTGCGGTTAACGTGATCCCAGGCTAGGCAGGCATCACGGAAAAATGCAAGCGCTACCATGAGAGGTATGGATGACACCCTGGCCACCGACGTGGCACCGACCGCTCTGCCCCCGGCACCGGGTGCCGACCGGTACCGCTCCCTGGACTTCGCCGACACCGCCGCCACCCTGCCCGCCAGCCAGAGCTACGACCTGCTCGCAGCCCCGGAATCCGCCATGCGCTGGCTCGCCGCCCACGACCTGACCACCCCGGACGTGCAGCTGTACGAGGTGTGCGCACAGCGGATGCGCACGCTGCGCGCCCACATCCGCGCCCTGTTCGCCGCCCGCGTCGACACCACCACGCCGCCCGAGGAATCCCTGCGCGCGGTGAACGAGGCCCTCACGGCCGTGCCCACCGCCCCCCTCCTCGCCTGGGACGGGGCCCGGGGGCTGCGCCGCATCCAGGCGCACCCCACCGACCAGGCCGTCAACCACGCACTGGCGACCCTCGCCGCCGACGCCGCCGACCTGCTCACCGGTCCCGACGCCGACATCCTCGCCGCCTGCGGATCAGCCCCCTGCGACCGGTTCCTCCTGCGCACCCACGGCCGGCGCCACTGGTGCTCCACACGCTGCGGCGACCGTGCCCGCGCCGCCCGCGCCTACGCCCGGCGCAGCGGCGCCTCGGACTGACGCACCACCCCCAGGGCCCTCCTGCGGACCGCCCGGCGGCCACGCGAAACACCTCCAGCAGGCTGCTTCCGGTTGCCAACCGACAGCCGGGCACTTGATCACTGAAGATCACTACTTTGACTCCGCCGCCGCGCGGGCGGCGAGTCCGTCGAGCAGATCCAGCACGACCTGATCATCCCCACCGGCAAGCGCAAGGGCCAGAACCCCTCCGTCACCAGCATCTACCGGGCGCTCGCCGACCACGCCAAGCGCGAGGCATATCCCGAAGCCGTCGAACAGGCCCACGCCGACTTCACCGCCATGAACAACGGAGCGATCACCGAGCCGCGTACTCAAGCAGAAGCCCTCAGATCACACTGAGCTACCTGTCCCCTCGCCCCGCATGGCCGCTGTCAGCCGACCTCTGACCCCAGTGACGGGAACGGCGATGGGCTCGCCAACTATCGTCGACCAAACTTGCCAACTACGTTCGACCACACACTCGTCACCTTCGGGATTCCTCCGGTTGTCCGCCAACTATCGGCAGCCGTCACACGGCTGATCACGATGCGGTCACGACAGAGAGGTTCTTCAAGACCGGCGTCACACGAGAGCGGAAAACCGGACCTATAGAAGGTGAATGGCGGGATCAGCCCGCCCCCACCTCCCAGGAGCGCCCTGTGGCGAGCACCGCAGACGAGCCCGAGCAGACCCCGGACACGGCTCCGGAAACCCCTCCGTGGCCCCCTCCATCACCCCCTCCGCGCCCCGTCGCCAGGGCCCGGGCGTTCCCGCAGGTCAGGCCCGGCGGACAGGGGGGCGCCGCAGGTCCGACAAACCCTCATGCCCAAAGGCGTCCTACTCACAGGAAGAACTCGACAGAGCCCAGGCGGAGGGAACTTCTGCAAGTGCTGGGGATCTTCCAGAGGGCGACGCCCGATCGGTTGTGGAAACTGACCCGTCCGGACAACCGGCACGACAAGCTCGTACGGGACAACCTCCTGGATCTTCAGGACCACCGCCTGGTGAGGATCGAGACGGTCCGGGAGGACCAGCGGCAGGTGTGGGTGCTGACCAAGCGAGGCCACGGCGAGGCGAAGAAGCTGCTGGAGCCGAGGGGCATACGCGTCTCGGCGCTGCGCGAGGCCGGCACCATCGGTGCCCGCAGCACGCCGGGAGGCGGCCGGTGCTTCCACTGCGACGGGACCGGGCTCGCCCGACCCTTGTGGGAGCCGGCTGCCGGGCACGCTTGAGCGGCTCGCAAGAAGAACGCCCGCGCCCCGGGCCGCCCTTCCGGGCGGCGTGGGGCGCGGGCGGGCGGAAGGAAGCCGGAGGCTTACGCCGGTACGGGCGCAGGTTCCGGGCGCAGCGACGCGAGCGGAGAGCGTCGGCCCTTCTCCACGGTGCGCAGCTGCCCCCAGTCGGCCTCGGGGTGGGCGGGCATGACCGCGTCGACGGAGGCCGTGGTGTAGAGCGCGACGTCGACGGCCCGGCCCGGCTGGTTGCCGAAGCGGACCTCGATCGACTGCGGGGCGCGGACTCAGCCGAGCCGCACCATCCAGTCGAACTCAACCCTGCGCACCCCAAGCCGAGCGGCGGCCTGCTCGGGCCCGAGCAGGGGTGTCGGGGGGGCGACCAGGTTCGCCAGGTCCTCGGGGCGGCAGGCCTGGTCGTCTTGACCGGGGTGGTGCAGCGTCCCTGCCCGGGTTCGCGCTCAGGTCGACCAGCAGGCTGCGGTCGACGAACCGTCGGGCCGCGAAGGCCGTCACGTTTCGCCTTTCCGTGATTACTGCGCTCAGCTGCGGGCTGTTTCCGCGAAGCTTGCCGTCGGGTCGGGTGCGCTGAGGCGTTTGGGTACAGTGCTGGGGATGCTGGCTGCCTGGTCGGCGTCTTCCTGGGGGGGATGAGCGAGACGAGGGTTATGCCGGAGCAAGCGAGCCCGCCTGTGATAGCACCGAAGAAACCTCTGGCCGCGTCGGCCGAGGCGGCGCGGATGGCGGCGGTGCGCCGTTACGACATTCTCGACACTCCTCCGGACGGCGCCTACGACCGGGTCGCAGCGCTGGCCGCGCGTCTGTTCGAGGTTCCGGTGGCGACGGTGACGATCGTGGACGAGGACCGGATCTGGTTCAAGGCCGCGCACGGCCTGGAAGGTGTGAGCGAGATCGGCCGGGATCCGGGCCTGTGCGCCTCGGCGGTCCTGACGGATGACACCACTGTCATCCCCGACACCCTGCTGGACCCGGTCGCCTGCTCCAACCCGCTGGTCGCCGGCCCGATGGGGGTGCGGTTCTACGCCGCCGCTCCGATCATCACCGCCGACGGGTATCGGCTGGGCACGGTCAACGTCCTCGATACCCGCCCCCGCGAGATCAGCGAGGCGGATTCGGCCACGCTCGCGGACCTGGCGGCGGTCGTGCGTGACCAGCTGGAGCTGCGGCTGTCGGCGTTGCACGCGGTGCGCGCCGAGCAGGAGCGCCGCAAGGTCGAGCAGGAGAAGCGCCAGGCGGAGGAAGAGGCCCGGCAGCGGGCGGAGCGGGACAAGGCGGCCATCGCCGCGTTCGCCTCCACCCTGCAGCGCACCCTGGTGCCTCCCGCGTTGCCCGCGGTACCCGGGCTGGAGCTGGCCTGCCACTACAAGACCGCCTCCCCGCAGGAAGTGGGCGGCGACTTCTACGACGTCTTCCCCATCGGCGGGGACCGGTGGGCGTTCTTCCTGGGCGATGTGTGCGGCAAGGGCGCCGAAGCCGCCTCGGTCACCTCACTGACCCGCTACACGCTGCGGGCCGCAGCCCTCGTCGACGCGGACCCGACGGCCGCGCTGAATGCCCTGAACACGGCGCTGCTGCTGGACGCGGCGGTTGGTACCCGCTTCTGCACTGCCATCTTCGGCCTGCTCGATCCCGCCCGGGATGGCGGTTTCACGGTCACGCTGGCCACCGGCGGCCATCCGCCCGCCTACCACCTAAGCCCCACCGAGGAAGGCGGTGTACGGGTGGAGGCGGTCCGCGCCGAGGGCGGCATGCTGGTCGGCGCGATCGCCGAAGCCACCTTCGCCTCACGCACCCTGCACCTGGCGCCCGGCCAGGGCCTGCTGCTCTACACCGACGGGCTGACCGAGGCCCGCACCGCCGATGGCCACATGCTCGCCGACACGGGCCTGACCGACTTCCTCGCCCGGCGGCCGGCGCCGGTCAGGGCCGGCTCCCTGATCGACGACACCGTCGTGCTCCTGGACACCCTCCCCGACACTGAACGCGACGACGTTGCCCTGCTGGCTCTGTCCGTCCCCCCACCCGATGTCGCTCCCGCGGGCATCACCACTACCGCCCACAGCGCCGCCGCCCCGACCGCCGACGCCTCCGTCGGGCAGGAGAACCGACGCCCATGACCGACACATTCCACATCGACGTCCCGCACACCGACGGCACCCTGGCCGTGATCGCACTGTCCGGTGAATTCGACATCACCGCCGCCCCTGCCGTGCGGACCCGCGCCCTGGAACTCCTTGAGAACGGCCACCCCGACCTAGTCGCCGACCTGGCGGGCGTCACCTTCTGCGACTCCTCAGGGCTGGGCGCCCTCGTCGGCATCTGGCGCTGCGCCAAGGACGCCCACGGCTCGCTGACCCTGGCGGCCATCCCCGGCCGGCTGAGCCGCCTGCTCAGCGTCACCGGGATGGACACCTTCCTGCCCATCTTTCCCAGCGCCGACGCCGCGCTTGCCGCACGCCAAAGCAACCGCACCACCGCCTGAAACCTCTCGCTCGCCAGGTCGGCGCCAACAGCTGGCTAGCACTGCACGGCCCGGCCTTTCCTCCCGCAGGGCACGGGGGCATGGCCAAGCGCGCGCCGCGACCAACGTACTGGTCGCGACGCGCGCTCATCCGCTCCGCCAGGCGCTACACGTCGGGCCGCGGCGTATGCGGCAGGGCGCGGCCGGCGCTCGGCCGGTGGCCGCGCGCGACAGACCACGGGGAGGGAGCGCAGCTGATGGCGGGCAAGCGTGAGGAGAACCCGGCGGGGTCGTCGAACAACCTGCGCGGTGACGTGCTGCGCGTGCTCGGGGTGGTGAAGGTCGCGACGGTCGAACAGATCCAGCAGATCGCGGCTCCGCACCTGAGCTACCGCCACACCGACAAGCCGACGCCGTCGAAGCGGAAGCAGGCTCGCACTGCCTCGCATACCGGGGCGCTGTCCGATCTGCGCAAGCACGGCCTGGCGGAGAACGGCGGGCAGATCCCGGGCGGGGACAGGCTGCGCAACGGCACTTTCCCGACCTCGTACGCGCGGCCACGCAGCTACCACACAGCCTGGTCCTCGACGGCGAGCTCGTCGTGTGGTCGCAGGGACGGCTCTCCTTCGAGGCGCTGCAGCACCGCGCCTCCGCCGGCGCCCGCACGGTGGACCAGCTAGCGAACACCCTGCCCGCCCACTTCATCGCCTTCGACGTCCTCCAGCTCGAGGGCCGCGAACTGCTCACCGCGCCGACGAGCACCGCCGCGCTCTGTTTGCCCCCGCCGTCCACCCGCAGCACGCTCGGGCCTCTCCGCCGTGCGTCCGCGCTACGTTTCGCCTCGTGCCGGGGTCGCGCCCCCGCGGCTTGTTCGTACGGCTGTTGGCCTGGGTCGTCGTACGCCCGACGCGGCTCCGCCGCTGCGCGCCTGTTTGCCGTTGTCCGTTGCGTTCGGGATGGTCGTCCAGGCGCCGTTCAGGCGTTGCGCCGTCTCCACCGCGCGTCGGGGTCGTGCCGTGCTGCCGACTGCCCGCTGCGACGTCGGGGTCCGCCCGCCGCCTTGCCGACCGTCGTGTGGGCCTCCGCGCGTGCTTCGTGCCGGGGCCGCGCTGCCGTGCCCGCCTGCGTCGCCGCTCCGCGCTCGCCCCGCTGCTCCGCTCGCCGCCTCCGCGCGCTCGTGCGCCGCTTGGTGGGCCTCCGTCGCCGGGGGTCGGGCTTGTCTCGCCGGTCGCCTTCCCCTGGGCTGCTGGCCCGGCCGCTTCGCTTCGCCTCGCGCCGGTCTCGCTGTCCCGCGCCCACCGAGTGACTGTCGCTCGCCGTGCGGTCGCGCGCTCGCGCGCCGTTCCGTCGCCGCCCGCCCGGGGCCCGTTCACCGCGCTCCGCTGTGCGTTCGGGCTGGTCGTCCAGCCGCCGCCCGCCGTACATCGGCGTTCGCGAGCTGCTCCGGTGTCCGTCCGCCAGCCGCTCCGCGCCCGGCGCCGCTGCTCCGCTCGCCGCCTCCGCCCGCTCGCCGCGCTTTGCCCCCTTCGTTGCCCGTTCCGCGTTCCGCGCCGGTCGCTCCGTGCGGGGGTAGCGTCGCCGTATGGACGGCCGCGTGTTCGGGCCGGCGCGTCAGTCCCGTTCCCGCGTCGCCGTTGTTCACCGCCGGGGCGGGCTCCGGTGCGTGCTTGGGCCGCGTCGGTTGTCCGCCTTCTGCGCGTGCGCCGGGCTGCTGCCTCTCCCCGCCCGCTGTCCGCCGGGGCCGCGCCGTGCGCGGACCGCCGGCGTAGCCCAGCGCCTCTAGCAACCCGGCGCCGCGCTGTGGTGCGCGGCAGGACCATCCCCCGGGGCATACGCTTGCAGGCACCCCACCCCGTAGTCGGGGCCACTGAAGGTTGATGGGTGATCGCCTGAGATGCTGGCGGCATGACCGCTCCCTTCCTTGTCGGCAGCATCGTCCTGGCCGGTGTCCTCACCGTGGCCGTGTGGGTCTGCATCAAGTTCGTGCAGGCTTGCCGGGAGCGGCGCGCCTGAACCTCGAACGGTCGCCATGCTCCCAGCTCCACCACTTCCCGCTGTGCCCCCGGACTATCGCCCCTGGCCTCCAGGGCCGTAGCCGTTCCACGTCTCGCCGCCCGCCCCCCCTTGGTTGCTGGGTTGCTGGTCCAGCCGCTCCGCTTCGCTCCGTGCCGGGGGCGTCGTACCCGCTGCCTCCGCCGACGGGGCCCCGTGCCCACGGGCCTCGGGTCCGGCCAGGCCGGCCGTCGCCCGGTCTTCCGCCGCTCCGTGCCGTACCCGCTCCGTCGTACCGTGCCTGACGAACATCCGGCTTGACTGGCTCTGCGTCGGTTACCCAAGGCAAAGGAGATGGCGGATGCCGGCCCTACAGAATGAGCAGGCTGTCCGAGGAGCGGCAGAACGTGTCGTCGAGCTGGCGCTCACGGATGACATGGCTTACCACGACTCCTTGCCGTATGAAGTGCAGATCGAGATGAGCACGCCGCTCGTCATGGTCGCTGAGGCGCTGGGGGAGGGATGTGAACTGGTCGAGTTGCAGCAACGCGTGAGTATTTTGCTCAGTGCGGCTGCCCAGGTGACGTCACAGGTGCCTGAGGAGCTTCGGGTGCTGCTGGAGGATCTGCGTTTCGCCGGTCGTCAACGGCGATGATGCGCTGGAGCAGGGGCGCTGGGTCGAAGGTGTGGGGTGCGGCCGCTCCGTGCCGCCGCGCGCCCGGGCCTTCGGTTCTGGAGCCGGGGGAGTGGGAGATTATCCGCGTTTCGTTGCGGTACGAGCGGCTGGCCTCAGGTTCGTAGAAGTCGGTGTGGATCGAGGACTTCGGCAGCTTGTCCTCGGCGGCCAGGTCGTCGTCGGAGGCGTCGTGGACGTACAGCTCGGCAGCGGTCTTTGGCAGTTTCTCCGCGAACGCCGGCGGCTCATCCAGGTTTCCGGTCGGCCGTAGCGAGCGTCTCGCCCGGAGTGTCCCACCCCCTAGGCTCACAGCCGACGGACGACAGGAGATCGGCATGTGGAAGCGGGCCCTCGACCGGGCCGGGGTCGGCGAACCCCGGCTGCGACGGGACTACACGGAGCAGCGGCGGGCGGTTCGGCGGTATCGGCCCGCCGAGTACGCGGCGGCGCGGTTGCTGCTGCCCGCCGGGCTGCTGCCGCACGTCGTGGCCGCCGTCGCCTTCATGCACGAGACGGACGACCGGATCGACCGGGGTGCTGACGACGAGCGGGCGGGCGCGCTCGCGGAGTGGGACGGGCTCGTACGGAAGGCGTTCGCGGAAGGCGACTCGGGGCTGCCGGTGCTGCGTTGCCTGACACGCACCGCCGAGCGGCACCCGGACGTGCGCGGGCACGTGGAGGAGTTCCTGCGGGGGTGCGCGCGCGAGGCGGCGTGGCGGACCATCGCGGACGACGAGGAGCTGGAGCGGTACGTACGGGAGTACTCCCTGCCCGGGCTGATGCTCACGGCCTGTCTGCTCGCCCCCGCGGAGCCGCCCGCGCGGGAGGCGTTCACCGCCCACTGCCATGTGCTCATCCGCGCCATGCAGCGCCTGGACTTCCTGGAGGACCTGGCCGAGGACGTGCGCGCGGGCCGGCCCGGCGTCCCGGCCGACGCGGTGGCGCGCCACGGCGCGGACCTGACGCGGCCCGGTCCCGAGCTGGGCCGGCTCGTCGAGGAGTCGGTGAAGGTGAAGTGCCCGGAGCCGGTCACCTTCAGCCAGCGCTTCCAGCCGTCGAGGCGCGGCCAGCTCTCCACCCAGGAGCTC
>NZ_JBEXNO010000022.1:0-127301 GCF_040611175.1 Streptomyces sp. NPDC003036 | reverse complement strand
CTGCGGCGACGCGACCGTGTGGGACGCCAGGGCCAGGCCCGGCAGCTCGTCACGGAGGTTCTCCATGATCCGCGTGTACGGCACGGAGGCGCCCAGGCGGACGTTCTCCTCGCCGACCTCGTATTCGCTCAGCAGCTCGATGCGGTTGAGGTCGAGCAGGTACTCCGGCCGCCGGTGGTCGAAGTTGATCTCGACCATGACATCAGTGCCACCCGCGATAGGCACGGCCGTGGGGTGCTCGGCCTTGGCGGCGAGCGCCTCCTCCCAGCTTGCGGGGCGAAGGAAGTCCATGAGTGGCTCTCTTCTACGTGATCCGGTGGTACGTGATCCAGGTGATCGACGTGTGCCGTGATCTGCGTGATCGGTCGTTCGCTGGGGCACGGGGGACGGCCGGGCCCACGTTCTCGTCTTCATGTTCACGTGCTGTTAACGCGTCGTGGAGCAAGTACACCTAGCGGTGCTCCACCCGGTGCAGTCGCTGAACATATGAAGGAGTTGGCTGGCCGCCCTCCTCGTCTTGTAGATTCGAACGAAAGGCGAGGACCAGTAACCTCTCCGTTTCCCCCCGGAAACGGTGGCCACGGGTCACCGGCCACAACCAGACACCCACGAAAAAGATCGGCGGCGACGAGATGCGGCTGCGCGCACTGCTGGAAACCGACGCGCTGGGGCTGCGGCTGCTCGGCGGCGAGGACGAGCTCGACCGCACGGTGCGCGGCGTGATGACGACGGACCTACGGGACCCCAGCCGGTACCTGTCGGGCGGCGAGCTGGTGCTCACCGGCCTGGCCTGGCGACGGGACGAGCACGACTCCGAGCCGTTCGTCCGCATCCTTTCCGCGGCCGGCGTCGCGGGCCTGGCGGCCGGCGAGGCGGAACTGGGCGCCATCCCGGACGATCTGGTTCAGGCTTGTTTGCGCCACCGCCTCCCCCTCTTCGCAGTAAACGAGTCCGTTGCTTTTGCAACGATCACGGAGCATGTTGTTCGACAGGTGTCGGGCGAGCGGGCCGGTGATCTCGCCGCCGTCGTCGATCGGCACAGAAGGCTGATGACGTCCGGCCCGGCGGGCGGCGGACCCGAGGTCGTCCTGGACCTCCTCGGCTCCGACCTGGACCTGCACGCTTGGGTGTTGTCGCCGACCGGGCGCCGCATCGCGGGCGCCGGCGCGCCGCTGCCCGCCGAGGTGGGCGCCCGGCTCGCCGGTGAGCACCTGGCCGCGACCCGCACCGGGCGGCGCGGTCCGCACCGCGCGCAGGTCGGCCCCACGACGTACTCGCTCTTCCCGATCCGTAACACCGGGCGCGGCGCGACGCCCGCGGCGCGCGATGTGCGCGAGACCGTGCTGTCCGATTGGCTGCTGGCCGTCGAGGCCGACGCGAGCGACTGGCCTGCCGCCCGGCTCGACCTGCTCCAGGGCGTCACGCAGCTGATCGCCGTCGAGCGGGACCGGCGGGACGCGGCGCGTACGGTACGGCGGCGGCTCGCTCAGGAGGTCCTGGAGCTGGTCCAGACGGGCGCGGCCCCGGCGGAGATCGCGGCGCGCCTCAGGGTGGCCGCGCCGGTGCTGCTGCCGGGCCTCGGGACCGCGCCGCACTGGCAGGTCGTGGTGGCGCGCGTCGAGTGGGGCGAGGAGGGCGCGGCCTCGGCGGGCGGCCCGGGCACCGCGGGCGGCGGAACGGCCGTCACGGGCGGGGCGAAGGGCGCTCCGGCCCTCGAGACCGGGCCGGTCGCCCAGTCGCTGCTGGAGGAGATCCTGGTCGACCCGGCGACCTCCGGCCCCGACTCGGCCGACCGGATCGCGGTGGCGCACACCGGCGACGAGGCGATCGCCCTGGTGCCGCTGCCCGCGGTGCCGGGGGCGGACGGTTCCGGCGCCTCCCCCGACGACGCGGAGGAGGAGGGCGCGGTCGCGGTGCACGCCGGCGGACCCGGGCTGCACGCGGACGCGCTGCTCGCGGCCGTCCGCGAGCCGCTGTCGGCGGGTCTCGCGGACGACGGGCGGCTGACGCTGGGCGTGAGCGCCGCCGTGCACTCGGCCGAGGGGCTGCGCGGCGCGCTGGAGGAGGCGCGGCACGCGCGGCGGGTGGCGGCGGCGCGGCCCGGGCGCGTGTGCGCGGCCGGGCACCACGAGCTGGCGTCGCACGTGCTGCTGCTGCCCTTCGTGCCGGACGACGTGCGGCGGGCGTTCACGGCGCGGCTGCTGGACCCGCTGCGGGACTACGACCGGCGCCACCGGGCGGAGCTGATCCCGACGCTGGAGGCGTTCCTCGACTCGGACGGGTCGTGGACGCGGTGCGCGACGCGGCTGCACCTGCACGTGAACACGCTGCGGTACCGGGTGGGGAGGATCGAGCAGCTGACGGGGCGTGACCTGTCGCGGCTGGAGGACAAGCTGGACTTCTTCCTCGCGCTGCGCATGTCGTAAGAATGTCCTGACATACGGTCAACCTCTCCCCCTACGCCTGAGAAAACTGGTAAGCGATCCCCGATGTCCGGACATAACGACACACTGCAGCTGGACACCCTGCGCGGCGACTGCGCCAACTGCTTCGGCCTCTGCTGCGTCGCCCTGCCCTTCACCGCGTCGGCGGACTTCGCCGTCGGCAAGCCCGCCGGCACCCCGTGCGGCAACCTGCGGGACGACTTCCGCTGCGGCATCCACACCCGCCTGCGCGACGAGGGCTTCCCCGGCTGCACGGTGTACGACTGCTTCGGCGCCGGCCAGAAGGTCTCCCAGGTGACCTTCGGCGGGCGCGACTGGCGCCGGAACCCGGACACGGCCCAGGCCATGTTCGCCGCCTTCCCCGTCGTACGGCAGTTGCACGAGCTGCTCCGGTACCTCGCCGAGGTGCTGGAGCTGGAGCCCGCGCGCCCCCTCCACGGGGAGGTCCGCCGTGCCCTCGACGACACCGAGCGGCTCACGCTCCTCTCCCCCGCCGAACTCGCCGCCCTCGACCTCGGCGCCCAGCGCCGGGTCGTCGGGGATCTGCTCCAGCGCGCCGCCGAGCTCGTCCGGGCGGGGGTCCCCGGCGCGCGGTCCAAGAAGAAGAACCGCCGCGGCGCCGACCTCATGGGCGCCCGCCTCACCGGCGCCGACCTGCGCGGCGCGAGCCTGCGCGGCGCCTACCTCATCGCGGCCGACCTCACGGGCGCCGACCTGCGCCAGGCCGACCTCCTCGGCGCGGACCTCCGCGACGCCCGGCTGGCCGGCGCCGACCTCACCGGCGCACTCTTCCTCACCCAGCCGCAGCTCAACGCGGCGCGGGGCGACGCCCGGACGGTCCTGCCCGCGCGCCTCGCACGGCCCGCGCACTGGGAGGCGTAAGGGCGGCGCAAGAGGCACAACTCACCGGACAGATGTGCGACATCACACCAAGCGGACCGATGAGACGTTCTATATTCGGATCGTCATGCCGGATGAAGCATGCCTTTTCCTCGCACCGAGAGAGCCACAGCGATGACCCGAAGCGCCCGCAGCCGGGGCCGCAGACGAGCCGGCAGCCGCGGCTCCCGCGCCCGCACCGCCCTGATGACCGTGTCCGCGCTGCTGCTCGTCTCGGTCGCGCTGTTCCTCGGCAGGACCCTCACCGGCGGCTCCGAGACCCCGGCGGCGGCGACGGGCACCGGCGACGACGGCGAGGCCCCGCAGGCCCAGGGAGAGCGCCCGCCCGCCGGGGCGAACGCCCGTAAGCGCGCGGAGCCCTGGGACGGCAAGGTGGAGGTGCTGGGCGACGGCTCGACCTCGCACACCGGCCCGCAGCCGGGCCAGCTGAAGCCCGAGAAGCTGAAGCCGGGCCAGAAGCCCCCGCAGTTCGTGGTCTTCTCCTGGGACGGCGCGCTGGAGGGCGACGACCACCTCTTCTCCCACTTCCGCCAGGTGGCCAAGGAGAGCGACGCGCACATGACCTTCTTCCTGACCGGCATCTACCTGCTGCCGAAGTCGAAGTCGGACGTGTACGACCCCCCGCAGCACGACCGGGGCTCCGCCGCCATCTCGTACCCCACCGACGAGCACATCCGGACGACGCTCACCCAGCTGAGCGGCGCCTGGAAGGACGGCCACGAGATCGGCTCCCACTTCAACGGCCACTTCTGCGGCCCCAAGGGCGGCGGCGACTGGAGCGTCGACGAGTGGAAGAGCGAGATCGACCAGACGTACGGCTTCCTCAAGAAGTGGAAGACCCACACCGGCTTCACCGACATCCCGCCGCTGCCGTTCGACCCCGACCGTGAGTTCGTCGGGGGCCGGGCCCCTTGCCTGGAGGGCCAGAAGAACCTCATCACGGCGAGCAAGGAGTACGACTGGCGCTATGACGCCAGCTCCCCCGGCGGCTTCCAGGCGTGGCCGCGCAAGCAGCAGGGGATCTGGGACTTCCCGCTGCAGCTGCTGCCGTACCCGGACAAGGAGATCCAGGTCCTCTCCATGGACTTCAACTTCCTCTACAACCAGTCCAAGGGAAAGACGGACGGCGACCCCGCCCTGTACCCGACCTGGAAGAAGACGACGCTGGACGCGTACATGAACGGCTTCAACCGGGTCTACAACGGCAGCCGGGCCCCGCTGTTCATCGGCAACCACTTCGAGCAGTGGAACGGCGGCATCTACATGCAGGCCGTGGAAGAGATGATGCGGGACGTCTGCCCGCGGAAGGACGTGGAGTGCGTGTCCTTCCGCGAGCTGTCCGACTGGCTGGACGTCCAGGACCCGGCCGTCCTGGAGCAGCTGCGCTCGCTGGACCCGGGGCAGGCGCCCGACTGGAAGGCGCTCGTCAAGTAACCCGAGTAACGGCAATCAGGGCCGGACGCGGTGGCGGTACGTCCCTCAGGGGCGTGCCGCCCCTTGCGTCCGGCCCTCCGTGTAGTCCCGCCAGATGTCGGCCGGAAGGCTGCTGCCGAGCGTCCCGGCCTCGGCGCCGGCCACCCGGTCCAGCGGCAGCAGGTCCAGCTTGCGCAGGTCCATCCGGTAGAGCACCACCGCCGTGGCCTCCTGCTCGGTGTACCCGACGAACCACGCGGCCTTGTTGTCCTGCGTCGTCCCCGTCTTGCCGGCCGCGCGGACCCCCGGCACCCGCGCCCTCGCGCCGGTGCCCTCCTCCATCACGCCCTCCAGCGCGTCGGTCACCTGCCGCGCCACGTCGGCGGAGAAGACCCGCTGGGAGCGCACGGCGGGCAGCCGGACCTCCTGACCGTTGCGGGTGACGCGGAGGACCGAGTACGGCTCGGTGTGCATGCCCTTCGAGGCGAACGTCCCGTACGCCGTCGCCATCCGGATGGCGCTGGGCGTCGAGGTGCCCAGCGAGAAGGCCGGCACCTGCGGGCCCATGCTCGACGGCAGCATCCCGGCGTTCACGGCGTGGCGGCGCACCCGGTCCAGGCCCACGTCCATGCCGAGCTGGAGGAACGGCGTGTTGACGGAGTTCACCATCGCCTCGCGCAGGGTGATGGACTCTCCCCACGACTTGCCGCCGTCGTTCTTGCCCTTCACCACCCTGCCGTTGCGGTCCCAGTAGGGGCCCTCGGGCGTCATCACGGAGGCGTTGTGCCGGCCGTCGTACGGGGTGGAGGGGGTGACGGGCACACGGGGGCCCTGCCGTTCGCGCATCACGCCTTCGCTGAGGGCCGCCGCGTAGACGAACGGGGTGAAGGCCGACCCGGCCGGGACGGTCACCGCGTTGGACTCGTTGAAGCCCTGCTTGAGGAAGCCGGGCCCGCCGTACAGGGCCAGGATCTTCCCGTCGGCGCCGACCGTGGCCGCACCCGTCCTGACGAAGGTGTCCTCCTCCCGCTTCTTCGGGTCGAGTTTCGCCCGGGCCGTGTGGACGGCCTTGTCCAGGGAGTCGGTCCGCTTCTTGTTGAACGTCGTGTAGATCTGGTAGCCGCCGAGGTCGAACTCCGCGTCGGAGACCTTGCCGCTGCGGGTGACGTAGGACTTGGCGAGTTCGACGAGGTATCCGTGCTGGCCGCTGAGGTCGGTCCGGCCGCCGGTCACCTCGGTGGGCTCGGGGAACTTGGTGAACTTCGCGCGCTCAGCCGGCGAGAGCTTGCCGATCTCGACCATGCGGTCCAGCGTCCACTCCCAGCGCTCGACGGCCCGCTCGCGGTTCCCGCCGCCGAGCGCGGGGTCGTACAGCCCGGCGCCCTTCAGGAGGGAGGCCAGGAAGGCCCCCTCGCTCGCGTTGAGCTCGGACACCTCCTTGCCGTAGTACGCCTGCGAGGCGCGCTGGATGCCGTAGGTGCCGCGGCCGAACCAGCTGGTGTTGAGATACCCCTCCAGGATCTCGTCCTTGCTGAACTTGTTGTCCACCTTGAGCGCGAGCATCATCTCGGTGAACTTCCGCGAGTACGTCTGGTCCTGGTTGAGGTAGGCGTTCTTCACGTACTGCTGCGTGATGGTGGAGCCACCCTGCGTCTCGCCGCCCCCGAGCATCCGGGTGATCGCGCGCGCGATGCCGGACGGCGAAATGCCCGGGTCCTCGTAGAAGCTCGCGTTCTCGGCCGCCAGCACCGCCCATCGGACGTCCTCGGGCACCTCTTCGAGGGGCATCTCCTGGCGCCGCACCCATCCGGTACGCGCCATCACCGAGCCGTCGTCCCAGTAGTAGACGTTGTCCTGCTGGGTGGCGAAGGAGTTCAGGTCCTCAGGTATCTCGGTACGCCAGTACGCGAGGGCCAGACCGGTCGTGACGAGCCCCACGGTGATGAGCAGGGAGCCCACGAGCTGCCGCCACGAGGGAATCCACCGGCGGAACCCCTGCCGGCCCGGGCGGGGGTAGTCCGGCCGCATGCGCCGCGCGAGCGGGAGCAGCACCGCGAGCCGGTCCACGGGCACCCAGGAGGGCAGCTTGCGTCGCGGCTGCCGGGCAGCCCTGCGGGAGCCGGCGGCTCCCGTGCGCGGCTCGCGGGCGGAGTCCCCCCGGCCCGCCGAGCCGGAGGGGAGGGTCCGCAGGGCCATCGTGGACTCCGTGTCCACAGGACCGGCGGGCCGGGGGGACTCCGCGTACGCAGCGTCCTCCGGGTGCTCCGGGTGCTCCGGCCTGGTATGACCGGTGGGCTCCGCGCGTATGGAACCGAGGCGTCCGGCCCCTCGACGCGGAGCCGGTTTCCCCCTCTTACCCATGGCGCATCACCACGCCCTCGCACCTGACGACACAGCCGACCACGGTCATCGACATCGTTCCCCCCAAGAAGTCCACAGCGTGGCCCGCTGTGCTCACGCCTTCTTTACGGTATTCACCCTATGAAAGGTGAAGTTTCACCGACTCCGGGGGGCGGGTTCAGCATCCGGGCAGCCGCGTGCTCATCACCGCGCGTAGTCCGCGAGGGCGGGTTCCAGCAGATCGAACGCCCGGGTGGCCTCCTCCTCCAGGACCGCCGCGATCTCCGGGTTGCCGCGGCCGGCGAGCGTGAGCTCCTGGATGCGCTGGAACAGGACGCGGTGCACCGCACCCAGCAGGGCCGCGGCGGTGCGCGCCGCGATGTCGTCGCCCGGGACACCGGTCGCCTCGGCGAGGGCGGCGGCGAGGGCGTCCTCCCGCTGGTCGTGCAGGCCGCGGAGGCAGGCGGTCAGCGTGGGGCTGGCGGCGATCATTCCGGTGAACTCCGGACCGGCGAAGCCCGCGACGGGGTCCTGGGCGGCGACGGCGGCCAGGAAGGAGCGGCGGAGCGCCGCGAGAGCGGTCTCCCCGGGGGCCCGGTCGGCGACGGTACGGGCCAGGCCGGCGGCGAACTCCTCCTGGTGGTCGAAGGCCAGGTCCTCCTTGCGCGGGAAGTAGTTCGTCACCGTCTTCTTGGCGACGCGCGCGGCGTCGGCGATGTCGGCGATGGTCGTGGCCTCGAAGCCCCGCTCCAGGAAGAGCCGGGTAGCGCGGTCGGAGATCAGCTGCCGCGTCTCGCGCTTCTTGGTCTCCCGCAGGCCCGGGGCCGCGGCGTCCGTCGCACTGCTCGTCTGCTGCGTCATGCCAAAATCTTACACCGATAGCATCTTTATGCCGGGTACGCGCATACCCCGCCGCTACTTTTACGCCGGCCGTACCGCTCCGGCGGGTGCGGTCCAAGGGATGTGACGTAACCCTTACGGCACCACCGGAGGGGGTGACCTCGAGACGCTCGGCGGTGTGGACTCCAGAGCGACCGCATTGTCGATCTTGCGATGGAGTGATCATGAGTCGGTTCCGTGCCGTGCCGGCCGCGTCCGCGGCCCTGGCCGCCGCCTTCCTCGGTGTCCCCGCCCCCGCGTGGGCCGCCACCCCGGACGTCCCCGAGACCTTGCGGGTCTCGACCGGCCCCTACGCGGGCTTCCAGTTCTGCGGCGCTCAGACGCCGCCGACGTTCAGCACGACCAACGGTTCCGCACCCCTGTTCGCCGCCTCGGTCAGGGGCGTGGACCCCCAGCCGAACCTGGGCGGGACGATAGAGCTCGCACGGTCGGGCGAACAGCCGTTCCGCACGTTCCAGGTCACCACGGGGCCGGTCGGGCACGGGTGGGGCGTCCAGATTCCCACCAGCACCTTCAGCCCTGGTGACTACCGGTGGCGGATCCGCGCCGAAGGCTCCGACGGCCCGTCCGCCTGGGCCGCCTGGTGCACGTTCACCGTGACCGGCCCGGCGCCCACGCCCACACCCTCATCCACGGAGTTCACCTACAGCCCCGACGGCGGCAGGCACTGCCTGGACGTGGGCGGCGCGAGCAAGGAAGACGCCGCCCGGGTGCAGCTGTGGGACTGCAACGGCTCCTTGGGCCAGACCTGGAAGACCACGCCCGAGGGCACCCTGGTGAACCCGAACTCGGGCAAGTGCCTGGACGTGGCCGGCGCGGGTACCGCCAACGGCACCAAGGTCCAGATCTACACCTGCAACGGCACGGCCGCCCAGCAGTGGCGCCACGACCAGCCCACCCCGGGCGCCTTGACCAACCCCCGGTCCGGCAAGTGCCTGGACGTGCCCTACGCGAACTTCACCAACGGGGTCCAGGTGCAGATCCACGAGTGCAACGGCACCAACGCCCAGGTCTGGAGCGCCGTATCCGGGGAGAGCTCCCCCTAGGGGGTGTCTCGCCGCGTCCCGCGTACGCCGTTGTGCCGCAGCATCTGGCCGGCGGCCAGCGCGCGGTACAGGGGGCTGGTCTCCAGCAGCTCCCCGTGGTCGCCGCAGGCGACGGCCCGGCCCTCGTCCAGGACGACGATCCGGTCGGCGTGCTGGACCGTCGAGAGCCGGTGCGCGATCACCAGCACCGCGCACTCCCGGGCCGCGTCCCGCATCACGGCGGTGAGCGCCGCCTCGTTGAGGGCGTCCAGGTGGGACGTCGGCTCGTCCAGCAGCAGCAGGGACGGCCGGGCGAGCAGGGCGCGGGCCAGGGCGACGCGCTGCCGCTCGCCGCCCGAGAGGGTTCCGCCGCGCTCGCCGAGCCGGCCGGACAGACCGCCGGGAAGGCGCCGTACGACATCCTCCAGCTGGGCCAGTTCGACCACGCGCCGCACCTCCTCGTCGGTGGCACCGGGCGCCGCGTAGGCGATGTTGTCGCGCAACGTGCCGTGGACGACGTGGGTGTTCTGGTCGACGACCGCGATACGCGCCCGGCACTGCGCGCGGGTCAGCTCGGCGGCGGGCCGCCCGCCGAACAGCAGCGTCCCGGAGTCCGGTTCGTAGAACCGCGCCGCGAGCGCGAAGAGGGTGGACTTGCCCGCGCCGGAGCGGCCCACCAGGGCCACCTGCCGGCGGTGCGGGACGGTCAGGGTGACGCCGCGCAGCACCGGCCGCCCCGGGTCGTAGCCGAACCGGACGTCCCGCAGGGCGAGGACGGGCGCCTCCGCCTTGGCGGGATCCGGTGTACGAGGTGTCGCCGTCCACCGCGCGGGGCCGGGCTCCGTCGGCTCCGTCGGCTCCGCCGCCAGCGCCAGCGCCTCGGCGATGCGCTGATGGGCGCCCATGCCCCGCTGGATCAGCCCCACCGCCCGGAACACCGACGACAGCGGCAGCACGAGGTACGACGCGTACAGCAGGAAGGCGACGAGGTCTCCGAGGGAGCCGGAGCTGCCGTTCACCCGCAGGCCGCCGATGACCAGGACGATGAGGAACGAGCCCTGGACGGCGAGTTCGACGGCCGGACTCATCACGGAGGCCAGTTTCGCCGTCCGTACGCCCGCGTCGTACGCCGCGTCCACGCGCTCCCCGATGCGCCGCGCCTCGCGCTCCTCCGCCCGGTGCACCCGCACCATCGGCAGGGCGCCGAGCGCACGCTCCAGGTCCGCGGCGAGGGCGCCCACGGCGTTCTGCATGCGGCTCGACGCGGCGCGGATGCCCTGGAGCAGCGAGGTCACGACGGCGGCGGCAGCGGCCACCGTCAGCGCGACGAGGAGCAGCAGGACGGGGTCGAGCCAGGCCATGAGCACGATCGCCCCAGCCGCCACCAGCGCACCCGTCACGAGGTCGACGAGGGCCTGGGACACGACCTCCCGCAGCAGCGTGGTGTCGGCGGTGACCCGGGCGATCAGGTCGCCGCCGCGGTGGCGGTCGTACTCCCGCATCTCCAGCCGCAGCAGCCGGGCCACCAGCCCGTGGCGGAGTTGCCGTACGACGCCCTCGCCCATGCGCTCCAGGACGAAGCGCCCCACCGCGCCGGTGGCCGCCTCGGCGGCGAACAGCGCGGCGAGCAGCGCCAGCGGCGCCCAGAACGCCCCGCCGTCCCCGGCGCGCCCGCTCCCGCCCACGACGAGCCGGGCCACCAGCGGCTGCGCCAGGCCGAGCGCGGAGCCGACCAGGGTGAGGGCGGTGGCGGTGGCGACGGAGGACCGGTGTCCGGCGGTGAGCCGGTAGAGGGTGACGACCGCGGCCCGGGTGGAGCGGTCGGGCTGCGCGCCCGACCGGCCCGCCTCCGCGCCCGAGCGGCCGGCCTCCGCCTTCTGCGCGCCGGTCATGGTCCGGGCGGTCCGCTCGCCGCCGGGTCCGCCGCGTGACCCGGGTCTGCCGGTGCGACCGGAGCCGCCGGAGCCGCACGACCCGCCGACCCCACCGATCCCACCGGTCCCACCGCGATCAGCCGTCGGAAGTAGTCGTCCGGCACTCCCTCCCCCACCGGCCGCCCCTCCGCCTCGATCCACGCGTGCGCGGTGAACGGCGGCACGACCCGTACGCCCGTGCACCACGTCGGCCAGCTCCCGCCCAGCCGGCACAGCAGCGCCGCGCCCAGCGAGCGGGGCAGGCAGCCGCGCGGCCCCGCGCAGCGCAGGCTCACCGCGCACAGGGCGTCGCGGGCGGCCCCGGCCTGCGCGGCGGTGGCGGGCCGGGCCCCGCGGCGTACGACTCCGAGCACGGCGCGCACCCGGCGCGGCGGCAGCAGCGCCAGCGCGAACGCGGGCAGCAGCACGAGCCGCGCGGCCAGCCGCCGGGCGAACGGCACTCCGGTGGGCCGCTCCAGCGCGCTCGGTGTGGTCATGCGACCAGCCCCGAGGAGCGCAGCTCGGCCACCAGGGCGGCGACGTCCTGCTCCGCCCGCGTCCGGTCGATGTCGTACGCGGCGACGAGCGCGTCCGCCGCGGCGGATTCGTCGCCGCCCGCCATCAAGGCGCGGACGACGACGGTGCCGGCGGGGTTCAACTCCCAGTACTGTCCGCTCCGTTCGTCGAGGAGGACCGTGCCGTAGTCGGTGTCGGCGGTGGAGACGTCGGCGCCGAAGCGCAGTGCCATGGCGGGTTCCCTTCGGTCGGGGGCTTCGTGGCGGGCGTGAGGCCGCGCAGCCAGACCTCGCAGGCGATCGTCGAGTAGAGGATGGCGTCCCGCAGCCCGGGCGTGGAGGGCCGCTCGGCGAGGCGGCGCAGCGCGGCGCCGTCCACCAGGCCGAGGCGGGCGAGCCGTGAGTCCTCCCAGAGCGCGACCAGGTCGGCGCGGTGTGCCCGCAGCCCGTCGGCGGCGTCCATGGAGGCGGCTGCCTTGTTGGTGCGCCGCAGGCACGCCTCGGGCACGATCCCGCTCATGGCGGCGGTGAGGAGGGGCTTGTACGCCCAGGGTGTGACGCGTTCGTCGGGCCGGACGGCGAGGCATGCCTCGATGACGCGGTCGTCCAGGAACGGCGAGGCCATCGGCACGCCGGCGCGGGCGGCCATCCGGTCCCACTGCCGGATGATGCGGCTGCCGGCGCGGATCTGGTCGAGGTCGGCGTGGAGGCCGCGGTCCGGGTGGAGCGGTGCGGCGGTGGCGGCGGCTTCGCGCAGGGCGCGCCGCGCGGCCGCCTCGGCGTCGGGCGTCACCCAGTCGAAGAGGCGCGGGGGCATGCCCCAGCCGAGGCTGGTGGTGGCGGTGGCGGGTCCCGGTTCGCGCAGCCGGCCGCTCGCGTCCGCGAGCCACGTGCCGTACGGGCGGGAGTCGGCCAGAGCGCGCAGCGTGGTGCCGAGCGGCCACTGCCACAGGGCACGGAAGCCGCGCAACTGCCGTGCGGCGAACAGCGGTCGGGTGCGGGCGAGGCGGTGGTAGTACGCCTCCGAGCACCAGGCCACGTGGTCGCCCCCGATGCCGGTCAGGTGGAGGCGGCTGCCCCGCTCGGCCATGGCGGGCAGGTGGTGCAGGACCCGGGAGCGGTCCATGACGCCGATGGTGGGTTCGTCCAACAGGTCGTCGATGGCGAGGAGGTCGGTGTAGACGAGGGGGGAGGCGTCGGCGTCCCACACGACGTGTTCCACGTCGGGCAGGAAGCGGGCGGCCTGCCGCGCCCAGTGCAGGTCGGTGTCGGCGGGGTCGCGTCCGGGCCAGGTGCTGGCCACCACGTGGGCGGGTGAGTCGTCGGCGAGGAAGCAGATGGTGGTGGAGTCCAGGCCGCCCGACAGGTCGCAACTGACCGTGCCTCCGGCTCGGGTGCGCGCGTCGACGGCTTCGGTGAGCGCCTCGCGGACGAGCGGCGCGCCGTGAGCGAGCGTCCGCGCCGGCTCCGGCGGGGTCCACCAGCGAGCGTGCCGTGCGCCGCGTCCATCCGGCGCGACGACGAGCGCGTCCTCGGGTGGTACGGCGGTGACGCCGCGCCACATCGGCGCCTCGGCCAGCGGGTGCGGCACGGGCCACAGCAGCCGGACGGCGAGCTGCTCGGGGTCGGGGTCGCGGCCCAGCGCGGCGGCGAGCACGTCGGCGCGCGACGCGGCCACCCGTACGCCGCCGACCGCCGCGTGGAAGACCAGCCGCAGCCCGGAGGCGGTTCCCTGCACGCGGAGCCGGCCGTCGAGGACGGCCACCAGGTGGAAGCTGCCGGGCAGCGTACGGGCCAGGGCGTCCAGTTGTGCGAGGTCCCGCAAGCGGGCGGCGTGCCGCTGCAGTTCGGCCTCGTCGAGCGGGCAGCAGCCGATGACGGCGAGGAGCGTGGCCCCGGCACGGGCGGCCACGATCTCGTCGTCGTGCCAGCGGCCGACGAGCCAGGGCCGCCCGGAGGGGTGGGGCAGCGTGCGGGTGGCCGCGCGGGTGTCGGTGGTGCGGGAGAAGAGCCGGGCCACGGCGGGCGCGGCCGCGTGGTCCGGAAGGACCACGAAATCCGCGTCGCCGGGGCCCGGTCCCGCACTCTCGTGCGTGTGTGTCATGGCGTCGATTCGCTCGACCCGTCGACCGTCAGTTCTTGCTCAGGATCAGACGGTCGTTGCCGGAGCTCTGGAGGAGCCCGGTCTTCTTACGGAAGGAACCCAGGCGGACGAGCATCGGTGCCTCGTATGCCTTCTTCATGGATGTCTCCTTCTGTTCGGTTGTCCACCCGTCCTGTGATGGCGGGTGGCCCGGTAACAGAAGCAAGCCCCAGGTCAACGCCGTACCGCAAGAGTCGGTCTGTTTCTCAGATTGTCGTACTAATCTGATGGTTGGGGGTTGAAAGCACACGGGGAATCGCAGAGACGTCCGGTGCGCGCCCGGAGGGGTGATTTCGCGTCAGGTTCCGTGCGTCGTGGCAACACTTCGCCACCTGCGTTTTCCCGGAATTCAGCGCTCCCGGTACTCGGGGGCGCACATCTGGCGCGTATGTCGCCGCCCGGCGCGCAAAACACATCGCGCGCGCCCATTTCCCGCTCGCAGTCACCGAGTGAGCACCCGCGCGAACGCCCCCTCCTTCGCCGCCGACAGCTCCTCCCACGTACCGGTCTCGGCGATCCGGCCGCCCTCCAGGACCGCGATCCGGTCCGCCCGGCGGACCGTCGCCGGGCGGTGGGCGATCACCACCGTCGTACGGCCCCGGGAGGCGGCCGCCAGCGCCGCCGACAGCTCCGCGTCCCCCGCCGTGTCCAGATGGGCCGTCGTCTCGTCCAGGACCAGCACCCGAGGGTCCGTCAGCAGCGCCCGGGCGAGCGCCACGCGCGAACGCTGGCCGCCGGAGAGCGTCGCGCCCCGCTCCCCCACGTGGGTGCCGTAGCCGTCGGGCAGCGCCTCGGCGATCCGGTCCACCCCGCACAGGCGGGCGGCGGCGCGAAGCTCCCCGTCCGTCGCGTCCGGCGCCGCCAGGCGCAGGTTGTCGGCGAGCGTCCCGTGGAACAGCGGCGCGTCCTGGCCGACCACCGCGACCGTGCGCCGCAGCTCCTCGTCCGCGAGGTCGCGTACGTCGACGGGATCGCCGTGCGCGCCGACGAGCTCCACCGCCCCCTCCGCCGGGTCCCAGAACCGGGCCAGCAGCGCCGCGCACGTCGACTTGCCGGCGCCCGACGCCCCCACCAGGGCGAGGGTCTCCCCCGCGCGGACCGTGAGGTCGAGGCCGTCGAGCACGGGAGCGCCGCCGTAGTCGAAGCGGACGCCCCGCAGCCGGATCCCGAGCGGTCCGGCCGGTACCGGCCTCGGCGCGGCGGGCTCGGGCGCACCGGCCCGGGCGCGGATCGCCGCGCCGACGCGGGACGCCGCCGCGCGCAGCCCGCCCGCCTGGCCGAGCGCCGCGGCCGAGTCGGCGACCGGCGCCAGGGCGCCGAGCGCCAGGGCCATGGCGGCCGGGGCCCACGCCCCGCCGAGCGTGTGCGCGGCCGCCGCGACCACCCCGACGACCGCCGCCACCACCAGCAGGTCGCGCACCGCCGCCGCGCCCGCCTCCCACGCGTGCTCGGCCCGCTGGGCCTCGCCGAGCCGCTCGCCGTGGGCGCGCAGCCCCGCGCGGCGGCGGTCCAGCGCGTCGAACGCCAGCAGTTCGCGCATCCCGTCGACCGTCTCGACCACCTCGGCCGACAGTTCGGCCGCGGCCCGCCGGGTCCGGGCTCCGCGTTCCGCCCTGCCCCGGCCCTCCAGCAGCGGCGCGAGGACCAGCAGCCCGGCCACGGGGAGGACCGGGGCCAGCAGCCAGGGGTCCAGCACCGCGAGGACCGCCGTACCGGCGGAGAACACCACGCCGGAGGCGAGGAGTTGCGCGACGGCGTGCGCGTAGAAGAACTCCAGCGCCTCCACATCGCCCAGCGCGGCCGCCGCCAGGTCGCCGCTGCGGCGGCCGGCTATCCGGGCGGGCGCGCTGCGGGCCAGGCCGTCGAAGACCCGTATCCGCAGCTCCGCCAGCACCCGGTACGCCAGGTCGTGCGACAGGTCCATCTCGCGCCAGGTGGCGAGCGAGCGGACCACCACCAGGGCGGTCAGGGCGCCGACCGCGGCCGGGGCGGGCGCGGCGCGCTCCATGACGGCGGTGCCGACGGTGTGCGCGGCGAGCGTGACCAGCGCGACGAGCGCCGCCTGGTCGACGAGGGCGGCGGCGAAGGTGCGTACCGTCATCGCCTTGTGGGCCGCGAGGACGGGCAGCAGGGCCCGCAGGGCACCCCGCTCGGGCTTGTCGACAAGATGGGTGCTCACGCCGCCTCCTCGTGGGTGCGTCCGGCGGCGACGAGCCGCGCGTACAGGGAGCTGCGGGCCAGCAGGCTCGTGTGCGTGCCGACCGCGTCGACCCGGCCGCCGTCCAGCACGACGATCCGGTCCGCGTCCCGTACGGAGGCGAGGCGGTGCGCCACCACCAGGCACGTACGGCCGCGCGCGGCGCGGAGCAGCTCGCGCCCGATGAGGGCCTCGCGGCGTTCGTCGACGGCGCTCGTCGCCTCGTCGAGCACCAGGACCGGGGCGTCCGCGAGGAGCGCCCGGGCGAGCGCGAGGCGCTGGCGCTGGCCGCCGGAGAGCGTCGCGCCGCGCTCCCCCACCTGGGTGCCGTAACCGTCGGGCAGGCGGGTGATCTCGTCATGGACGCCCGCCGCACGGGCGGCGGCGTACAGCTCGTCGTCGGTGGCGCCGGGGCGCGCCAGGCGGAGGTTGTCGGCGATGGAGGCGTGGAAGAGGTACGTCTCCTGCGACACCACCGCGATGCCACGGCGCAGCGCGGCGAGCGCGTAGGCGGTGTGGTCGGTGCCGTCGAGCGTCACGCGGCCGCCGTCCGGGTCCCAGTGGCGCAGGAGCAGGGCGACGAGCGTCGACTTGCCCGCGCCGGAGGGGCCGACGACGGCCGTCGTGCGGCCCGCTTCGGCGGTGAACGACACACCGCGCAGGGCGGGCGCGGTGGCGCCGGGGTAGGTGAAGCGCACGTCGTCGAAGCGGACGGCCGGGGGGTGGGCGGGGGGTCGCCGGCCGCCCCCGTCGCGTACGGACGGACGCGCGGTACGGAGCTCGGCGATGCCGTCGGCGGCCGAGACGCCGAGGTAGCCCGCGTGCCACTCGCGCGACAGGTCGCGGACCGGGCGGAAGCACTCGGAGGCCAGCATGAGGAGCAGGTACGTACCGGTGGCGGCGGTCCGGCCGGACGCGGCCGACGCGCAGGCGACGAGCGCGGCGGCGACCGTGCCGCCCTGCACGGCGAGGTCCGTGATGCCGGTGTCGATCAGCGACACCCGCAGCTTGGCGACGGTGGCGCGGTGCAGGGCGGCCGAACGCTCCTCCAGGCGCGCGCGGACGCGGGCGACCGCCCCGGCGGCCCGCAGCGCCGGCATGCCCTGCAGCGCCTCCAGGTAGTCGGCGGAGAGCGCCTCGTACGATCCCCAGTGCTCCTGCCCGCGCCGGGCCAGCAGCTTGTCCCACCAGCGGGGCGCGAAGAGGGCCAGGACGAGGGCCGGGGCGAGGGCGAGGAGCGCGACCGGCTCCACCACGGCGACGGCCAGGAGGAGCAGCGGCGGCAGCACGCAGGTGACCAGCAGCTGCGGCAGGTAGCGGGAGACGTACGCGTCGACGCCCTCGACGCCGTCGACGAGGGTGGCGCGTACGGCTCCGGCGCGGGCGTCCGTGCCGCGGCCGACGGGGCCGAGGGTGCCGAGCCGTTCGAGGAGCGCGTCGCGCAGGCCCGTCCGTACGCGCGCCCCGGCGCGGACGGCGAGGGTGCGCTGACGGCGGGTCAGCGCGGCGCGGACGGCGACGGTGGCGAGGACGGCCGCCAGCAGGGCGGGCAGGGTCTGCGTCTCACCCCGCGCGATCCGGGCCAGGGCGAGGGCGAGCAGCACCGCTTGCGCCAGGTGCGTCGCGGCCACGGCCCCCAGCAGAGCGGTCGCCCCGAGGAGGGGACGCCGCGCGATCCGGGCGGCACGCAGCAGCTCCGGGTGGAGCATCATGGCCGATGGGTCCCTTCTGAGTGAGCGCCCAGGGTGAGGGCGTGGACGATGTCGGGCGGGCCGCCCGGGCCGTGCTGCCATGAGCCGACGGGACGCGAGGCGAGCCCGAGGTGGCCGGCCACGGCCTGGGCCAGGCCCACGGCGTAACCGGCGTGCAGGTGGGTATGGCGGACGTGGGCCGGGGGCGCGTCGTCGGGGCAGCCGTGCGCGAGCAGCAGGGCGCCCGCGTGCCCGACCCAGTGCTGGCCCGCGGCGCGGGCGGCGAGGGCCTCGGGGGCTGTGTCGGTGCGGAGCCCCCACCGCACCGCGGTGGTGCGACGGGCCGTCGCCAGGACCGCTTCCAGCAGGTGCCGTTCCGGTACGCCTCCGAGGGGCGGTTCCGCGCTGCGGCGCGACAGCAGCGCGGCCTCCGGAAGCGCGGGCGCTTCCGCGCGCAGCCACGCCGTCGCTCCGGGAAGCCCGTCGAGGATCCGCCACGTCTCCTCCAGGACCGGAGGCGGCATGTGAGGCGTCGGCGGGGGCGGGGCCCCGGGCCCGTGGGCCGCCCAGCGCTCCAGGACGTCACGCGGGCCGGGTGTCAGGCGGACGGCGGCCAGCGGGTGTTCCGGTTCGGCGCCGCGCCAGTCGGGCGGGAGGCCCGCCGCCTGGGCGAGGAGCGTGACGTCGGCGTCCGGGCACCACTCCGGGGCGCCCGCGAGCGCGAGGGCGGCCGCCGCGTGGCCGGTGTCCAGGAGCAGCAGCGGCCAGGCGCGGTGGCCGTAGTGGCAGACCGTGCGCCGGGCGGTGACGGTCAGGACGGCGACCGCGCCCGGCGGTGCGTCGGCGGGCGCGGTGGTGCGCGCGATCAGGCGGTGGCGTACGGGGTCGTAGGCGTACCGGCCCGGCGGGAGCGGGGTGCCCCGGCCCAGCAGGAGGTGGGCGTTGACCGGGTGCAGGGCGCCCGCGGACGCGGCCGGGCGCAGGCGGCCGCCCGCGAGGGACAGCCGCAGGAGCCGGTCCAGGGGCGGCGGGACCGGCCGGAGCTCGCCCGGCCAGGGGGTGACCTGGCGTCCGGCCGGGAAGTCCGGGCCGGGCGGCTGGGGGGAACGGGCTCGGGTCAGGGGGTTCATCACATGTGGGGCGGCGGCGCGAGGGTGAAGTCGCCGGCCGTGGTGGGCGCGTTGGTACGCCAGTGGCGGTCGAGGGCCGCCTCGGCGAAGCGGGGGCAGCCGAGGTAGGCGAAGGCCGCCGGCTGGTTGGGGATCAGGCCGGAGACGAGGACGCGGGCGACGCGCAGGGGCGTCTCCCGGACGTCCTCGGTCGTCAGGTCGAAGGTGAGGATCCGGTGGCCGGCGAGGCGGGCCTCCAGCTCGCCACGGGTGCCGGCCTTGACGTCGGTGACGGGGACGGTGCCGAGCGACGGGCTTGTGAAGCGGCGTGCGTACGGCGCCATGCGGGGGTCGAGCCACACCTGGACGTGGGCGCCGAGGTCCCGTACGGCGGCGAAGTCCTCGCCGCAGTCGTCGAGGTAGCGGCGGTCGGGGCGGTGGTCGAGGTAGAGGCCGCGGGCGAGCATGCCCGCCTCGATGGCCTGGAAGACCCAGCCGTCGGCGTCGGTGGTGCCCTGGGTGAAGACCCAGGTGTGGACGGCCTCCAGGACGGCTTTGCGGGCGGCTTCGGCCGGGTCGTAGCGGCAGGCGAAGCCGGCGGCGTACAGGTCGCGCGCGGGGTCGTGGACGAGCGCGGCCATGCAGGGCGCGAACTCGGAGGGCATCTCCACGATCCACACGTCGAGGTCGCAGCCCGCGAGGTCGTCGGTCAGGCCGGGGACGCTGGCGGGGTCGATGCCCCGGGTCGGGCCGTCGAGGTGCCACCACAGTTCGAGGGCGTCGCGCTCGACGATCTCCAGGAGCGCGCGTTCGACGGCGTCGTCGAGGCCCTGGCCGGTGGCGATGCCCGCGTAGTTGAGGTGGTGCGTGCGCGGGAGCGAGCGGTGGGCTCCCTGCCGCCAGTTGAGGTGGGTGAGGGCGACCGGGGCCCAGACCTCCTCGCCGTCCTCGGTGCCGCGCGCCCAGAGGGCGGGGGTCTCGGGGGTGAGGGGCCGGTACGGGAACCCGGGGCGGGCGTACTGCCAGGGCGCGTAGGCGGGCAGGTCGCCGGGGCCGTACAGGCGCTTGCCCTCGGCGGCGAGTTCGGCGGCGGTGGCGCGGCGCGGCGCGGCGGGGTGGCCGGGCGGCGGGACGCGGTTGCCGCAGTAGCGTTCGACGGCCTCGGCGATGGCCGCGACGCGGGCGCCGGCCGGGTCGCCGAAGGTGGTGCCGAGGGAGACCCGGTCGGCGGGCCAGGCGCCGAACCGGCGGGCGTCGGAGACGTCGGCGGTCATGGCGGTGTAGCGGGGCGGGGCGCCGGTGGGGTGCGGTACGGGCTCGACGCCGCGTATCAGCCCGCAGACCGGGTCCACGAGGGCTTCGATGTTCACGTCTGGATCTCCTGTACGGGGTCGACGGGGCGGGCGCCCCGGACGACGGGGAGGAGCAGGGCGCTGCCCCGGGTGCGTACGGTGCGGTGGGACGGCAGCAGGCGCGTGGCGGTCACCGGGTCCTCGCCGGTGTGCGGGTTGCGCGCGTGTGCCGGGAAGTGGTGGCCCGCGACCTCCAGGCGCAGGCGCGTACCGGCGGGCAGGCGCCGGGCGAGGTGGCCGAGCGGGACGGTGAAGGGCCCGGGTCCGGTGCGGCGCACGACGCCGGTGGCGAGCGGGTCGGCCCGCCCTTCGGGGTCGAGGGCGACGAGCCGTACGGCCCAGTCGGCGCTCGGCGCGTCGGCGGTGGCGTCCAGGGACACGTCGGCGGGGCCGAGCAGGTCCAGGGGGCGCGGGAGCGGCGGCGAGAGGAGCAGGCAGCGGTCCGGGGGGCCGTCGGTGGGGACGTCCAGCCCGTCGGAGCGGACCGGGTGCTCGGGGTCGGCGACGAAGTCGGCGCCGCGCAGCAGCCGCAGGCCGGTGCCGAAGGCGTACGGCGTGGGCTGGACGGGCCGGGGGCGGTACCAGTGGTCGCTGCCGCCGAGCGCGACCGCGCCGGTCCGGCCGGTGAGCGCTCCGTCGAGTGCGGCGCGGGCCCAGCCGGTGTAGAGGGCGCCGAGGGAGAGGCGGTGTGCGGGGCGGGCCTCGGGCGCCGGTTCGGCGGTGAGCCGGTGGCCCCAGGGGCCGAGCAGCAGGCGGGCGGGGCCGGGCCAGCGCCGCCAGAGCCGGAGGGTGTCCTCGGCGAACGGGTCGCGGGTGCCTCCGACGGCGAGCAGCGGCACGGCGGATGCGGGTATCTCGCGGCGGGGTGCGCGCCACAGGGCCCGCCAGGCCGGGGAGTCGAGGATTCCGGTGACGGGGAGGTGGTCCAGCGCCCGGGGGGTGGCGGGGAGGTCGCCGTGCTGGGACCACCAGCCGACGCGCGCCTGGAGGCGTTCGGGGCCGGTGGTCTCGCGCGCGGTCTGGGCGAGCCCCAGCGCGGGGACGGCGGCGATCACGGCGTCGGCGCCGGGGGTGACGAGGGCGCAGTGGGCGGCGTAGGAGGCACCGGCGGCGATGACCCGGCCGTCGCTCCAGGGCTGGGCGCGGACCCAGTGGAGGGTCGCCTCGCCGTCCGCGCGCTCGTGGTCGCCGTACGGCTGCCAGTCGCCCTCGGATCCGTGCCGGCCGCGTACGTCCTGGGCGAGCGCGGCGAAGCCCCGGGCGGCCCAGCCGCGCAGCTCGGCGCGGTGGTGGCGGCGGTCGTAGGGGGTGCGGACGACGACGGCGGGGTGGGGGCCGGGCGTCGGGGGCAGGCAGACGTCGGTCGCGAGCCCCTCGATGCGGACGGTGCTGGTCACGGTCGGGCGTCCAGCGGGGCGACGTCCGGCACCGGGAGGACGGGGTGTTCGGTGACGGTGAGGTCGCGCAGGTCGAGGCGGCGCAGCCGGCGCCGTACGGGCAGGGGGGCGCCATTGGCCCAGGCGAGGAGGTCGCCGGTGAGGAGGGCGGCGGTGAGCGCGGCGGAGGCCTCGGTGTGGCGGCCGCCGTCGGGGGTGGTGTGTCCGGCCCAGTAGGCGGCGAGTTCGCGGTGCGCGGGGGTGGCGGCGAGGCGCCGGAGGCGTACGTGCGCGGAGGTGACGTCGCCGGGGGCGCAGGCAAGCGGCTCCAGCCAGGCGTGGGCGCCTTCGCGGTGGCAGCGCAGGAAGGCGGTGCCGCGGGCGGGGAGCCGGTCGGCCTCGTCCCAGACGCCTTCGGGGGCGGGCCCGTCCAGGCACCAGACGACCGCCGTCCGTGCGGGGTCCGGGTCGCGGTCGGGGAGTTCCTCCCGCACGCGGGCTCCCGCGTCGCGGACGCACCGCGTGAGCGGCCCTGTCAGCCCGGGGTCTCCGAGCACGACCACGGTGCGTCCGTCGAGCGGGGCGGGAACCTGCGTGCGGGTGGTGTAACCGGCCTCCTCGAAGACGTCGGCGAGGGCTGCCAGTTCGCCGGTCGCCGGGAGGCCGGTCGTCAGATGTGCCAGGAGCTCCGTCTCGTCCACGTCTCCCGTGTTCACCCGCAGGAACGTTCCGTCGGGCGTGCGGACGGCGAGGCCCCGGTCAGGGACGGTGACGAGGGCGACGCCGGGCGCGAGCCGCACGGTGGCCACGATGTTCCTCCAAGAGAGACGGGCGGGACGGGACGGGACGGGCCCGCCCGGGAAGGCGATCCGGGCGGGCCCAGGCACGGGTGACGCTGAGGCGGACTTACTCGGCCGCGTCGGCCTCGACGGCGTCGTCGAAGGGGTTCTCGACGAGGGCGTTGGAGTGGGTCGCCGACAGGTGGGCGAGCTGACCCTGCTCGGCGATCGGCGTGAACACCTTGTTCTGCTCCATGAGTTGAGCCTCCGTTTTCTACGGGTGACCGCGCCGCCGGACCGGCGACGCACTGCAGACACTAATGAATATGATTTTCATTTCGCAAGGCCTGAGCGGAGGGAAGAGGGTGATCTGGGTAACACACGGGCCAGCCCCCCTCCGGATCGCGCCCGACCCGGCCCGCCACGCCGAGGACATCGGCGAGCAGCGCCGGGGTGACCACCTCGGCAGGCGGTCCGTCCGCCGCCACGCGCCCGTCCCGCAGCGCCACGATCCGGTCCGCGAACCGCGCCGCATGCCCCAGGTCGTGCAGCACCATCACCACCGTCAACCCCCGTTCCTCACGCAGCCGTACGACCGTCTGCATGACCTCCAGCTGATGCCGCAGATCGAGGTACGTGGTCGGCTCGTCGAGCAGCAGCACACGCGTGTCCTGGGCGAGTGCCATGGCCAGCCGCACGCGCTGCCGTTCACCGCCCGACAGCGCGTCCACCGGCCGGTCGGCCCACTCCGCGACCCCCACGTCCGCCATCGCGCGGGCGCACACCGCGTCGTCGCCGTCCCGCAGCATGCCGAGCGGCCCGCGCGCCGCGTACCGCCCCTGGCGTACGAGCTGACGCACCGTCATACCAGGTACGGCCGGAGCCTGCTGGTGCAGCAGGGCGACCCGGCGGGCGGCGGCGCGGCGCGACAGGCGGGCGAGGTCGTCGCCGTCGAGCAGCACCCGCCCCGCGGCCGGTTTCAGCAGCCCGGCGCAGAGCCGCAGCAGGGTGCTCTTGCCGCAGCCGTTGAGGCCGACGAGGGCGACCAGGTCGCCCGGGGCGATGGCCAGGTCGATACCGTCGAGCACCTCGCGGCCCGGGTAGCCGAAGCGCAGCCCCTCGACGCGTACCGAGCCGGTGGCCGTGGTCACCGGGTCCAGTAGAACGCTCACTTCCTCACTCCTCACTCGCCGTGCGGCGGCGCGCCACGATCAGCAGCAGCGCCGCGCCCACGCAGGTCGTCAGCGCCCCGGCGGGTACGCTCAGCCGGTCCATGTCCAAGGCCCGCGCGGCCGCTTGCGACAGCCACTGGGCCCCCGCGTCCGCCCCGCCGACCACCACCGCGCCGAGCAGCGCGGCCCCGGGCAGCGCCAGGCGCAGGTCGGCCCCGAACAGCGCGAACGCGAGGTGCGGCACCAGCAGCCCGACGAACCCGAGCGCGCCGACCGTCGAGACCGCCCCGGCGGTGAGCGCCACGGCGCACACGAGCGCCGCGACCCGCGCCCGGCCGGTGTGCAGCCCCGCCGCGGCGGCCTGTTCGTCCCCGCAGCGCAGCAGCGTCAGGGGCGCGGCCAGGGCGTAGGCCGCGACGGCCCACACGGTCGCCCACGGCCACAGCAGGTTCCAGTGGGCCCACACCCGGCCCTCGGTGGAGCCGACGAGCCACTGGACGACGCTGCCGAGCTCGCCGGGCGCGACCAGCAGCACCACGGCCGTCAGCCCGGCGAGCACCGCCGAGACCAGCACGCCGTACACGGCCATCTGCGCCGGATCGCCCTTCTCGCGCCCGGCCAGCAGCCACAGCAGGCTCGCCCCGGCGAACCCGCCCAGGCAGGCGGCGGACACCACGGCCGCCGGGGACTCCCAGCCGGCCAGGCCGAGCCCGGACGCGGCGACCGCGCCGAGCACGGCGCCCGGCGCGACGCCGGTGACCTCGGGCCCGGCGAGCGGATTGCGCAGCGCCGACTGGAGGACCGTGCCGGCGAGCCCCAGCGAGGCGCCCGCGGCCAGGGCCACCAGGGTGCGCGGCAGGCGCAGGTGGAGGACGACATGCCGGGCGGTGGCGTCACCGCCGCCGCCCAGGACGTCCCACACACCGGAGGCGGAGACGGCGCGTCCGGCGATCAGCCCGGCGGCGGCCACGGCGCCGACGAGCAGCAGGAGAAAGGTGGTTCGCCGTGCGTACGTCATCGGCGCGACCTCGCTTTCAGCAGGGCGACTCCGGCGGGGACGCCGACCAGCGCCGTCCAGGCGCCGACCGGGGTCTCGATCGGCGCGAGGGCGAGCCGCGCCGGCTGGTCGGCGCAGGCCACGACCAGCGCGCCCCACACCGCCGACCACGGCAGCCAGCCCACCGCGTCCGAGCCCGGCCGCAGCCGCCGCGCCAGGTGCGGCGCGAGGAAGCCGACCCAGGCGACCGGCCCGCACACGGCGACCACCGGCGCGATGAGCAGCACGGAGATGGTGAGCGCCGCGAGCCGCGCGTGCCGGACCCGTACGCCCAGGGCCTGGGCGTCGTCGTCGCCGAGGCGCAGCACGCTCAGCACCGGCGCGCAGAGCACCAGCGCCGGTACGGCCACCACCAGCCAGGGCGCGAGGCCCGTGACGTCGTCCCAGGTGCGGGCGGAGAGGCTGCCGAGGAGGTAGCGGTAGATGAGCTGGAGGTCGAGCTGGTCGGCCAGCACCATCAGCACCAGCAGCCCGGCCTGGAGGGCGGCGGCGACGGCCGCGCCGGTGAGCAGCACGGCGGACGGGCTGCGCCCGAACCCGGCGGCGAGCAGCGTCAGTACGCCGCCGACGGCCGCGCCGCCGATGGCGAGGAGCGGCTGCACGGCGAGCGGCACGGACAGCGCGAGCACGAGCGGGGCGGCGACCCCGAGCGCGGCCCCGCTGGAGACGCCGAGCATCTCGGGGACGGCGAGCGGGTTGCGCAGCGCCTCCTGGAGGACGAGCCCCGCGGCGCCCAGGCAGGCGCCGGCGACCAGCGCCAGTACCAGCCGGGGCAGCCGCAGTTCGGTCACGATGACGCCGGCGAGCCCGTCCCCGCCGAGCACGTCGGCGAGCGCGGCGGGCGGCACGTACGGCGTACCGAGGCAGAGCGCGCTGCCGATGACCGCCAGCGACAGCACGGCGGCGGCGACGGTGAGCTGGCGCACGCTCACTTCAGCGCGGCCGTCGCCTCGTCGAGGACGATGCCGAGCGACCGGGTACCGCGGCCCTTGGCCCAGACCTCGGAGTCGACCTCGTGGACGTCGCCGTTCTTGACGGCCGGGATGCGCGACCAGAGCGGGTTCTTGGCGAGCTTGTCGGACAGCTTGCCGTCGGACGGCCCGCCGAAGGAGAGGGTCTCGACGAACATCACGTCTACGTCGGCGGCGAGGATCTCCTCCATGCTGTACGTGCCGTCGACGCCGCGGCTCTTCCACGGGTAGTGGGCGATCTTCGGGAAGAGCCCGGCGGCGACGTCGTTGCCGGGGGTGGCGACGCCGAAGTTCTCGTCGCTGCCGAAGATGATCAGCGCGGTCTTGTCGCTCTTGGCGCTCTCCGCCCGGGCGAGCTTGGCCCGGAACGCCTTCTCGGCCGCCTCGCCCTGCCGCGTATGCCCGGTGAGGGCCGCGAGGTCGCGCAGGTAGCCGACGCTGTCCTCCCAGCTGTTGGGCTGGACCGGCCAGAAGACGGTGGCGCCCTTGAGCGCGGGGGCGAGCTTGCCGTGCGTGTCCTCCAGGCCGATGACGAGGTCCGGCTTGTACGACAGGATCGCCTCGGCCTCGGGGGCGAGGAACCCGCCCGGTACGACGGGGACCTTCGCGGCCTTCTCCTTGCCCAGGAACTTCGGGTGGGCGAGCAGCTTGGAGTTGGTGGCGGCGGGGGTCATGCCGAGCTCGGCGAGCATGTCGTCGCAGAGCGCGACGAGGCAGACGACGCGCTGCGGCGGCGCCTTGGTGGTGACGGTGACGCCCTTGGCGTCGGTGACGGAGCGCGCGGCGGTGATGGGCTCGACCTTGACCTCGGTCTTCGCCCCGGCCTTGGCGCCGTCCTCGGCGCCGCCCTTGGTGCTGTCGGCGGCCGAGCCGCAGCCGGCGAGCAGCGTCCCCATGACCGCCGCGGCGGCCCAGCGGCGCACGGTGATTCCCAGCGTCCTGCGTGACATATGGCTCTCGGTTCTCTGTCTCGGTCCCGGGGTGGGATCGGGCGTGCGGCAGAGGCGCCCCGGGCCGCTCCCCCCACCACACAGATGTGCCACATGATAATCATTATCAACAATGTCGCCGTTCCACCAGCCCTCCGACCCCTCCGGGAGCCCCGCCATGCCCCTCGCGCCGCGCCTGCTGGTAGCCGATCAAGTCGCCGGATGCATACGCGTGTTGAACCTTCCGGACGGCCGCGTCTCCGGTGTCGTGGAAGGCCGGCACCTCGCCGAGCACGCCGGGTTCCTGGCCCTGCCCGGCGGGCGCTGGGCGTTCGTCGACGACCTGGCGGGCGAGCTCGTGGTCCTCGACCCGTACGGCCCGGACGCGGGCCGCCCGCTCGTCGCGGCGACCGCGCCGGTGGCGATCCCGGCCGAACACCTGGCCGTCGACCCGTCGGGCCGGTACGCGGCGGTCACGACCGGTCTCGGGCGCAGCTGGGAGACGTGGTCGGACCTGCTGACGGTGGTCGACCTCGACGGCGGCAGGTCCGTCCGGGTCCGCACGCGGGTGGGCGAGCCGGGCGTGACGGTGCTGGGCGGTCCCGGTGGCCCGCTTGTCGTCCTGCGGCACCGGGAGCCCGGCGCGCTGGCCGCGTACCGGTACGACGACCTGCTGGCCGCCGCGCCCGCGTGCCCGCCCGCGACGCCCGCGTACGAGACGGAGCTGCCGGACCACGACGGCCACGGCGACGCCCACGACCCGCTCACCGGGCGGCTGTTCGCGGCCGCCGGCTCCGGGGTGCACCGGGCCCGGCGCGAGGGCGACCGGCTGGTGACCGAGGAGCCGCTGCCCTGGGCGGGCCCGGGGCGCGGCTACTACCTGCGCCTCGATCCGGTACGCCGGGTGCTGTGGTCCTGCGTACGCGGCGGGCCCGCCGCCCCCGGCCGCTGGCCCGAGTGGACCAACGACGCCTGGTTCCACGCCCTCGACGGCGGGCACACCGGACGCGTGCCCCTCGGGCCCGGTCTGGTCTTCCGGCTCGCGGTCGCCGCGCGCCACGTGGCGTACGCGCGCGTCCACCCGGACGGCGACGAACTCGTGCTGCTCGACCGCGACGAGCCGAGGGTCGTGGCCCGCCGGCCGCTGCCGCCCATGGACGGCGCGCCGAAGCCCGGCGCCACACCCTGGGACGGGGTGCAGCGGCGGGCGATCGCCGCCTCACCGGGCGCGGGACTCGTCGCCGTCACCCGGGGCGGCCACGGCGAGGTTCACCTTTTCGACGGAACCGAGCCAGTGGCCACCTACACCCTGCCGACCCCCCTCGACGACGGCGGCCACCTGGCCCTGACGGCCCCGGGGGACGGCGCCTGGGGCGACCCGGTGGGCCGCTGAGGGGGTACGGCGGGCACCGCCGAGGGTGGCCGAGCGCCCACTGATTGTGAATTAATTCACCTGACCCTCTTGGCCGGGTGTGCCGTTCCGTGCTGAGATTCGTCCGGGCTCAACGGCACTCGACAGCTCAATGGCGCGCTCGGGGAGGGCAATGTGGCGCATACCGCCATGTCTGGTTCCGGAACGACCGCAGGCGACGATCCCCTCCAGACCGCGGTATGGCGGCTGCGTTCCCGCGGCTGCTGGAGCGACGCGGCCGCCCTCCTCACGTCCGGCGGGGACGACCCCGCGCCGGCGCTCCAGCGCGCGGCCCTGCTGATCGAGCGGTGCCTGTACACCGAACAGGGCTGGGCCGAGGCCGAGGACGCCCTGCGCGTGGCGGAGGCCCTCGCCCACGACGACGGCGAGCGCGGCGCGGCCGCCTGCGAACGCGGCTACCTCGCCTACGCGTCGACGCTGCTCGGCGTGCGGGACCGGGCCGACGAGGCCCGCGCGGCGCTCGGCCGCGCCGCCGCGCTGATCGGCCCCACCGCGCCGGGCCGCCCGCTGCTGGACTTCCGGCGCGGGCTGCTGGCCCAGAACCTCGCCGACTCGCCGCAGGCCGCCCGTGCCGCGTACCGCCGCGCCCACGAGGGCGCCACCGCCCAGGAGGACCGGCTGCTGATGTCCTTCACCTGGCGGCATCTGGCGGGGCTGGCCCTGCGCGACGGTGAGTTGGCCGAGGCCCGGCACGGCTTCGCCGAGTCGCTGCGGCTGCGCGAGGAGCTCGGCTACCTGGTCGGTACGGCCCCGGCCCTGGCGGCCCTCGCGGAGGCCGAGCCGGAGCCGGAGGCGGCGCGGCTGCGCGAGGAGGCGCGGCGGCTGTTCCGGCTGCTGGGCGGCGTACCGACCTGGCTGGCGGGGCAGTTGGCCGCCCAACCGGCGGCCTGAGGACCTTCTCGGAGGGCGTTGTCAGAGGGCTCTGCGATCATCGGGGCCATGAACGACACCAGCCTCGACCAGGCACGCAGAGCCGTCGACACCCCCCGCGCGCGCGAGGGTGTCGAACTCCTCGACGGCATCCCGGACACCGAGCTCGACACCTGGCCGATCGCGATACCGGAAGCCGTACGCGCGGTGCTGCGCGAGGTGGGGGGCGTGCGCGTGGGGCGTGAGCGCTACGACTTCGGGCCCCCGGGGCCCGGTGCCGACCAGTGGGGCATCGGCGAACTGCTCGTGGGCGTGAGCGACGGCGCGGACTGGGGTCCGGTGGTCCACGTCCAGCCGTACGACGACGTGGAGATCGTGGTCGAGGCACCGTCGTTCCTCTCCTGGCTGACGACCCTGGGCGCCGAGCGGCGGGCGCCGACGGCGTCCATGGCGGCCATCCCGTCCATCGAGGCGGCCGAGGGCCCGGACGCCGAGCTGGCCGCCCTGGCCGCCGGCGGCGACTCCCTCACCGACCTGGTGGACCTGCGGGCCGTCCCCGGCTACCCGTGCCGGGTGGCGTGGGAGCCGTACCACTCACTGGAGTACGAGACCGCCGACACGGGCAGCAGCGACATCGAGTACGAACTCATGCGCGGGGGCCGCGTGTTGCTGCTCCGCAGCGTGCCCAGCGGTGACTTCCTCGGCCGCCCCGTGCGCCGGCACCGCGTCCCCGCCGACGCCCCGCGCCTCGCCGTCACCGCACTGCGCGCCCTCGCCGCCGACCACCCCGACCTGGTGACCCTCGAACCGGGCTGCGCCGACGCCGAGATGGACACCTGGCCGGTCCCGGTCCCGGAGGACATCCGCACGGTCCTCCGCGAGATCGGCGGCGTCCGCATGCCGGGCCTGCACACCCTGCGCTTCCTGCCCGGCGTGCCGGAGCACGCCGTCGAGCCCGAGGTGCACCGCATGATGGGCGGCGACGGCACGTACTGGCCCATCGCCCGGGTCACGTACGGCCCCAGCGTCGCGCTCGCCCAGATCCGCATCGACTCGGACACCGGCGAGTGGGGCTACGCCGTCTCGATCCCCACCGGCCCGCGCGAGCTCGCCGAGGACCCGGAGCTGTCGCTGCTGGCCGAGTCCCTGCCGCACCTGCTGCTGACCGTCGCCGGCGTCGCCCGCGAGGCGATCGAGTCGCCGGACTTCGCCCGCTGGGTCTCGTCCGCCCTCGGCTGGTTCATGCCCAACACCGGCGAGCCGTGGACCCGCCCGGTCCCCGTCGAGGAGTGGTCCGACTCCCCCGACCCGCTGCGCGCCGCGCTCGCCGAGCTCCCCCCGGGCACCCACGTCGCCGACCTGCGCGACTCCCCCATCCCCACGGACCTGTGCTTCTACCGCTCCGAAGCCTGGTTCTACGAGGCGGACTCCCTGGACCACCTCCACTTCGTGGCCGGGGGTCGCCTGGTGGCGGCGATACCGAGGAAGGAGGCGTAGGGCGGGGCGCCTCTCAGCCGATCGGGGCGTACACCACGCCCAGTTTGTCGATCTCGGCTCCTGAGCGGCCCGTGAAGCCGACGATCCGCCAGCCGGCGGGGGCCGCGTAGGTCACGGAGTCCGAGGTGGCCGCGCCCGCCGTCAGGGTGCGGTTCTCGTCGGTGGTGAAGGCGGCCGAGAAGATCCGCGTCCGGCCGTCCTTCACGCCGCGCGTGAGCGTCACCGAGGTGAGGTGCTCACCGGGGGCGAGGGTCAGGGACGTGGCCGTGCCGCCCGTACCTCCGTGGGACAGCGTCGTACCGTCGTCGTGGGTCAGCGCGACCGCGTCGAGGCGGGCGGCGGCGCGCAGCGTCAGCGTGCGGGGCGAGACCGGCGAAGGCAGGGCGGCCGCGTCGTTGAACGCGGTGCCGTGCGGGCCGCCGAAGAAGTCGCTCGCCCGGAGCTTCGGGGCGCGCGTCCAGGAGAACTCCACCGTGTGCGGGAAGTGGTCGGAGAGGTGCCGGCCGCCCGCGTCCAGGAACGACTCCCACGCGTTGTCGTAGCGGGTGGCGGAGAGGTTCACCAGGCTGCCGCCGCGGTAGAGGATCTTGTCCACCACCTCGCAGTCGTTCGTCGGCGCGGTACCGGAGCAGACGAGCGCGTCCCCGCCCTGCGCCGGGGCGCTGCCGCCCCGCACGAGCTGCACCCACGCGTCGGTCAGACCGTTCTCCTGCGCGAGGGTGCGGATGTTGTCCCCGGTCCTGGTGTAGCGGGTGTTGGTGTCGCCCATGACGATCACCGCGTTGCCGGCCGAGTTCGCCCGGATGAAACCGGAGAGCTGCTCGATGTTGGCCCGGCGCGCGGCCAGCGCCGCGTCGGTCACGTCCGCGTTCGCGTGGACGTTGTACACGTCGACGAAGACCCCTTCCGCGAGCCGCACGCGGGCGAGCGTGAACCCCTTGGGAGTCAGGCAGTCGGTCCCGGCGCACGCCTTCCAGTCGACCCGCTGGAAGTCCTCGAAGGGGTGGTCGGAGAGGGTGTTGAGCCCGTCGCCGATTCCGGCACCGCCGCTCGTCGCCGTGCGGTACGGGTGGTTGTCGCCGGCGTACAGGGCGGCGTGGTAGTTGAAGTCCTCCTGCACGTTGACGATGTCGTACGCCGCCAGGCGCGGGGCGATGAGCGGGGTGTTCGTCTTCGGGTTGCCGGAGCTCAACCCCTCGGGCAGACCGGCGATGTTGTACGTGAGGACGTTGAAGGCGCCGGAGGCACTGTCCGCGGCGGCCGCGGGGCTCGCGTTGGTGGCGGCGAGCCCGGCGAGGGCGAGCGTGCCCGCCAGTAAGGTGCCGACGATTTTTCTTATGACGGGACTCCAGTCGCTCGGTGGGAGACGGATGGACCGGGTCCAGCGTGGTGAGCGACTCGCGACCGGCACAAGGGGTGCGGGGTGAACGGTGCCCGCCGGCGCCGCGTTGCCGCGTCGGATCCGGGGGTCAGGCGGCGGTGACGGGCGGGAGATCGTCGGGCGGGGTGATGCCGAAGGTGGCGGCGAGGACGGCGGGGAGTTCCTCGTCGGTCACGTCCCGTTCGGTGCGGGTGCCGTCCGCGCGGGTCTCGGTGAGGCGGCGGTTCGCGAGGGAGAGGTGCGTGTCGTCGGTGACGCGCTGGACGTAGAGGGTGCGGGAGAAGGGGGAACGGGGATTGGTGGCGATGTGCCAGTTGATGACCTCGTAGTCGGGCGCCTCGAAGGGCTCGACGGTGAACCCGTACTGGTCGGCCCACGTCCCGGCGCCGCCGTCCTCGGCCGGCTCGTACGCCTGGAGCACCCACATCTTCAGCGGGCCGTCGTGCGGCGTGTGCACGAGACGGTGGCGGCGCGCACCCGCGCGGAACTCGGTGTCGGCGACCAGCGGCACCGCCTCGATGAGCGAACCCGCCGCGCCGAAGCCGACGTCCGCGAGGAAGTCGCCCTCGCCCGGTACGTGGACGAGCAGGCACATGTGCGTACGCGGCCGGACCGCGCCATCGGCGCCGACGAGGACGCGGGCGGCGAGCCGCGTCACGCCGAAGCCGAGGGCTTCGAGGGCGGCGGCGAAGAGGGTGTTGTGCTCGTAGCAGTAGCCGCCGCGCCCGCCGTGGATCAGCTTCGCGACCAGGTCGTCGAGGGCGAGGGACGGCGCGATGCCCCGGATGGGGTCCAGGTTCTCGAACGGGACGGTGTAGAGGTGCGCGCGGTTCAGGGCACGCAGCGTGTCGGCGTCGGGCGTGTGGGGGCCGGGGAGTCCTATGTGGGCGAGGTAGGCGTCGAGGTGGAAGAGCGCGGTGTCGTCGGGTCTAGGCATGATCCAACCGTACGCACGTGCGGAGCGGTTCGACCAGCACACGCACCGGCACAGGCACAGGCACCGGCACAGGCACAGGCACAGGCACCGGACACGCTCGCAGGCTCGCGGCGCTACCGCCGGTGGTGCTCGATCTCGCGGGCGGCCGCCAGCGCGAAGCCCGCCAGGTTGCGCGGGCAGCGCCAGGTGGAGCCCGCGTCGGGTTCGCCCTTCGCATCGAGGTCGGCCCAGGTGTAGTCGGTGCCCCCGGTCAGCAGGGACACCACGGTCTCGAAGGACTCCAGGTGCGTGTCCAGGTCGTCGTCGCACGGATGGCCCGCGTGAGGGCACGCGGCCTGCGCGACGGCGGGGTCCGAGGCTGCGGCCGACAGCGCGGCCACGATCCGCCGGGCCACCTCGGGATCGGCGTCGTACATCGCAGAGCCGTGCGTCCACACCAGGCCCAGCGTGTAGAACGCCGTCACATCGGGATCACCCGGCTGCTCGGCCCGCGCCTTCTCGAGCCGCTCCACGCACTCCAGCAAGGTCTCGTCGTGCTCCCCGAGGAAGTAGCCCTGATACAGCGACTCCCAGTCGGCGATCAACTCGTCCGCGTCAGTAATCATGATCACTGAGGACGCCGGGCGGCGGGCGGCGGTTCCCGTCCCTTGTCAGTGCCGTGCGCTTCACTGTCCTCCATGGAGCTCACGCATGCGAGGGTCAACGACCTGCTGGACCAACTCGACCCGCCGGGCGGCTACATGTACCTGCCCAGCGGCGTGGAGCCGCAGGTGCTGACCGACCTGCTTTCCGGCATGTTCGGCGCCCCGCGCACCCTCGTCCTCGACGGCTTCACCGACCCGACGGTCGACGAGTCCAGGGGCGCGGCGCTCCTCGCCTTCTTCGAGGGCCGGGCCGTGAGGATACGGGCGTGGGCGTACGCGGGTCAGTGGATCGGCACCGGCACGGCGCGCGACGCGGAGGGGACCGCGCGACCGGTGCTGGCGGTCGCGCGCAGGGTGGTGCCCGAGCCCGTGGCGGTCGCTCCGGGTGAGGACGTCGACTGGGTGCGGCGGCTCATACGGATCACCGGCTGGACACAGCCCGCGCAGCGGCCGGACGTGGACTGGGCCGAGGTGGAGTCGCGCCTCGGCACCGCGCTGCCGAGCGACTACAAGCGGATGGTCGAGACGTTCGGAGAGGGCGCCTTCGACGGGTGGCTGGACCTGAACCAGGAGCCGTGGACGGATCTCCGGGAGGACGGCCTGCTCATCTGGGCGGGCACGGAGCACGAGGAACTGTACTGCTGGAGGACGGACGGCGACGACCCCGACCGCTGGCCCGTCGTGGTCCAGACGTTCGACGGCGAGGACGTCCCCTTCGGCTGCCAGACCGCCGAATTCGTCTGCCGCGTCCTCGTCGACCCGCAGCACCGGTTCACGTTGGCGGGTTATTTCGACACCCACTGGTTCATGACCTACCGGGACGAGGGCTGAAGCCCACAGCCGCCGTTCCGCGCAGCTCCCGTCTCGGTGTGAGCGGACGGTTGCCCCGGTTCATTCGGGGTGGCGGGGGTGGGTGTCGTTGTCGCAGCTCGGCTCGACAGCCAGCGATGTGTAGCACTTGATCGTGTCGGTGATGAAGTGCCGGGTGTGGTCCGGGCTGAGAGCCTGAGCCTGGAGGTGCGCGTACACCATGTCGTACTGCTGCACCTCGGCCGGCCTTTCCAGGCAGAGGCCGCTGGTGAACTGCTCCAGGTACACCACTGCTTCGCGGCTGTCGGGGAACCGCAGGAGGGAGAACTGTCCTGAGAGGCCCGGGTGAGCGCCGGCCGTGTGGGGAAGGACCTGCACAGTGATGTGCGGCTCGGTGCTCAGTGCGTGAAGGTGCTCCAGTTGCTCGCGCATGATCTCCCGGCTGCCGACGACGCGCCGCAGGGCCGACTCGTCCAGGACGACCCACAGCCGAAGGCGGCGGGCGGGGTCGTAGATCCGGTGCTGGCGGCGAAGCCGCACCTTCAGACGCGCAGCGGCTTCTTCGACAGTGGCCAGGGGGATCGTTTCCTCGATGACCGCGGCCGCGTAGGCGGGGGTCTGCAGCAGGCCGGGGATCACCATGGACTCGTAGGTATGGATGGAGGCGGCTTCCGTCTCCAGGCCGACATAGACGCCGTGGGGGATGTCGCCGTAGGCATGCCACCAGCCCTGTCGGCTCGATGCCCTGGCCAGCTCCATGAGGCAGTCGACGACATCCTGGTCGGTGACGCCGTAGAGGTCGCACAGGTCGCGCACGTCGCGGGGGCTGACGGCACGGCGACCGGTTTCCATGTGACTGACCTTGGCTTGGGAAATCAGCAGACGCGCCGCCACCTGCGTGCCGGTCAGGCCGCTGGCCTTACGGAGCCGGCGCAGCTCCGCTCCCAGTCGTCGCCCCCTGACGGTGGGGTGGTTGTTCGCCGCCACGGGCGGTGTACCTCCGGCTCCAAGTCACTGCCTGTGCCAGCAGGTTGCCATGGAGGACCGGCTGTTGATCACGTGACGTGCCGACGGGTTCGGCGGCGGCGAAAACGGATTGTGACCGTGTAATTTGCCGATCGCCGCTGCCCCGTACGGAGCATGCGCACCGGGGGAAGGGCTTGTCGAGCGACGCCGAAGGTTGCGCGGTGTGGGGGCCGGAACCGGCGGTCCCGGCCCACCGCGTGCGTCAGGCCACTGTGCCGGCGACTCCGGTGCGGCCGTCCGGGACGCCGACGATCGTCACGGTGATCTGTTCACGGATGTCTTCGCCGAGAACGCCGATGACGCCGTCAGGGCCCTGCTGCCGCTCATGCCCCGGATGGTGGGCCGCCGGGTCAAGAAGATCCCCGTGGGCGCGGAGCAGACGCGTCGGGGTAGGCCGTCCGCAGTTCGTTGCGGTGCGGGGCCGCACCTTGGGTTCGCGTCGCCGACCGCGCCCAGCGAACCCTCAGCCCGCCGCCGTCGTCGCCGTGACGTCCGTCGGTGCCTTGCGCTGCGCGCCCGCGCACTGCAGGGCGAGGTTCTGGCCGGCCTGCGCGATTTTCCGCAGCGCGTCGGAGAGGCAGGTGCGCAGGGCCTGCTGGCCGTAGAAGTTGGGGTGGAGGGACTCGGCCTCGTCGGTGGCGGGGAGGGGGGTCTTGGAGCGTTCGAAGTAGCGGGCCCACTGGGCGTCGGCGGCGGAGGGGAGGTAGACGCGGCCGCGGGTGGTGAGTTCCGCCTGGTGGGTGGCCTTCTGGCAGACCTCGTGGCCCTCGGGGAGCCGGCGGACGTCGAGGAACGAGACCTGCTGGGCCGTGGCGGCCTTCTTCAGGGAGGCGGAGAGGGCAGGGTAGACCTCGGTGTTCAGCCAGGCGAGGTCGCGGTTGTAGAAGGGGCAGCCGAAGGTGGACCAGCGGTTCCAGGTGTGTTCGTCGCCGGCGGTCGTGGCCGGGTCTCCGGGGGCGAGGGTGGCGGGGTAGGACTGGAGGACGATCCGGGCCGACGAACCGGCGGCCGCGAGGGCCTCCTTGACCTTGGCGACCGTGTCGGCCGCCTCCTGCTCCGCCGCCTTGACGCTCTTGAGGACGGGCTCGGTCACCGCGGGGTCCGTCGAGCAGTACGCGTTGGCCTTCCAGGACGCGGCGCAGGTGCGGGCGGCCTCCGGCAGGGCCGAGCCGCCGACGGAGACGACCACGTATCCGACCTTGGTGCGCTCCGAGGCGAGGAGCGCCTTCAGTTGCTCCAGCTGGGGCCGCTCGCTCCGGTAGGGCTCGCTCAGGACGTGCCGGGTCTGCGCGCCGGAGCAGGCGAGGTTGAGGGGGAAGGCGATCTCGCCGTGCGGGCTGGGCGCGCCCTTGGCGCCGTGGATCTCGGCCGTGTCGGAGCGGTGGCAGTCCGAAGCGCTGGGGGCGTACACGGAGTCGAGCGGGAGGTTCTCGGCCTGCGTGCGGTCCGTGGCGGCGCGCAGCTCGGCCGGGACGCCGCCCTTGGCCCAGTCGCCCTCCGCGTTCCCCTTCCAGCGGGCCGCCTCGCCGGCGATGAAGCCGTCGCCCAGGGCGACGGCGTAGACGGAGTCCGGGGCGGGCTCCGGGGCGGCCTCCCGCGCGGGGGCCATGGCCGTGAGCGAGGCGGGCAGCGCGACCAGGGCGCAGAGCGCGGCGGTACGGCGACGGCGGCGGCGCGAGGAGCTCATGGGCGGCGTCCCTTCGGGCGTGCGGGGTGGCTTCGAGGGGATCCTGACCACCCGGGTGCCCCGGGCGTGGGGTGGGGACGCCTGATCACCCGCAGGAGCGTTCCGCCTGCGCCAGGCAGAGCAGTACGTCGTCCAGCCCGAGGACCAGCGAGCCGTCGGCCGTCACGGCGACCGCGCGGATCCGGGGCCCGGGGCGGAAGCGCAGGACCCGGCGGGTGCCGAGGCCGTGCAGCTCGGCGAGGCCGTCCGCCCAGGCGACCGCGAGGAACCGGTCGCCGGCGTGGAGGGCGACGACCGGGTGCGGGCGTGCGGCCACCGGGCGGCGTGCGGGTGCGCGGCCGGGGCGCCAGGCGCGTACGGTGCCGTCCGTTCCGCCGCTGTACGTCACGGTGTACGCGGTCGACGCCGTGGCCGTCAGCGCGGTGACGCGCCCCGAGTGCAGCGCCGCCTGGTCCACCCCGCCGAGGCCGAAGGCGTGGACCGTGCCCATCCGGTCGCCGGTCAGCACGGTGGGTCCGGCGGTGGCGAGGGCCGTGGCCGGGTGCTGGGCCAGGGTGGCGGCCACCGCCTGCGTCAGCCGGGTCGGCGGGCCGCCGCGCGTGTGCAGCCGGCCCCGTTCGTCCAGCTCCAGCCGCGTACCGTCCGGGAGGCACGCGACCGCAGTGGCGCGGGGCTCGTCCGCCGCGATCAGCCGCCCGTCGGTCGTGGTCGTCAGCGCGGTGCCGGGCGTACGGCGTGACCAGGCCAGGCGCCACGGCTGCCCGGCGGACAGCTCCGCGAGCGCGGGCGCGAGCCGGGGGTCGGCCGTGTCGTCGAGCGCGGTGAGCAGGACCAGCGCGCGGCCCGCCGGGGTCTGGTCGTCGCGGACCAGGGCCTGCCCGGCGCGCAGCCACGCGGCGCGCAAGCCCCCGTGGGCGTCGGTGCCGGACGCGTACGCCTCGGTGACGGACAGCGGGTCGGCGGCGCACACGGCGGCCGGGTCGTCGAGGGTCGGCGTGGAGTAGGGAGCAGGGGGCGGCGGGCCGGTCGCGGTGACGTCGAGGTGGCCCAGGGCGCGGAGCGCGTGGACGAGGTCGTCGTCGGGGGCGAGGTCCACCCGGACGGTTCGGGGCGGGCCCGCCAGCAGCGCGGACAGCAGCTCGGCCGGGGTCCCCGCGACCACGCCCAGCCGGTTGGCCAGCATCCACACCGCCGCGCGCCCGGTCACGCCGGTGCCGCTCACTTGGCGCTGGTGAAGTGCTCGCGCACCAGCGACTGCACCACCACGAGGTCCTGGGCGATCAGCGCCTCCAGCAGGGCGCTGTGCTCGGCGGCGTCCGCGACGAGGTCGGCGCGGCGGGCCCGGGGCTGGTCGGTGAGCGGCCACTGGGCGCGGCGGTGCAGGTCGTCGGCGATGTCGACGAGCTGGGCGTTGCCGGCGAGGGAGAGGACGGCGCGGTGGAAGGCGCGGTCGGACTCGGCGTAGTGGGCGAGGTCGCCCCTGGCGGCGGCCGCGGCGGTGGCCTCGGCGAGGGGCCACAGCTCGGTCCAGCGGTCGGCGGGGATCGTACGGGCCAGGCGCAGCATGACGGGCACCTCGATGAGGGCGCGGACCTCGGCGAGTTCCGCGAGCTCGCGCGGGGTGCGGCGGGTGACGCGGAAGCCGCGGTTCGGTACGACCTCAACGGCGCCTTCGAGCGCGAGCTGCTGCATCGCCTCGCGGACCGGGGTGGCGGAGACGCCGAAGCGGGCGCCGAGCGCGGGCGCCGAGTACACCTCGCCGGGGGCGAGCTCTCCGCTGACCAGGGCGGTGCGCAGGGCGTCGAGGATCTGCCCGCGTACGGAGTGGCGCTGCACGAGCGGCGATGGGACGGGGCCCGGGGCGGGAACGGTGGGGGCCGGGGGCTCGCTGTGGGTGTGTTCGCCGCGCGCCTGCTGTTCGGGGAGGCGGGCCGCCGGGTGCCCGCCGGGCCGCTGTCCGGGCAGTGGCTGGTGCGGCGGGGTCGTCGCCCTCTCGCGCGCGCTGCCCTGCTGCTCCACTCGGGTCCTCCTGGTGCTGGGTGCCAGGGCCCGGCTCGCGGTGGAGAGGGCCCGTGTGCACGATAAGGCCACGGAGTCGCGGTTCCCATGTCGATCAGATCGGGTAAGGTAAGGCTAACCTGCCAACGATCGTGATCGGTGGTCCCTGCATGACCGTCCCCGCGCTCCTCCCGACCGCTCGCCCCGCCCTCGTGGCCTCGCCCGTCGCGGAGGCGTACGCCCGCCTCGCCGAGGTGTTCCCCGGGCTCCGGGTGCGCGAGTCGGCGGACGGCGAGCCGGCGCCGCGCGGTGGCGGCTGGGTGGGCGCGGACGAGCTCGCGGGTGGCGGGGAGGCGCTGGACGCGTTCCTCGCCTGGGACGACGCGCAGGTGCTGCGGGACTACGGGCAGCGGGCCCGGCCCGACGTCGTCGCCAGCTTCGCGCTGCACCGGTACGCATGGCCCGCCTGCCTCCTCGTCACCGTGCCGTGGTTCCTGCACCGCCGGGTGCCCCGGCTGCCGGTCGCGGACGTGGCGTTCCAGCGGGCGCTGGGCCGCATGACCGTCCGGGTGCGGGAGTTCGCGTGCCTGCCCGGCGACCCGGCGGCAGCCCTGCCCGGCGCCCGGGTCGTCCCGGACGAGGAGGCGCTGCGCGCCGAGGTGCGGGCGGCCGTCGCCGAGCACCTGGGCCCGGTCCTGGAGGGCTTCGGGCCGCGCATGCGGCGCGGCAAGCGGGCCCTGTGGGGCATGGTGACGGACGAGATCGTCGAGGGGCTCTGGTACATCGGCCACCTGCTGGGCGAGGAGCCGCGCGCGATGGCGGAGCTGGACCTGCTGCTGCCGGGGGCGGGCCACGCCGGTGCGAGGACCGGTCCCGAGGCCGCCGCCCGCGCCGCCGCGCTCAAGCCGTACGTGGGCTCCGCCGGGTTCCGCGAGCTGACCGGGCCGAACGGCGAGACGCTGCCGACCCGCGACCGGGCCAGTTGCTGCCTCTTCTACACCCTGCGTCCCGAGGACACCTGCGTCACCTGCCCGCGTACCTGCGACGCCGACCGCGTACGCAAGTTGAGCGCATCGGCGTGACGTCCACGCCACCCGCCCGGGTGGTGTGAATCGAACGCAACTCGCGCAATTCCTACGGCAGTTCGAGCAGATCGCACCTATTCGTATGCCGTGCGGCCCCGATGGCGTCCTCTTGCTCCGAAACCCCGTGGTCCCCCGCGGCGGTCGGCCAATATGGCGGCCGACCGCCCTACCGCGAGCGACGATGCGAGGGACACCGCATGAGACTGACCGACATATCGCTGGACTGGCTGCTTCCGGGCGGCGTGATGCTGGTGGGGGTCGTGGCGGCGGTGGCGGTGCTCACGCGCGGCAAGCGTGCCGGCGAGAAGGCCGCCGACGACTCCTGGGAGCGCGGCGAGGAGCGCCGCCGCCGCAAGGAAGCCGTCTACGGCACCGCCTCCTACCTGCTCCTCTTCTGCTGTGCCGCGGTCGCCGCCGCGCTCTCCTTCCACGGTCTGGTCGGCTTCGGCCGGCAGAACCTGAGCCTGTCCGGCGGCTGGGAGTACCTGGTGCCGTTCGGCCTCGACGGCGCCGCGATGTTCTGCTCGGTCCTCGCGGTGCGCGAGGCCAGCCACGGTGACGCGGCGCTCGGCTCCCGCCTGCTGGTGTGGACGTTCGCGGGTGCGGCGGCGTGGTTCAACTGGGTGCACGCGCCCCGGGGCGCCGGACACGCGGGCGCCCCGCACTTCTTCGCGGGCATGTCGCTGTCGGCGGCCGTGCTGTTCGACCGGGCGCTGAAGCAGACCCGCCGGGCGGCGCTACGCGAACAGGGGCTGGTGCCCCGGCCGCTGCCGCAGATCCGGATCGTCCGGTGGCTGCGGGCGCCCCGCGAGACGTTCGGCGCGTGGTCGCTGATGCTACTCGAAGGCGTACGGACGCTGGACGAGGCCGTCGACGAGGTCCGCGAGGACCGGCGGCAGAAGCAGCAGAGCCGGCTGCGGCGGCGTGAGGAGGCGAAGCGGGAGCGGGCCCGCCTGCGGGCGTTCAACCGCCAGCACCGGGCCTGGGGGCTCGGGCGCGGCGGCCGCCAGGTCGACGTCCGGACCATGAACCCCGCGATGAGCGCCGCCATGAACTCCGCCCTGGGCTCCGCCCACGTCGAGGTGCAGGCGGTGAACACCGCCAACCGCTCCTCCGGCTCCGGTTCCGGTTCTGGTCACGGCTCCGCGGCGGCGGCCGTGGGGTCCTCCATCGCGGAGCCTGCCATACCGGGGACGGGGGAGCCGCCGCCCCGATCCCGGCCCTCCCTCCAGGCCGTGAAGGACACTGAGCCGCGTACGGTCGACCTCACCGCCGAGGACGACACGCAGACGCTGCCACGGCTGGAGTCGCTGGAGCCGCAGATGGAGTCCCTGGAGATGAAGCTCAAGCACCTGGAGCAGCAGTTCGGGTGAGGCCGAAGCGCCCGGCCGGGTGCCTCGTCGGCGGGTCCGTCCTGGCGTTCGCGCGTGCGCGCGTCAGGCGGGCCCGTCGGAGCCGGACAGCTCGAACCACACCGTCTTGCCCATCCCGTGCCCCCGTACCCCCCACGCGTCGGCGAGCGCCTGCACCAGGAAGAGTCCTCTGCCGTGCGTGCTGTCGTCGGCCACGGATATGTGGGGCAGGGGCGGCGCCCCGTCGAAGTCCCGCACCTCCACCCTTAACACGCTCCCCGGGTGGACCGTGGCCGTGACGACCGCGCCGTGCCGGGTGTGGATCAGCGCGTTGGTCACCAGTTCGCTGGTGAGCAGCTCCGCCGCGTCGGCGGAGCCCGGTTGACCCGAGTGCCGCAGCAGCTCGCGCAGTCCGTGCCTCACCTCCCGTACGGCCGTGAGGTCGTCGCCGGTCACGTGCTTGCGCCACCGCGTCGGTCGTGCCGCTGCCTGACGCCCACTCATAGCCCCCACCCGCACGTCGTCGGCCCTTTCACTCGAACTGGTTCACGGGATGCATGCCCCTGCCCACACGCCGTCACGCCTGCGATTGCCAGGCCAGGGGGGCGGTCAGGGGGGCGCATCGGGGTACGCCCGGGCGTCAGGGGCGGGGGATGTTGCGCAGGTTGGAGCGGGCCATCTGGAGCATCCGGCCCACGCCGCCGTCCAGCACGATCTTGCTTGCGGAGAGCGCGAAGCCCGTCACCATCTCGGCCTTGATCTTCGGCGGGATGGAGAGGGCGTTGGGGTCGGTCACCACGTCGACGAGCGCCGGTCCCTTGTGCTTGAAGGCGTCCTTCAGCGCGCCCGCGAGCTGCTTCGGCTTCTCGACGCGCACGCCGTACGCGCCGGCCGCCCGGGCGATGGCCGCGAAGTCGGGGTTGTGGTTGCCGGTGCCGTACGACGGCAGGCCCGCGACGAGCATCTCCAGCTCCACCATCCCCAGCGAGGAGTTGTTGAAGAGCACCACCTTCACCGGCAGGTCGTGCTGGACCAGCGTCAGGAAGTCGCCCATCAGCATCGAGAAGCCGCCGTCGCCCGACATGGAGACGACCTGCCTCTTGCGGTCGACGAGTTGGGCGCCGATGGCCTGCGGCAGGGCGTTGGCCATCGAGCCGTGCCGGAACGAGCCGAGGATGCGCCGCCGCCCGTTGGGCGTCAGATAGCGGGCGGCCCACACGTTGCACATGCCGGTGTCCACGGTGAAGACCGCGTCGTCGTCGGCCATCTCGTCCAGGACGGCGGCCACGTACTCGGGGTGGATCGGGGTGTGCTTCTCCACCTTTCTCGTGTACGCCGAGACGACCCCCTCCAGGGCGTCGGCGTGCTTCTTCAGCATCTTGTCGAGGAACTTGCGGCTGGACTTGGGGCGCACGCGGGGCACGAGGCAGCGCAGGGTCTCGCGCACGTCCCCCCAGACGGCGAGGTCCAGTGTGGTGCGGCGGCCGAGGTGTTCCGGCCGCACGTCGACCTGGGCGATCTTGACGCCGCCGTCCGGGAGGAAGGCGGTGTACGGGAAGTCCGTGCCGAGGAGCAGGAGGAGATCGCACTCGTGGGTGGCTTCGTAGGCGGCGCCGTAGCCGAGCAGCCCGCTCATCCCCACGTCGTACGGATTGTCGTACTGGATCCACTCCTTGCCGCGCAGGGCGTGGCCGACCGGTGCCTTGACGCGCTCAGCGAACTGCATCACCTCGGCGTGGGCGCCCTTGGTGCCGGCGCCGCAGAAGAGCGTGACCTTGTCGGCGTCGTCGATGAGCCGGACGAGGGCGTCGATCTCGGCGTCGCCGGGGCGGACGGTGGGGCGGGTGGTGACCAGGGCCTGTTCGACGGGCTTGTCGGGGGCGGACTGGGCGGCCAGGTCGCCGGGCAGGGCGACCACGCTGACCCCGCCGCGGCCGACGGCGTGCTGGATCGCGGTCTGGAGCACCCGGGGCATCTGCTGGGGGCTGGAGATCAGCTCGCAGTAGTGGCTGCACTCCTGGAAGAGCCGCTCGGGGTGGGTCTCCTGGAAGTAACCGAGGCCGATCTCGCCCGAAGGGATGTGCGAGGCGAGGGCGAGGACCGGAGCCATGGAGCGGTGCGCGTCGTACAGGCCGTTGATGAGGTGGAGGTTGCCGGGGCCGCAGGAGCCGGCGCAGGCGGCGAGCCGGCCGGTGAGCTGCGCCTCGGCGCCGGCCGCGAAGGCGGCGGCCTCCTCGTGGCGCACCTGCACCCAGTCGATGGAGCGGGTGCGGCGGATGGCGTCGACGACGGGGTTCAGGCTGTCGCCGACGACGCCGTACATCCGCTGGACGCCGGCGCGCACGAGGATGTCGACGAACTGTTCTGCCACGCTCTGTTTGGCCATGGTCCATCCATCTCACGGCCGCGGCGTTCACGCCTCTTCATTCCTCCCACAGGGCCACGGCCGTACGGTCATCGGCGTATCCCTTCACCCTGACCTGGGTGTCCGCGAGGAACCGCGCCAGGCCGGGCGGCCCGCCGCTCCCCCACCGCTCGGCGAGCTCCTTGGCCAGCGCGCCCTCGCCGCGCATCGGCTCGGCGAGCCCGGGACCGGCGAGCAGCAGCGTGTCGCCGGGGCGGGCGACGGAGGCGCGGAAGCGGAACGGTTCCGCCGGGGGCGGGACCGGGGGTTCGATGTACGGGGAGGGGGGCGTGGGGACGCCCAGATCCATGGTCAGCCGGTCGCCCTCCGGCGTCTCGGCGGGCGTTGCGTCGGCCCTTGCCGGGTCCGGTGGTGAGCCGTAGCCGACGACGGGCTCGCCCGTGAGGTCCTTCCGCTCCGGGGGCCGCGGCTCGATGTCCTGCCAGACGCCGCCGCGCAGCCGGAACAGCCCGCCGTCGCCGACGCCGAAGAACACGCGGGTACGGCAAGCCGGGTCGGCGGTCATCAGCAGGCAGCGCAGCCCGGCGGTGTACTCCTCCGGCGCGACGCCCAGCTCGGCGGCGCGGGCCCGCAGCGTGCCGTAGGTGCGGTCGGTCAGGCGCTGCAGGCCCGACTTGAGGTCCCGGCGGCGGCCGGCCCTGATGTCCTCGGAGAGCCGCGCGTGGCTGCGGCCCACCGCGTCGCCGATGCGGCGGCAGGCGTCGGCGGCGGCGAGGTGCGCGGCCTCGGCGGCGCGCGCTCCGGTGGCGATCGCGACCAGCACCAGCGCGGCGTCGCCGCCGCCGAACCGGGCGGTCAGCAGCGCGTCGCGGCGCGGCTCGCCCCGGTACCGCGCGGAGTCGCCCCGCACGGACGCGGCGCGCAGGGTGTACGTGCCGTAACGGGCGCCGTCGAGCACGGTGTCGGCCACCAGCTGCCCCAACTGCCCGGCGCGGGCCGGAGGCAGGGCGGTCGGCTCGGCGTCGTACGTCGGCGGGCCGTCGCCCACGTACCCGGCGCGCGGGCCGGGCAGGTGGGGCGAACCGGCGGGCGGGGCGTCGGGCATCGCGTCGGCCACCGTGCCGGACGCCGAGTCGAAGCGGTCGTCCAGTGTGTCGCCCGTCGCGGCCGGGGCCGTGTCCGGTGCGCCGTCGTCGTACAGCTTCTCCCACCAGTCGTCCTCGCCGGCGGTGGGCGTCTCCCCCTGTGGGCTCATGCCCTTAATTGTCCACCGCCCGGTGGGGAGGAAAACGGGCATCCGGAAAAAGACGACCGATCCTGATGACCGTGCCGATAGAGGTTCCGGTGACGGCACCATGGCAGGGGGGCGGGTGGGGCGGTCATGATGAGCGCGGCGGATTCACGCCGTGGCCGTTTCTCGCCACGGCCACTGGAACGAGGGGGCTTCAGGGGTGCTGTCCGCGATAGGGCTGGACGAACGGCAGGAGTCGGCGTATCGCGCGCTGGTGGCGCTGGGTGCGGCGGAGGTCGCGGATCTCGCGCACCGGCTGGCGCTGCCGGAGCCGGACACCGAGCGTGCGCTGCGGCGCCTGGAGTCGCGGGGCCTGGCCGCCCGGTCGTCGGCGGGCGCGGGGCGCTGGGTGGCGGCGCCGCCCGTCGTGGCGCTGGGGGCGCTGCTGACGCGGCAGCGGCACGAGCTGGAGCGGGCGGAACAGGCGGCGGCGGCGCTCGCCGAGGAGTACCGGGCGGAGGCGGCCGGGCCCGTGGCGCACGACCTGGTGGAGGTGGTGACGGGCGCGAGCGCGGTGGCGCACCGGCTCCGGCAGCTCCGGCTGGGGGCGGTGCGGGAGGTGTGCGCGCTGGTGACGGAGCCGTATGCCCCCGGTCCCGATCCCGAGCCCGATGTCGAGCCCGGGCACGCGCCCGTGGAGCACCGCGCGGTCGTGGCGCGCGAGGTGCTGTCGCGGCCGGACGGGGTGGCCGGGCTGCTCCCTGGCGCGGCACGGCTCCGGGTCGCGGACCGGCTCCCCTCGGAGCTGGTGATCGCCGACGGGACCGTGGCCGTGGTGCCCCTGACGGGCGGCCGGGACGCGGAACCGGCGGCGCTGGTGGTGCACGCGAGCGGGCTGCTGGAGTCCCTGACGGCCCTCTTCGAGGCGGTGTGGCGCGAGGCGGTGCCGCTGCGGCCGGGTTCCGGGAACCGCGTGGCGGAGGGCGCGGCCCCCGGCCCGGACACCACGGACCTGGAGATCCTCTCGCTGCTGCTGGCGGGCCTGACGGACGCGAGCGTCGCCAAGCAGCTGGACCTCGGCCTGCGCACGGTCCAGCGCCGCGTGAAGGCCCTGATGGAGGCGGCGGGCGTGACGACGCGCCTCCAACTGGGCTGGCACGCGTACGCACGCGGGTGGGTGGCGCGGGGCTGACGCCGACCTGCGTGGAAGGAGCGGGTCCGGCAGGCTGGACGCGTGAGTGCGTGGCAGCTCGTCGTGACCGGGTCGGTGATGCTGCTCGGCCTGTTCGGCGTGCTGGTCCCCGGGGTGCCGGGCACCTGGCTCGTCTGGGCGGCGACCGCGTGGTGGTCGCTCCACGAGAAGAGCGGCCTCGCCTGGTGGCTGCTCGTCGGCGCGACGGCCCTCCTCCTGCTGACCCAGGTCGTGGTCTGGCAGCTGCCCGCGCGCCGGCTGCGCGGCGTGGGCGTCACCGTCCGGATGGTGGTGTACGCGGGTGTGGGCGCGCTGCTCGGCTTCGTGCTGGTCCCGGTGGTCGGAGCCGTACCCGGCTACATCGGCGGCATCTACCTCTCGGAGCGGTTCCGGCTGGGCGGCCACGGGCCGGCCGTCGCCTCGACCCGGACGGTGATGCGGGCCATCGGCGCGAGCGTGCTGGTGGAGCTGTTCGCGTGCCTGCTGGTCGTCGGCGGCTGGATCGGCGCGGTGGTCGGCGGCTGAGGGCCCCTAGGGGGCGTCTTGTCGATCAGGCCGGATCAGCGAGCGGCGTCTGGGGGTCCCCCCAGGCGAAGCTCTGGGGGAGCGTGCGATCGCAAGGCGGAGGAGGGAGTCCATGCGGTGGGGGCACCTCCCGTGCCCGAAGGGCTACGGGGGCCATCGGCGACCGACGACAACGCGGCGAGCGCGCGTGCCAGGCGCCGCGAGCCCGGCAAGATCGGCAAGACGCCCCCTCGCGCCTCACCGGCGAGGTATCGGGTGGCGTACGAACGCCAGGGCCGCCACTCCTCCCGGTCCGCGCGCTCGTCGAGCGCCACGTCCGGGTCGCCGAGGGCGCGCATCCGGATCAGCGCGGCCGGCCGGGCGCCGACCCCGGGCAGTGCGCGCAGGGCCCGCTCGGCCTCGTCGCGGTCGGCGCCCGGGTCGAGCCGCAGGTCACCGCCGGCCAGCGCGGCGGCGAGCGCCCCGACCCCCGGGTGTCCGACGAGCGCGGCGGGCTCAGGGAACAGGTGGGTGAGGCCGCCGCACGGGGTGTCGAGCGGCGTACCGTACGCCGCGACCAGCCGTCGCGCCTCCGCGTGCCCCACCACGGCCCGGACCGCGAACTCCTCCGGCTCCGCCGCGCCGGGCGACCGCAGGCCGGGGCGGGCGGCCGCGAGGGAGCCGAGCCGCTCGGCGACCGCGTACGGGTCGGCGTCCAGGTCGAACAGGCGGCGCAGCCGCTGGACGGCGGTCGTCAGGTCGCGCAGGTCGCTCAGATGGATGCGGGCCTCCAGCCACGGCCCGGAGGACCGCTCGTCGACGGCGGCGATCCCGGAGCCGTACGGCAGCCGCAGCGTGCGCCGGTAGGTGCGCGCGCCGGGGCGGCCGGCGACCTCCTCCACACCGTCGACGGCCTCGCCCTCCAGCAGGTCGAAGACCTCCCGCGCGGCATACGCGCCCCGGTACGCGAGCCGCAGCGGCACCCCGCCGAGCCCGGCGGCCGCCCGGCCGCGCCGCTCGGCGCGCAGCTCGCTCGGCGTGCGCGCGTAGATCTCCCGGATCGTGTCGTTGAACTGCCGCACGCTGGAGTACCCGGACGCGAAGGCGATCTCCGTGACCGGCAGCGACGTCGTCTGGAGCAGCGTACGCGCGGTGTGGGCGCGCTGGGCCCGGGCGAGCGCGACCGGCCCGGCGCCGAGCTCGGCGTTGAGCAGGCGCTGCACCTGCCGCGCGCTGTACCCGAGCCGCTCCGCCAGTCCGGGGACGCCCTCGCGGTCCACGACCCCGTCACCGATCAGACGCATGGCCCGCGCCACCACGTCCGCGCGTACGTTCCAGGCGGCGGACCCCGGCACGGCGTCGGGCCTGCAGCGCCGGCAGGCCCGGAAGCCGTGGCGCTGGGCCGCGGCGGCGCTCGGGAAGAACGTGACGTTCTGCCGCTTGGGCGTGACGGCCGGGCAGCTGGGCCGGCAGTAGATGCCGGTGGTCACCACCGCGAAGAAGAACTCCCCGTCGAAGCGCGCGTCGCGGCTGCACACCGCCTCGTACCTGGTGTCCGCCCCGCTGTCCGTCCGTGTCACGCCTCCAGTGTCGCCGGGCCGCCGGGCGCGGTCCGGCGGTTTTCGGACACCGCGTTCGTTCTCCCGATCACCCGGTCGTTCATCCCGGTGCGAGCGCGTTCTCGGTCGCCCGCGTGGCCGGGTGCCGTGATCCCAGCACCTCCGCCTGGTGAGGGAGCAGCCCGGCGAGCAGCTCCCTGGCCTCCGCCGGGCGGCCCGTCCGCAGCAGGACGTCCGCCAGGCGGGCCCGGGTGGCGAGGGTGTGCGGGTGACGGGCGCCGTTGCGCCGCGCCTGCTCGGCCGCCGTCGCGGACAGCAGCTCCACCGCCTCCTCCGCCGCCACCGCGTGTCCCGCCCCAGCCCGCCCGAGCAGCTCTCCGAGGCGTGAGCGGGCGTCCAGTACGTCGGGGTGGCCGTCGCCCAGCACCCGGGCCCGGTCCGCGAGGACCGTGCGCAGCTGCGCCACGCCCGCCTCCGGGTCTCCGGCGGCGGCGGTCCACCACGCGATGCCGAGGCGGGTCGTCAGGACCTCGGGGTGGTCCTCGGAGCCGTACACCTCGATCCGCTCGTCGCGCAGGGCGGTGAGCTCCCGCACCGCGCGCTCCGGGTCGCCGGTCTCCCCGTGGATCCAGGCGATGTTGTGCCGGGTGATCAGCACGGTGGGGTGGCGGTCGCCGTTGACGCGCCGCTGGTCGGCGAGGAGTTCCTCGTGGAGCCGCAGCCCCTCCACCGGGTCGCCGAGCTCCCAGGTGTAGCGCGCGATGTTGAGCCGTACGAGGAGCGCGTCGGGGTGGTGCGGGCTCTTGACCCGCTCCACCTGCGGGAGCAGGTCGCGGTACGCGGCGAGGCCCTCCCGGGGCCGGCCGCCCTCGGCGGTGAACTTGCAGATGTTCATGCGGCTGAAGACGACTTGCTCGTGGTCCTCGCCGAAGACCTCGACACGGTCGCGCAGCAGTCGCTCGTGCATGGCGAGCGCCTCATCCGGCCGGCCGAGGCGGCCGTACCAGTACGCGATGTAGTGGCGGCTCTCCAGGACGTCCCGGTGCGTGGGCCCGAGGACCCGGATCTGGTGCGGGAGGAGCTCCTCGTGGAGCCGCAGGCCCTCGGCCATCGCCCCGCCGCGCCCGGTCCAGTAGGCGATGTGGTGGCGGGTTTCGAGAGTCCGCCGGTCGTCGGGCCCGAGGACCCGGGTCTGGGTGGCGAGGAGTTCCCGGTGGAGCGCCACCGCCTCGGCGAAGCGGCCCGTTTGGCCAGTCGCGTAGGCGATGCGGTGCCTGCTCTCCAGGGTGTCCTCGTCGTCGGGCGGCAGGACGCGCGACTGCACCTCCATCACCGCCTCGTACATCGCGCGCGAGGTGCTGTACGACCCGGCGCGTCCGGCCCAGTAGGCGGCGTGCTGGCGGGCCCGCAGGGTCGCGATGTGCTCCGGGCCGGGCCGGGCGGACAGCCGCTCGCACCAGGCCAGCCACCGGTCGCGGTTGGCGGCCGCGTCGGTCGAGGGCCGGGCCTCAAGACTGGCGAGTACGCGCTGGTACTCCCCCAGCTCCCACAGGTGTACGGGCTCGGCGTCGCGCGCGTACGCGTGGAGGGGATCGTCCGGATCGTGCTGGGTCATGGGTGCCATTGTGCCGAGCGCTTCGGCGAGGGCGCGGTGCCCTTCCGCCGGTGACAGCCGCCCCTCGAGCTCGGCCGTCTCCGCGATGTGGTCCACCATGGTCTGGTGGTCGGCGCCGATCATCTCGCCGACGCGGGGCTCGGGGACCCGGCTCAGCAGCCCGGGCAGCAGCTCCAGCACCTGGTCGAGTTCGGGTTCGGTGCCGGGGCCGTGGAGGTGCGCGGCCGCCTGGAGCAGGAGCGGGCGGGGCAGCACCGGGCCCTGGCCCACGGCGCCCAGGACGTTGAGCACGGCGTCCACCCACTCCGCCCGGCCGCCGGGCGCGTTCCTGCGGGCGCGGTCCCAGGCCTCCTCGTACAGGGCGTCGTGGAGGGTTTCGGAACCGGCCGCGGTCCCGGCCTGGACCAACAGGCGGACCGTCTGCCAGTTGCCGGCGGCCCGCCGGAGGATGTCGGCACGCCGACCGGCCCCGCCGCCCTCGGTGCGGAGGTACCCCTTGATCTGCTCGTCGGAGGCGGGGGTCATGGGCAGCCGGTGCCAGGAGGCGGGCAGCCGGATCCCGTCGCGGCTGGTGACGACGATGCCGAACCAGGGAGGCGTGCCCTCGACGAGGCTGTCCAGCGCCTCGGTCAGGCGCGGGATCTGGCTCGGTTCCATCTGGTCGAGGGCGTCCACGACGACGCGTACGGGCTCGGTGGACGCGCAGCGGGACAGGGGCTCGGCCAGCAGGCGCCGCTGCGGCGGCATCGCGTTGCGTTCGGACTGCGGCACTTCGCTCCGGAACGCCGCTTGGGCGGCCGCGAACCCGGGGAGGTAGGCGGCGAGTTGGCGGGCGATGTCCGAGAGGACCCGTTCGTCCGCGGAGGTCGGACCCAGGTGGTGCAGGGCCCTGACGCGGAACTTCGCGGCGTGCGCGAGGAGTTCCGGTCTGCACAGCGCGGCGGCGAGCACGCTCTTGCCGTACCCCTTGCGGCCCACGACCGCCACCGCGCGGTGGGTCGTCACCGCGTCGATGATCCCGGGCAGCGACTCGGGCGTCTGGAACCGCCGTAGATGCGTCAGCTGCGCCTCGCCGGGCGGGCTGAACGCCAGCACGCTGAACGCCTTGACGTAGGCGGCGTTCTTGGCGATCCAGTGCGGCCGCGCGGGGTCGGGGCCGCTGTAGGCGCCGCCGTGCGCCACCGTCTGCGGCTGCTGCCCCCTGGTCGCCGAGCCCGCCGCCCAGCGCAGCTGGTCGTGGTGGAGCAGGCGGTCCAGACGCGCGTGGCCGTCCCGCAGCACCCGGTTGACCTCGCGTACGAACGACAGGCCGTAGGCGGGCTGGTCGGTGGAGGCGGAGGTGAGGACCGCGATCTCACGGCCCCGTTCCATGGAGGCGGGGAACCAGTCCTGGGCGGCGGCCAGCGCGGCGACACCGGACTGGCAGGCGTCGATGACCACGGCCAGCGCGCGGACGTCCCCGTGCCGGGTCAGTCCGTCGCGCAGGCCTGCCGGGACCGAGTAGGCCGTCCGTACGTCGAGCGCGGCCGGGCTGGTGGCCACGGGGTAGAGGAAGTCGTCGTGGCGGACGCCGACTCCGTGGCCGAGGAAGGCGAGCAGGAGGGTGGCGGGCCCGTCCTGGGCGGACGCCGTGGTGTGGGCGAAGGCGGCGGCGACCGCGTCCCGCACGGCCTCGACGCCGTCCGGGTCGAGCAGCAGGCCGCCGCCGTGGGCGGGCAGGCAGCCGCCGCGGTCGTCGTCGAGCAAATGCGCGTTGAGCGCCTCCGCCTGACGCGCGAGGTCGTCCAGGTGCCGGCCGGAGCCGTCCCACTGCGCGGCGATCACCAAGGAGAAGCGGTTCGACATCGCGCCATTATCGGTGAGGGTCGGGCAAGGGCCGGTGCACGGTGGCGAGTTGACCGTCCGCAGGGTGAGAAGGGATCCTGGTGCGACAGCGACAAGCCCGGGCCGGTGACGGTCGGCGCCGGGCCGGCGGAGGGGGACCGCGCACGGTGGCAGAAGTCGTTCTCGTCCATGGCATCGGCCCCTTGGACCAGTCCGTCGGCGAACTCCACGGCGAGTGGACCGCGGCGATCAGCGGAACCCTGCGGGCGGCCGGTGAGACGGACCTCGCCGACCGGCTCGCGACCGGGCACGTCACCACCGCCATGGCGTACTACCGCGACCTCTTCAAGCCGTACACGCCCCGCGACGAGTGGGACCAGCCGCTGCCCGAGACGATGGCGGCCACCGCCCAGCGCGTCGGCCGGGACTTGCTGGAGAACGTGGAGGACCACGCCGCCAACCCGGACGACCGAGCGGAGGCGGCACGGGAACTGACGGCGTTCCGTGAGGATCTCGGGCCCGAGCAGGGCGTTCCGGAGCTGCTCCGGCTCACGGTGGGCAGCCTGGCCCGCTGCGGCATCGTCGCCCGCTCGGTCTTCGGCGCGCTGAAGACCACGCTTCTGCGGAACCTGGCCCAGGTCGCCGCGTACTTGGAGGACGAGGACATCCGGGAGCGGGCGCAGCAGGCCGTGCTGGCCGAGATCGGGCCGGAGACGCGCGCGGTGTACGCGCACTCCCTGGGGACGGTCGTCGCGTACGAGGCACTGCACCGGCTGGACGCGCCGCTGCCGCTGCTGGTGACCTTCGGTTCGCCGCTGGGGCTGCGCACGATCGTGCGGGAGCGGGTGCGGCCGCAGCCGCCGTGCGCGCCCCCTCAAGTGGCCCGCTGGGTGAACGTCGCCGACCGCGACGACTACATCGTGGCGTCGATGAACCTGCGCAAGGTGCTGACGGGTCCGTGCGAGGCGCTGGAGGAGACGAGGAAGGTCTCGAACCCCGGTTTGGACGCGCATCCGGCGGTCAAGTACCTCGGCCACGACGAGACGGTGCTGCCGCTGGCCGAGGCGCTGCGGGGCGGCGTCGCGGAGGCGGCCGCTCACTGACGCGGCCGCTCACTGACGAGGGGTGCCCACGCGGGGTGCCCGTGCCCGGAAGGTAGGGAAGGCACGGACACCCGTGCCGGCCGGCCCGGTCGTACGGGTCGTGCCGGCGGTACCGCGTCAGCTCACGCGCCCCCGCTTCGCCTCCATCGCCGCGCGGCCCTGCGCGCCCTTGCGCTTCCAGTCCTTGCGGATCTCCGCGCGCAGGCGGGCGTCGGTCTTGGCGACGATGTACTGGTTCTCGCGGAGGAGCTTGCGGTAGCTGTCCAGGCGCCGCTCCGGGAGGGTGCCGTCCTCGATGGCGGCGAGGACCGCGCAGCCGGGCTCCGCCCGGTGGGCGCAGTCGTGGAACCGGCACTCCGCCGCCAGCTCCTCGATCTCGGAGAACACCTGCCCGACGCCCGTCCCGGCGTCCCACATGCCGACGCCCCGCAGTCCGGGCGTGTCGATCAGCACGCCGCCGCCCGGCAGGAGGAGCAGGTTCCGGGTCGTGGTGGTGTGCCGGCCCTTGCCGTCGACGTCGCGGATGGCCTGGACGGCCATGGCGTCCTCGCCGAGCAGCGCGTTGGCGAGGGTGGACTTGCCCGCGCCGGAGACGCCGAGCAGCACGCTGGTGCCGCCCGCCACGACGGCGGCGAGCACGTCGACGCCCTCGCCGGTGGCGGAGCTGACCGGCAGGACCTGCACGCCGGGTGCGGCGGTTTCGACGTCCTGCACCAGATACGACAGTCCCACGGGGTCGGGCACCAGGTCCGCCTTGGTGAGCACGACGAGCGGCTGGGCGCCGGACTCCCAGGCGAGCGCGAGGAACCGCTCGATCCGGTTCAGGTCGAGCTCACCGGCGAGGGAGACCGCGATGACGGCGTGGTCGACGTTGGCCGCGAGGATCTGCCCCTCGGACCGCTTGGAGGAGGTGGAGCGCACGAACGCGGTACGGCGCGGCAGATACGCGCGTACATACTGCGGAGTGCCGTCGGGGTCGACGGCGGCCCAGTCACCGGCGCAGACGACCCGCAGCGGATCGTGCGGCGTCACGAAGGCGGTGTCCGCGCGGACGAGCCCGTCGGCCGTGACGACGTCGCACTGGCCGCGGTCGACCCGTACCACCCGGCCGGCGAGCAGCCCCTGGGCGGCATACGGGGCGAATTCCGCCTCCCACACCGCATCCCAGCCGTACGGGGCGAGGGGATGCGGCGCGGAGGAAGAGGTGAAGGCAAAAGAAGAGGAAGAAGACGACGAAGTCGACGAGGACAAGGGGGAAACCCTTCGAGGAAGGGTGACCTCCGGCGAGGGCGCGAGCCCGGACGGGCACGCGGCTCAGGAATGCGTTGCGTCAGCCGGAGGCCACGGGAATGGCGATGACAAAGGACTGGATGCGGGCAGCGCCCAGCGCAATGACAGTCATCGGTCAACACCTCCCGCCCATAGTTCTGACGTTCTCGTCGTGGTCGTGCGAACGGCTTTACCGTAGGCCACTTCCGCCCACTCGCGCCAATGTTTTTTCCTAGCATGTGACGCGACGGGTGGGCGGCGGGCGGTCGTTGAGGAACTGAGGGGGGCTCATGTCACAGCCGGTGCGGTTGGAGATGCCGGACGGCCAGGTCATCTGGGCGACGGTCGCCGAGGAGGGCGGACCGAGCGACTCCGGGATCGGCGAGCGGCTGGTCGAGCGCCTGGAGGGGTTCCAGCAGTCGCTGCGCGCGATCGCGACGAACACGCGCGCGGCCGTGGCGGGGGCCATGCCGGACGAGGTCACCGTCGAGTTCGGGCTGGAGCTGGCGGCGGGCCAGGACGGCGTGGTGGCGGCCGTGGTCGGCGGCAGCGGCAAGGCCGCGTTCAAGGTCACGCTGAAGTGGAACGGCCCCGGGGCGGTGCCGGTACCGGTAGCGGCACCGGTGCCGACCGCGGTGCCGGCGCAGCCGCCGCTGCCGCCGCAGGCAAGCCGGCCGCCGGCCACGGCACCGGCTTCGCCGTCCGCGACCTCCCAGGACTGAGGAGCCGAGCCCCATCACGACGACCCCGATGCACCGGCCTCCACCCCTCGCGCTGCTCCAGGAACTGCTGGAGAGCTGCCGCGTCCGCGTCGACGGCGTGACCAGAGGGGCGGGTTTCTTCGTGGCGCCCGGTTTCGTGGTCTCGTGCGCGCACGTCGCCGGCGCGCGGCCCGGCGCGCGGGTGCCCATCGAGTGGCAGGGCGTCCGTTACGAAGGGATCGTGCGGACGGCGTCCGCGCCGCCGCCCCGGCCCGGGCGGGGCCTGTGGCCGTACCCCGACCTGGCCGTGCTGGAGCTGCGCGACGCGCCGCCGGGCCACCCGTGCGTCTGGCTGCACGGCCTGCTGCCCGCGGCGGGCACGCCGCTGACGGCGGCGGGTTTCTCGGACACGTACGAACCGGGCGTGCCCGCCGCGCGGACGGCCGAGCTGCGCCGGGGCGGGAGCACCTTCCTGCACGGCGGCCGGATGATGGAGCTGGCCGGGGCCGAGGTGAACGAGGGCCTGTCCGGCGGGCCCGTGCTCAGCCAGGCGTCCGGCGGCGTGTGCGGGGTCGTCAAGGCCACCCGACTCAAGGGCAGCGACATGGGCGGGCTGGCCACGCCGGTGAGCGCGCTGCGGTTGCTGGACCCGGACGTCTACCGGGCTCTGATACGGGCCCACGACCGGTTCCACGGCGAGGACGCCCGCTGGTCGCGGGCCGCCGACCGCGTCCACGCGTACGGACCCACGGAGGGCGGTGACACTCTGGCGGCGGGACTGAGCAGCGACGAGCACCGTCACCTGCTCGCGCTGCTCGCCGCCTTACCGGTCGCCCCGTCGGCCGGGGCGCACCGCGCCGCGTTCCTCGCGGCGGCGGCGCCCGGCGCCGCGCCGCAGGAGGACTACCCACTGCTGGACCACCGGGACGTCTTCACGGATCTGGCCGCCCAGATGCCGCCGGAGGACGGGGAGTTGCCGTACGAGCTGGCCTTCGCCGCCGATCGCGCGGCGCGGGGCGGCGGGCCCCGGGACGCCGTACAGGAACTGCGCGACCGGGTGCTCATCGTCGCCGGCCGGCTGGGGCTCGGCGACGAGGCGCAGCGGCGGCTGGCCGGCGGGCGGGCGGCCGGGGAGCGGCCGTCGATCATCGGGCGGGTGCGGCACTCCCTGCGGGACCGGGAGTTGTACCACGTGATGGTGTGGCGCTACCGCTCCCGTGCGGACATCGTGCCGGTGGCGGCGGAGTCGGAGGCGCTGCCGCTGAAGGAGGCGCTGGGGCTCCTCGCGGAGCTGCTGCCGGAACAGATCGACATCATGGGCGGGGTCACCAGCCCGGGTCTGATCGAGTTGATCCTGCCGAAGGAGGCGCTGGACGAGGAGTTCCCCGACTGGCTGCTGTGGCCGGACTACCCGTGGTTCGCGCTGGGCCGCAAGCAGCACGTGGTGGTGCGCCCGTTGGAGCGGCACGAGGCTCCCGAGCTGCACGCCGCGTGGGAGCGGCGCTGGGAGCACCTGGACGGCCGGGCGATCGGCGAGGCGCTGGTGTGCGTGTGCGGCCGCGACGGGCAGAACCAGGCGGCGCTGGGGGCGTCGTTCGACGGGGACCCCACGCTGGCCGCGCTGGCGCTGGCCGGTTCGCCGCGCTCGTCGGCGCCGGTGTCGGACGCGTACCGGGTGGCCGTCGCCTCCGGAGTGCCGCTGATGACGTGGCGGCGGGGCGCGGCGGCCTGCGCGCGCGGGGACGGCGGCAGGTGCGGGGCGCCGGGGCGGCAGGCCTGCCCGGGTGACCGGTTCTTCGCCGAGGCGCGGGCGGCGCTGGCCGGGACGGCCCGGGACGAGCTGCCGGAGAAGGTGTGCGCGCTGCGCAACGAAGCGGTCGCCGCGGCGGGTGCGGGCGAGGACCACATCGGCGAGCGGATCGTGCTGCTCTGGGACGACCCGCGGCGGCAGATCCCCCGACGGCCCCTGTCCCCCGCCGAGGCGGGGGCCGAGGAAGGACTGGCAGGACCACATGAGGCAACCCACATGAGGCATACGACATGAGGCGAACGGCGCGCACGGCGGGCGAGTGGCGGATCTACCAGGGCGTCAGCGAGCCGCACGACGGCATCGACAGGCTGCCCGCTCCCCCACCGTGGCGGGACTTCGGCCGCGGCGTCGAGCCGACGCCGTTCGACCGCGACGCGGACGCGGACGGCGGGCGGCGGCTGCCGCACGCGGACGCCTACCGCGCGGACGAGGCCACCGTCGAGGCGGTCAACACCGCGCTGTACCTGCGCAGGCCGCTGCTGGTGACGGGGGACCCGGGCACCGGCAAGTCGACGCTCGCGCACGCGGTCGCGCGCGAGCTGCGGCTGGGCCGGGTGCTGCGCTGGCCGGTCAACAGCAAGTCGGCCCTGCGGGACGGGCTGTACCGGTACGACTCCCTCGGGCGGCTCGAGGAGGCGGGGGTGGCCCGCGAGACGGGCGATCCGGCGCCGGTCACGGACCTCGGCCGGTTCGTCCGGCTCGGGCCGCTGGGCACGGCGCTGGCGCCGTACGCACTCCCGCGGGTCCTGCTCATCGACGAGATCGACAAGAGCGACATCGACCTGCCCAACGACCTCCTGGACGTGTTCGAGGAGGGCATGTTCGAGATCCCGGAGCTGTCGCGCGTCGCCGACCGGCAGCCGACGGTACGGGTGCGCCCGGCCGACGACGGTGAGCCGGTGACGGTGACCGGCGGCACGGTGCGGTGCCGGACCTTCCCGTTCGTCATCCTGACCAGCAACGGCGAGCGGGAGTTCCCGCCCGCGTTCCTGCGCCGCTGCGTACGCCTCCACCTGCCGGGGGTCGACGACGAGGAGCGGCTGCGCGCGATCGTGCGGGCCCATCTGGCGACGGCTGCGGACGACGCGGACGAGGTGATCAGGCGGTTCCTGGCGCACGCGGCGACGGGTGAGCTGGCCACCGACCAGCTCCTCAACGCCGTGTACCTGGTGAGCCGTACGAGCGGTGACGGCGCGCCGGACCTCGAGCGGCTGACGGAGCTGGTGTTCCAGCACCTCGACGTGACGGTGCCCGCGCCCCCGCGGGCGCCGTCGGCCGGGTCGTGACCGGTCGTGACGATCGAGCGGCTCGGCGCCCTGCTCGGCGCGCTGGATCAAGGCGGCGGGCCGCCGGGCCCGCGTGACGTCGCCGAACTGATCTGGCTGGCACGGAACCTGCCCGCGCCGCCGCCCGGGGAGGTGCCCGCGTCGGGCGGGGCCTCCGGCGCGGCCGAGACGGCGGACCCGTCCCCGCCGGACTCGTCCCCGCCCGGCCGGGCCGGTCCGGTTTCGTCCCGGTCGGCCTCGGAGCCCCCCGCGTCGGCGGATCCGGGTACGCGGTTGTACCTGCCGCGGCCGGAGGCGTCACCGGAGGCTCCCGCCGTGACGGCCGCTCCGACCGCTGCCGTCCCAGTGCGCCTGACGGCCCCGGCCACGCTGCCGCGCGCCCGCGAACTGGCGCGTACGCTCCGGCCGTTGAAGCGGCGTGTCGCGTCGGCTGTCCGTACCGTGCTCGACGAGGACGCCACGGCGGACCTGGCCGCCGAGCGGCGGCACTGGCTGCCGGTGCTGGCCCCGGCGGCGGACCGCTGGTTCGACGTCACGCTGATCCTGGACGCGTACGGGGACGGCGCAGCCTTCTGGGCTCCGCTCGGGCGGGAGCTGACCGAGCTGCTGCGGCGGACGGGCGCGTTCCGCGACGTACGGACGTACTGCCTGCGGCCGCGCGCCGACGGGCGGCCCGGTCTGGCACCGGCCGCGTCAGCCGCCGGGACCGACGTCGCGTCCGCGTTGCGGGCCCCGGCGACGACGCTCGACCCGACGGGCCGCACGATCACGCTGGTGCTGACGGACGGCGTCGCGCCGCAGTGGCGGTCGGCGGCGTTGCGCACGGCGCTGCGGGACTGGGCGACGGCAGGCCCCGCGGCGGTCGTCCAGCCGCTGCCCGAACATCTCTGGGACCGCACGGCGCTGCCGCCCGCACCGGTGCGGTTCCGCTCCACGGGGCCGGGCACGCAGGGCGGCGCCCGCCTGGCGTACGCCCCGTACGGGCTCGGTGCCCGGGCTCCGGAACCGGGCGACGTCGCCGTGCCGGTGCTGGGCGCCACGCCCGAGTGGCTGGGGCCGTGGGCGGCGGCGGTGGCGGGGGCGGGCGCCTTCGACGGCGCGGCGGTGCTGCTGCCCGCGGCGTCCGAGGCACCGCTGCCCCGCGGGCCGGAGCCGGCGCTCCCGGTGGCCTTCGAGGACTTCCGCGCCACCACGCAGCCGCGCGTCTTCCGCTTGGCGGCCTACCTCGCGGCGGCGCCGCTGAACCTGCCGGTGATGCGGATGGTGCAGTCCACGATGGTGCCGGACAGCCCGTTGTCCGACCTCGCGGAGATCGTCTTCAGCGGCCTGCTGCGCCGGCTGCCGGGGCCGGACGGCGGGGAGGGGCTGGACGCCGCGTACGAGTTCGCGCCGGGCGTGCGGGAGCGGCTGCTGGGCACCATCCGGCGCGACGAGGCCGACGAGGTGATCGCGGCGGTCTCCGCGTACACCGACGGGCGGACGCGCGGCGCGGGCCCGCGCTTCACCGCGGCGGCCCCCGCCCCGGGCGGCCCGCTCGCCCTTCCGGCGGGGGCGCGGCACTGGGCGGAGGTGCGCGGTCTGGTGCGGCGCCGACAGGGCCTGCGGGAGGAGGCGCAGGCGGCGGAGGGGCGGCGGTTCCTGATCACGCTGGGGGCGGAGCAGGCCGCGGGCCAGCGCCGCACGGTGAGCGTGCACAGCGTCGGCGACATGGCCGGCCTCCTCATCGACTCGGGCTACGTCCACGCCCTGCCACAGCTCACGTTCCGCACCGACGGCGCCGAAGGGGCGCTGCGCGAGATCGACGCGTGGGCGGCGGAAGCACAGCTCGGTCCGGCGGACGCGGTGGTGGTGTACAGCGGCCACACGGACTGGGCGGCCGGACGATACCTGCTGCTCGCGCACGGTGGGGGTCCGGGAGTGACACCGGAGGCGCTCTACCGTCTGCTGGCGGCCCGCGGGCCGGGGCACGCCCGCGGGCCGGGGCACGTGCTGTTCCTGCTGGATGTGGAATCCGAGCGGAACCCGGGCGGGCTGCCGCTCGTCGGCGTGCCGCTGGGTCGCACCGCGCTGTCCGTGCTGGCGGCCGCCATGCGCGCGGGGCCGGGCGGCGGGACCGCGCTGGCCGAGGCCGCCACGCGGGTCCTCGGGAAGGCGACGGCCGATGAGGGGCAGGCGTTCCTGGACACGGCGGAGACGCTGGAGAGCATCAGACGCACCTACGAGGACGTCGTCGAAGACGACGACACCGCACCGTCATGGGCCCTGTGGGCCACCGACGGCGGCCCGGGCGCCCCGCTCTTCCCGAACCCCCTGCGCACCCCCGCGCTCGCCGCGCTGTGGTCCTGGTTGCGCGGCGACCGCCACGACGGCCGCATGCGTGTGGTGACCGGCTCTCCCGGCACCGGGAAGCTGCTGCGACGGTTGGCCAGGCTGTTCCCCGCGGCGTCCTGGCTCCAGGCGAACGACCGCAGGTTCGGACTGTCCCTGAACCAGTCTCTGATGTCGGCGGGCACGGGCCCGGAGCCGGTCATCCTCCTCGTCGACGGCCTGGACGAGGCCGGGGATCCGGAGCAAGTCGCCCGGGAGCGGCTGCGGCCGGTCGGCGCGCTTCCCCGCGTCCGGCTCGTCGTGGCCGCCCGCCCGGAGTCGCTGCCGCTGCTCGGCCCGGCCGTCGAGGTCCTCGACCTCGACGAGGAGGCCTACCGTGCCGCGCCCGAGGACTTCGTGCGCGCGCTGCTGACCGGCGTCCCGGACGCCCGTGCGCTGGCGGCGACCGTCGTCGACTGGGCGGGCGGGTCCATCGCCCTCGCACGCTCGCTGGCGGGCGCCGTGCTGGACGCCCGGCTCTCCTCCGACGCGCCCGACGACTCATGGGAGGCCGAGGCCGAGGCCGCCGCCGACGCCCGGCTGAGCCGCTTCGGGGACGACCGGACGGAGATGGAGCGGTGGCTGCTGCCGCTCGCGTACGCCGAGCACACGGGTTCGCCACTGCCGTCGGACGTGTGGACGGCCCTGGCCGACGCCCTGTCAGGCGGCGGTGGCGGGCGGCGGGACACCGGCTGGGTGGTGAAGGCCGCCGCGGACCTGTTCGAGCTGGGCACGTACCGGCTCTGCCGTGCCGTGACCCATTACCTGCGCGCCGGCGACGACCCCGGGTCCGTACAGGCGCTGATCACGGAAGCGTTGCTGGATCTGGTGCCGCGCAGGGCGGACGACGGCCGGCGGGACTGGCCCGCGGCGCCGCCGTACGTCCTGGCGCACCTGTCCACGCACGCGGCGGCGGCCGGGGCCCTCGACCCGCTGCTCGACGGCCGGGAGTTCGTGCTCCACGCCGAGCCGAACCGGCTGCTGCGCGCGCTCGGTTCCGTCACGACGCACCACGGCCGGCGGGTGGCGGAGGTGTACGAGGCGTCGGCGCCCGCCCATCTCGGGCTGGGCCCCCGGGAGCGGGGCGGTGTCCTCGCCGTCGAGGCGGCGACGCGGCGCGGGTTCCGGCGGCTGGCCGACTCCTTCGCGCGGCACCTGCCGTGGTATCCGGTCTCGGCGGGGGTGGCGGGCCTGTCGGTGGTGGGCGTCTTCTCGACCACGATCACGCCGGTGCCGACGCTGTTCCTGGGCTGCGACGACGGGTCGGTCGTCGTACGGCAGCTGCCGGGGGGCACGCGAGACCATGTGCTGGCCGGGCACGAGGGGCCGGTGCGCGCCCTGGACTGCATCACCATCGAGGACCGGCCGCACGCGGTCACGGGCGGGGAGGACGGGACGGTACGCGTCTGGGACCTGGCGACCGGCGCCTGCCGTTCCGAGTACACGCTGCCCGAGGACCGCCCCGTGCGTGCGCTGGCCTGTACGACGATCGACGATGCTTCCTTCGCCGTACTGGGAACGGACCAGGGAATCGACGTGCTCCGCTTTCCGTGGAGCGGACAACGGCGCTGGGTATCGGGACGGCCGACCCGGCGGCCTGTCACCTCACTGGTGTGCGCGACCGTGGAAGGCAGCCCGTTCGCCGCGCTGGGGACGGCCGAGTCCCTTGCCGTCTGGCGTTTCGTCGGCGAGACGACGGGGATCTCGTCGTGGCCCGTGGCGGCCATGACCGGGGCGACCCTCGACGGGCACCCTCATGTGCTGCACAGCAGGGGCGACGAGGTCGTGTACGCCTGGAACGCGGCGACGGACGTACAGACCGAGCTGTTCCGCGCCGACGGCGCCGTCACCGCCCTCGCCACCACCGTCCTCGACGGCCGGCCACACATCGTGACGGCCGAGCTGCCGGGTTCGCTGGCGGTCCGGGACCTGACGAACGACTGGAAGCAGACGATCGTCCTGCCGCGTCCCGCCCGCTCCCTGACCGCCGCCGGCCAGTACGTCGCCGTGGCCATGGACCACGGCGCGGTGTTCATCGACCTTCGGCCGGGCCGCTGACGGTCACGCCGTCCCTCGCACCGTTCCCCGCGCCGTCCGCGATCCGCTCGTGCTCGTGGCCGGGCGGCGGATCCGCGCGCGGCCCCGGGCGGCGGAAGAGGCGTACGCGCCGCAGGGCCGGCTCCGTCCAGCGGGCGGCGAGGGGGCCGAGGATCACCAGGATGAGGACGTACGCCGTGGCCAGCGGCCCGACGCGCGGTTCGGTGGCGACCGCGAGGCCCGCGATGACGATGGAGAACTCGCCGCGGGCGACCAGCGCGCCGCCCGCGCGGAGGCGGCCCCGGCTGCCGATGCCGGCGCGGCGGGCCGCGTACCAGCCGGTGATGATCTTGGTGATGGCGGTGACGAGGGCGAGCAGCAGCGCGGGCACCAGCACCGGCGGGATGTCGGCCGGGTCGGTGGACAGGCCGAAGAAGACGAAGAAGACCGCGGCGAACAGGTCGCGCAGCGGAGTGAGGAGCTTGCGGGCGCCCTCGGCGACCTCGCCGGACAGCGCGATGCCGACCAGGAACGCGCCGACCGCCGCGGAGACCTGGAGCTCCTGGGCGACACCGGCGACGAGCACGGTGAGGCCGAGGACGACCAGGAGCAGCATCTCCGGGTTGTCGGAGGACACGGCGCGGCTGATGAGGCGGCCGTGGCGGAGGGCGGCGTACAGGACCAGGCCGACCGTGCCGAGGGCGATGAGGACGGTGATGCTGCCGCCGGCGAGGCCGACTCCCGCGAGCAGGGCGGTCAGGAGGGGGAGGTAGACGGCCATCGACAGGTCCTCGATGACGAGGACACCCAGGACGACGGGGGTTTCGCGGTTGCCGAGGCGGCCGAGGTCGGTGAGGACCTTGGCGATGACGCCGGAGGAGGAGATCCACGTGACGCCGGCGAGGGCGACGGCGGCGACGGGGCCCCAGCCGAGGAGGAGGGCGGCGGCGGCGCCCGGGGTGGCGTTGAGGAGGAAGTCGACGGCGCCCGACCGGGACTGTGTCTTGAGGCTGGTGACGAGCTCGGTGGCGCTGTACTCCAGGCCGAGGAGGAGCAGGAGGAGGATGACGCCGATCTCGGCGCCGACGGCGACGAAGTCCTCGCTGGCCTTGAGCGGGAGGAGGCCGCCGTGGCCGAAGGCGAGTCCGGCGAGGAGGTAGAGGGGTATCGGGGAGAGGCCGATGCGCCCGGCGAACCGTCCGACGAGTCCGAGGCCGAGGATGACCGCTCCCAGTTCTATGAGGAGCGCGGTGGTGTCGTGCATGTCATCCTCCGGCGACGATCGCGGAGAGGGCGTCCACGCCCTCACGGGTGCCGACGGCGACCAGGGTGTCCCCCACGGCCAGCCGGAACTCGGGGCCGGGTGAGGGGTGGACGCTGGTGCGGCGCAGGACGGCGACGATGGAGGCGCCGGTGCGCGTGCGGGCCCGGGTGTCGCCGAGCAGCCGTCCCGCGTAGGGCGAGCGGCTGTTGACGGGGATGTGCTCGGTGACGAGGTCGAGGCCGTCGGTGCGGATGGCGTCGAGCGGTGTCTGGTCGATCAGATGGGCCAGCGCGGTGGCCTCGTCGGGGGTGAGCGGCACCGACGCCTCGCAGGTGTCGGGGTCGTCGGCGCGGTAGAAGCCGAGGAAGCGGCGGCCGTCGTTGTGGACGACGACGGAGATGTGCTGGCCCGCTTCGGTGGTGAAGTCGTACTGCGTTCCGACGCCCGGCAGCGGGGTCCGGCGGGTTCCCATGGTCGCCCCTCCCGAGGTGGCGCATGTGCGCGGTCAATGGCGGCGAGAAAGAATGGCCGAAAAGAAGTGGCCAGAAAAGGATCTTCTTTACCCTATCATTACACTTCCTTCAGTGCCGCGGCACCGAACGAAACGTCGAAGCGGTCGCACCAGATGCTGACGCTGGTGTACGCGGCCGGGTCGACTCCGGCGGGCAGCGGGTAGTTCTGGTCGCCCTTGTTGCCCTTGAGGTCGCCGAGGCTGACGTACGCGCCGTCGTCGAAGACGTGCCAGCCGGCCTTGCCCTCGCGGACGGGGGCGTCGGTGAGCCAGACCTTCAGGTCGGGGCCGTTGCTGGTGTCGAGGTTCTCCAGCCGCAGGACGTGGGAGCCGTCGGCGAGCTTCAGCAGACGCACGGTGCCGGAGGTGCCGTGCTCGTGGCTGATCAAGGTGCCGCTCGCGACCGTGCGGGGCGCGGCCGGGGCGGTCGGGGCGGCCGGTGTGGCGGTGGGCGTTGCGGTGGGCGGCGGCGCCACGGCCGACGGCACCGACTCGTCGACGGTCGCGTCGCTCCACAGCTTCCACGGCTGGAACCAGTACAGCCCGAAGCCGAGTGCCACCAACGCGAGCGCCAGGGCGCCGATCACCACCGGGCTGGTCATCAGACGTCGTACGCGGCTCATATCTGCCTCCTGGTATCCGCTGTTCCTGGTCCCATTCAACGCGGGGTACCCGGCGGCAGGGGTGTGGGACCCGATGACGAAAGTCTTACGCCACCAGGACTTACGCCCCCGAGGCTCAGGCCTCCGGGGCGGCCGGGAGGACGACCTCGAAGCGGCAACCGCCCTGGACGTTGCGCACGTCCGCGCGGCCGGCGTGCGCCTCGACGATGCCGCGCACGATGGCCAGGCCCAGGCCCGCTCCCGCCGGCGGCGTCCGGGCCGCGGTGCCCCGCCAGCCGGTGTCGAACACCCGAGGAAGATCATCCTCCGGTATGCCGCCGCAGCCGTCGGTCACGGAGAGCACCACCTGGTCGGCGCGGCGCTCGGCGGCGACCGCGACGGTGCCGTCGGCGGGGGTGCGGCGGATGGCGTTGACCAGCAGGTTGGCCAGCACCCGGGTCATCTCGCGGCCGTCCACCTCCACCGGCACGGCGTCGACGCGGTCGCCGACGAGCCGCACGCCGAGCTCGCGGGCGAGCGGATCGGCGCCCGCGATGGCCTCCCCCACCAGGTCGTACACGGATATCCGGGCGGGCGCCAGGGAGAGCGCGCCCGCGTGGATGCGGGAGAGGTCGAAGAGGTCGCCGACCATGGCGTTGAGCCGGTCGACCTCGGTGCGCATCTGCCGGAAGTAGCGCTGCGGGTCCGGCGCGACGCCGTCCTCCAGGGCCTCGGACATGGCGCGCAGGCCGGCGAGCGGGGTGCGCAGGTCGTGCGATATCCAGGCGACGAGCTCGCGCCGCGACTTCTCCAGGGCGTGCTCCCGCGCCCGGGAGGCGGACAGCTTGGCGCTGGTCGCGGCCAGCTCGCGGCTGAGCTCGGCGAGCTCGGCGGTGGCGGCGCCACCGGGTGCGGCGAAGCTGCCGCCGTCGCCGAAGGAGCGGGCCGCCCGCGCCAGTTCGCGGCTGCGGGCGACGACCCAGCGGCCCAGCAGCAGCGCGGTGGCGAGGGCGACGACGGCGGCCATCGCCACGACCGTGGTGATCACGGAGAAGTCGTGCGGCTCGAGGAACATCGCCTTGCAGACGGTGAGGGTGCCCGCCAGCATCGCGGTCACGGTGACGGCGGCGACGATCGTGAGCGAGACGACGACCGACCGGTGGCGCAGCACGCGCAGCACCAGGGCCCCGACGATCCCGGCGGCGGCCGCGCCGGCGAAGGCGTACGCCGCGATGAGCAGCAGGTCACGCATCGCCGCCTCCCGACCCGGAGTCGAAGCGGTAGCCGACGCCCCACACCGTGCGGATCAGCCGGGGGTTGGCCGGATCGTCCTCGATCTTGCCGCGCAGCCGCCGCACATGGACGGTGACGGTCGACAGGTCGCCGAACTCCCAGCCCCACACCTCGCGCATCAGCGCCTCCCGGCTGTGGGCCTGCCCCGGGTGCCGCATGAGATGGCCGAGAAGGTCGAACTCGCGCAGTGTCAGCGCCAGCTCGCGGCCGTCCTTGGTGGCCCGCCGGGCGGCCGGGTCGAGGACGATGCCCGCGATCCTGGCCGGCGCGGGAGGCGGGGGCACGGCGGTCCGGCGCAGCACCGACTCGACGCGCAGCACCAGCTCGCGCGGGCTGAAGGGCTTGGTCACATAGTCGTCGGCGCCTATCTCCAGGCCGAGGACGCGGTCCTCCTCGTCGCCGCGCGCGGTGAGCATGATGACCGGCACGGGTCCGCGCTCGCGCAGCGTGCGGCACACCTCCAGGCCGTCCATGCCGGGCAGCATCAGGTCCAGCACGACCAGGTCGGGCCACCGCGCGGCGGCGAGCCGCAGCGCCTCGGGTCCGTCGGCCGCGCGCGCGACGGAGAAGCCGGCCCGCTCGAGATAGCCGGTGACGACCTCCGAGACGGTGGGGTCGTCGTCCACGACGAGGATGGTGCGCATGTCCGCCAGTCTGGCGCACGGCACCGACAACGCCGCGGCCTCGGTGATGACCATTCGGTGACGTCCGATTCGTACAAGACCGGCCGAGCGGCGGCTGCCTAGCGTGCCGTCATGACCACTACTCCACGACTGGATGCCCTCGGTCTCGTCGTCTCCGACATGGCCGCCTCGCTCGCCTTCTACCGCCGCCTCGGCCTCGACATCCCCGCAGGCGCCGAGGCGGCCCCGCACGTCGAGGTCACGCTGCCCGGCGGCCTGCGGGTGCTGTGGGACACCGAGGACGTCATCCGCTCCTTCGACCCGGACTGGACGCGCCCGCGCGGCGGCGACCGCGTCGGCCTCGCGTTCCGCTGCGCGGACCCGGCGGCGGTGGACGCGCTGTACGCGTCGCTGGTCGCCGCCGGCCACCGCGGGCACCTGAAGCCCTGGGACGCCGCCTGGGGCCAGCGTTACGCGGTGGTGCTGGACCCCGACGGCTGCGGGGTGTCCCTCTTCGCCGACGCGGGTACGGACGCCGGTACCGACGCCGCGTAGGCGCTGAGCGTGGTGCCGGCCAGGGCGCGCACCTCCCGCGCGAGGTGCGCCTGGTCGGCGCAGCCCGCCTCGACCGCCGCCCGCGCGTACGGCACGCCGGCCCGTACCAGCGCGAGCGCGCGCTGGAGCCGCAGCACACGCGCGAGCGTCTTGGGGCCGTAGCCGAAGGCGTCCAGCGAGCGCCGGTGCAGGTGGCGGGCGCCGAGCCCCACGGCCGCGGCGGTGGCGGCGACCGGCCGTCCGGCGGCCAGGCCGGCGACCACGGCCCGCAGCAGCGGATCGGGCCGGGGCGCCTCGGCGGCGAGGCGCAGCGCCAGCTCCTCCAGCGCGGCAACCGGGTCGGGGGCGGCCGACACGCGCTCGGCGAGGCGCCGCACCCGCGCGCCGGGCCACAGGGCGTCCAGGTCGACGCGCCGGTCGCGCAGCTCGTGCGCGGGCACGCCCAGGATCAGCGGCGCGTCCCCGGGCGCGAACCGGACCCCGGCGTACGCGGCACCGGGGTCCTCGGGGACGTACGCCCGGGTGTCGGGACCGGCGACGAGCAGCCGCCCGTCGGTCCACAGCAGGTCCATGCACCCGTCGGGCAGCACCCTGCCGACGCGGCCCGGGGAACCGGTCCGGCTCCACACGACGGCGCCGTCGAGGCGTGCGGGTCGTTCCTCGTACACGACTCCCAGGCTAGGCGTCCGAACGCCTGAACCGCTGGACGCCTGACACCGGCCCTGACGGTCGGACAGAATGAACACCTGGTCCACGTCGTATCACCGCGGGGGTTGTCGTGAGCGCACTGATGGAATTCACCACGGACAGCGGCGCTCAGGTCGTGGTGGAGGTCGACCGCCACCAGCCCGGCGCGAAGCTGGTCTCGCGTGGCGGCAACTCCCTGGTCGTGGCCGGCCGGACCTTCGACGAAGCGCTTCAGGGCATCCGCTCGGCGGCCGAGTCCGCGCTCACCGTGTTCAGGGACGGCTCCCTCAGGCCGGACGGGGTGGAGCTGGAGTTCGGCGTCAGGCTCACGGCGGAGGCCGGTGCCGTGATCGCCAAGAGCGCGCTCGAGGGCCACCTGACGGTCAAGCTCTCCTGGAACCCGGGGGCGACGGCCCAGGCCGACACGGATCAGGCCGGCACGGCCGACCGGTGACGGCCTCCCCCGCCTGGCACGCGCGCGTGGAGCTGGACGGCGTGGTGGCGGGCTCCGGCTTCCTCGTCACCGCCGACTCCGTGCTGACCTGCGCCCATGTCGTGGGCGCCGCGGACCGCGCGGAGGTCTCCTTCCCGGGTGCGCCGGGCCTCGAACGGCTGACGGCGACGGTGGCGGTACGCGGCTCCTGGGCGAGCGGACCGCTGGACCGGGGCGACGTGGCGGTGCTCCGCCTCGACCGGCCGGTGGACATCGAGCCCGCCGCCTTCGCCGGGCTCGACGAGCCGTACCCGGCGCACGGCCGTGCGCAGCGGATCGTCGCGTACGGCTTCCCCGACGGGTACGACCAGGACGGCGTCCAGAGCGAGCTGCGCGTCACCTCCCACCAGCTCATCCAGGACGAGTGGGCCCAGCTGGAGTCCTGGAGCGGCTACGGCCAGGAGCCCGCCCACGGGTTCAGCGGCGCCGCGGCGATGCTGGAGGGCAGCGGCACCGTGGTCGGCATGGTCACCGCCCACGATCCGGCCATCCGCAACGGGCGCATGCTCCCCGCCCGGGTGCTCGTCCGGCACTGGCCCGCGCTCGCCGACCTCGTGCCCACCCCCGGCTACCCGGCCGCGGAGAAGCGGCGGTTGCGCGAACTGGTCGAGCGGGTCACCGCACCGGACGTGCCCGTCGACCGGCTGATGCGTTCGGCGGTCAGCCCGCTCGGCATCGCTCCGCCGCCTGCCGGACGGCTGAACGGGCTCTGGCACGCCGTCTGGTACCTGCTGTCGGAGGCACCTCCGCGCCGCGGCGCCCTGCCGCTGGCCGAGCTGGCGGTACGCCTCGCCGACCTGGTACCGGACGAGGGGCTCGGCGGGGAGCTGCGCGCTTGGGCGCGGGCACACCGCGCGCGCCACGGCGCCCCGGCCCCCGCCGCGCGTACGGTCGGGCAGCGGGAACGCCGCCGCTGGTCGCCGATCCTCGTCGAGATCGAGCGCAGCGGCGCGGACCGCAACGTCGTCCTGGCGGAGGTGTCCGCGTACCGCGAGGGCGGCCGGCTGCTCGTCGGTGAGAAGCGCCTGCCGAAGGGCCAGGTCCGCTCCTGGGTGCTGGACCGGATCGACGAGGCCTTCGGTGAGATCGACACCGACGGCCGGGAGCTGATCGCCTTCTCCCTGCCGCGCGACTGGCTCAACCAGCCGGTCGACCGGTGGACACGGCGCAAGGACAAGGAGGCGCCGCTCGGCTGCCACTCGCCCGTCGTGGTCATGGACCATCAGCGGCGGGCACGGGAGCGGCTGCAGTTCCGGCTCAGGAGGATGTGGGAGGACCTCGACCGGCAGGACGGCTCCTCGCTGCACCGGATCGGCTGCGACGGGCCGTACCGGCCGGCGCGGTTGTCCGTCCTGTTGCAGGACGTGTACGCGCCGGTCGGCTTCGCGCGACCGCCCAGAGCCGCCCGCGACCGGGAGCTGCACGGTGCCGCGCTGGACGCCCCGGCGCCGATCGTGCTGTGGCCGCGGCGTACGGACTGCCCGCCCGGTGGGGCGTGCCACGGCGCCTGCGACGGTAACGGCTTCCTGGACCGGCTGGCCGCGTACCTCTCCGCCCTCCCTCCGGCGGAACTGCCGGAGAGGATCCTCCAGTTGCGCAAGGAGGCCTTTCTGCACGAGGGTCCGCAGCCGCACTGGGCGGCCGAGCTGTCCCTGCTGTGGGAAGACCCCCGCTGGTTCCCCGAGATCCGTCCGCTGCGCCGGTCCCCCGTCGGCTGACCCCTTCCGGAGAGCTTCGATGACGCCCCAGGCCCCATGGCCCGTCTACAACGGATCGAACGAACCGCACGACGGGATCGACCGCCTGCCCGCACCGCCGCCGTGGCGGGACTTCGACGGCGGTCCGCCCCTCCCGGCCCCCCGCGCGGCCGCCGCCGACTCCCCCGACCGGGCGCACCGCGCCCGGGCGTACCGGCCGACGGAGCAGAGCGTCGCGCTGGTGAACGCCGCGCTCTTCCTGCGCCGGCCGCTGCTGGTGACGGGCCCACCCGGGAGCGGCAAGTCGAGCCTCCCGTACGCGGTGGCGCGTGAGTTGCGCCTGGGGCCCGTGTTGCGCTGGAACGTCACCAGCCGGTCGGCGCTGGCCGACGGGCTGTACCGGTACGACCCCCTCTCGCGGCTGTACGCCGCGGGCCACCAGCCCGAGGACAGCGCCATCGAGGACCACCTGCGGCTGGGACCGCTGGGCACCGCGCTGTTGCCGTACGAACGGCCCCGGGTACTCCTCATCGACGAGATCGACAAGAGCGACCTCGACCTCCCCAACGATCTGCTGAACGTTCTGGAGGAGGGGCAGTACGAGATCCCGGAGCTGGTCCGCGCCGCCCGCACGCGCCCCGAGGCGGCCGTGATGGTCGCCGACTCGGACGATCGGGTGCCGGTACGGCACGGCCGGGTGCGCTGCCGGGCCTTTCCCTTCGTGGTGCTGACGAGCAACGGGGAACGCGAGTTCCCGCCCGCGTTCCTGCGCCGGTGTGTGACGCTGGAGCTCCGCCGGCCGCTGCCGGGGCACCTGGAGGAGATCGTCCGTGCCCACCTCGGCGAACTGGACGACCATGACCGGGAGCTGGTCGCCGCCTTCCTGCGTCGCGGTACGGCCGGGGAGCTGGCTACGGACCAGCTCCTCAACGCCATTTACCTGACCCGCGCGTCCGGTCTCGACGCGGGTTCGCGCGACGAGCTGGCGGAGGCCTTGATGCCCTATCTGAGCCGGGCCGCGGGCGCGTGGGACGGCGATGACCTCTGAGGCGCAAGCGCTGGCCGCCGTCCTGGCGGAGGCCGGCGCCACCGCGCCCACGGGCCGGGAGCTGGCGGAAGTGCTGTGGCTGGCCCGGCATCTGCCGCCGCCCGAGCCCGCCGCGTCGCCGTACGTCCGGGGACACGGGCTCCAATCCGGGGACCGATCGGTGCAGCTCGTGGCGCCCGGTGACCTGCCGGCGCCCGCCACGCCTCCGGCACCGTCGCCGACTCCTCCCTCGGCCTCTCCTGACGCGTCACCGTCACCGACAGGCGGCGCACCCGCCCGCGCCGCCGGTCTCGTCCCCCTGCACACCCCCACCCGGTCCCCCGGCCCCGCCGAGGGGGGCCCGCCCGGCGCCGGGCACGCGCCCCTGCTGGTGCCCGCCCCGCCGATGCTGGCCCATCCGCTGACGGTCCAGCGTTCCCTGCGCCCGCTGCGGCGCACGGTGCCCAGCGCCTCGCGCCGGGAACTCGACGAGGTCGAGACGGCCCATCACATCGCGGCGCTGGGGGCCCGGCCGGGACTGTGGTTTCCCGTGCTGAGGCCGGAGCGGGAGCGCTGGCTGCACCTGCGGCTGGTCTTCGACGCCGGGCCGACGATGACCATGTGGCGACCGCTGCTGCGCGACCTGCACACCGCGCTCTCCCAGACCGGCGCCTTCCGCAGGCTGGACGTGCTGCGCCTCGGTACCGACGGCCGCCTCCCGCCGCGGCCCTGGGAGCGGGGCCGCACCGCCGTCCTGGTCGTCAGCGACTGCATGGGCCCGCAGTGGCGGGAGGGCCCGGCCGCACGCCGCTGGCTGCGCTCCCTGCGCGGCTGGGCGCGCGAGCTGCCGGTGGCGGTCCTCCAGCCGCTGCCGGAGCGGCTGTGGCGGCACACGGCCTGCCCACCCGTCGCGGGTACCTTCCGCTCGCCCGGCCCCGGCGTGCCGAACAGCGCGCTGTCCTTCGCGGCGTACGACGGCGGTCCGGGCGGCGCCGGGCCCCCGGTGCCGGTGCTGGAGCCCTCGGGCACCTGGCTCGGCCACTGGGCGTCGCTCGTGGCCTCGCCCGGCGGGACCGAGGTGCCGGGCGCGGCGGCGTTCCCCCGGGAGTGGCCCGCGTCGTACGCGAAGGACGGCTCTGCCGCCGGCCCGGACAGTGCCCAGGACGCGTTCGACCCCGGGACCGCGGACCCGGAGGAGCTCGTGCTCCGCTTCCGGTCCATCGCCTCGCCGCAGGCGTTCCGCCTGGCGGCGCACCTCGCGGTGGGCACCGCGCATCTGCCGGTGATGCGGCTGGTCCAGGCGGCGATCGACGACCAGCCGCAGCCCCAGCACCTCGCGGAGGTGGTGCTCAGCGGCATGCTGCGGGCCGAGCCGGGCCCGGCCGCCGGAGCGTACGACTTCCGCCCCGGGGTCCGCGAGGTGCTGCTCGGCACTCTGCCGCGCACGGCGCTCCTGAGCACCGCGGGTCTGCTCGCCCGGGTGAGCGCCGAGATCGAGTCCCGCGCCGGCGCCGCACCCGGCGAGTTCCGCGCCCTGGCGCGGGGGCGCGGCACCTCGGGCGGCTCGGCGTCGGGGGATCCCTTCGCCCTGGTGAGCGAGGAGAGCGTACGGCTGCTGCGGGGGCCCGGGGCGGCGGCCGAAGCACCATCGGCGGCCGAGGTACCGGCCGACGCGGCACCGGCGACCGCGGTCCCTCCTCCCCCGCTGAGCAGCGACCGGTACGAGCTGGGCCAGTACATCGGGCGGGGCTCGACGGGCAGCGTGTGGCGGGGGCACGACCGGTACTTCGGGCGTCCGGTCGCGATCAAGTTCTTCCCGTACCCGCCGCTCGGCAGTGCCTCGGCCACGGGCTGGGGCACCGGTGAACTGGACCGCCAGACCGTCACGGCGAGGTTCCTGTCCCAGGCGCACGAACTGGCGCAGCTGTCCCACCCCAACCTGGTACGGATCTTCGACGCGTTCGCGCTGGACGAGGGGTGCTGCCTGGTGTCGGAGTGGGTACCGGGAGACTCGCTGCGCCACCATCTCGACGACCGCGGGCGGCTGACCGCCGCCGAGGCCGTGCCCCTCGCGCGCGGCGTGCTGAACGGACTGTGGGCACTGCACCACTGGCGGGGGATCGCCCACGGGAACCTCACCCCGGCCAAGGTCCTGGGCATCAGCGACGGTCTGCCCCGGCTCACCGGCTTCGGAATGCACTGGCCCTACGCGCGGCGCGACGCCGACGCGGCGAGGCCGGAGGACGACCTGTACGGACTGGGCTCACTGCTGTACGAGATGCTCACCGGCACCACTCCGGGGCGGAATCACCCGCCGCTGCGCGAGGTGCTGCCGGATGTGCCGCCCGAACTGGACTCCGCCGTCCGGGAACTGCTGTCACCGGTGCCGGACAACCGGCCGCGCGGCGCCATGGCGCTGACCATGCTGCGGCACGAGTCCGGCAGGCCGCGCGAGTCCGTCTACTACCAGCTGCTCGGCAAGCCGCGGGCGCAGATCAGGGGCGTGGACGCCTCCCAGCACTCCTTCCAGGAGAACGCCTTCCTCTGCGGCCTGCTGCTCGCTCGCGGTGCGCCCGTCACGGAGGAGGAGATGCGGGAGGTCCTGCGCGAGTCGCCGCACATCCGGCCGTCCCAGTACGCCCTGCACCTGAGGGCCCTGGGGCACAAGATCGAGGCGGAGGACGGCGCGTACCGGCTGCCCGTGCCCGCATCCGGCCTGGACCTCGCGCGGGCGGAGGAACTGGTGACGCTGGCCGAACGGGCCCACGCACGCGGGGACGTGGCCGAGGGCGTGGAGTACTACAGATCGGCGCTCGCGCTCTGGTACGGCGACCCGCTGGAGGGCGTGCCGGGTGCCTGGGCCGAGCGGGAGCGACAGCGGCTGCGGGAGTGGCACGCGGAGCTGACGGGGCGACTGGCGGCGCTGGAGCAGCCGGGGACCATCGCGACGGGATGGTTGCTGATCGACACGGGCGCGGCCGACCCGCGCACCCGGACAAACCCCCGGAGCGAGCTGCTGAGGAGGGCCGCGGAGGCTGTGGCGGGAGTGCTCGGCGGTCATCGGCCGTGGCAGTCGGTCCGGTCCGGAGAGCCGGTGTACCGGATCAGTTCGCCCATCCCGCCGAACGTCTCACCGCAGGCCGTGGTGGAGTGGGCCGTCGGCGCGTTCCCCGCCACTCTCGCGGTCGTCGCCCCGCCCATGCCGTCCTTCCCGCCGCAGCGCTTCACCGTGGTCGTACACGACGAGGCACGGCTCCCAGCGGCCGAGATGCTGGCCAGTGCCGGGGGGATCCAGCCCGAGGTGCCCGACCGGGCCGCGGCCCTGGAGGTCACCGTACTGATCTCGCACCGGGTACGGGCAGGGCTGCCCCGGGCGCTGCAGCGGAACTTCGCCCGGATCACCGCGACGGCCGGCGGGTGGCGGCACGTCGTGCCGGTACGCCAGGCCGACCACACGGATCACCTGCCGCACCACGTGCCGGACGGCGACGGCGACGCCCCGCCGGTCGTCGACGAGAACCGCGGTGGCTTGCTGCGGGGGTTGGCCCGCCGACTGGGTCTGGGCGGCGGCGGCGGCGCCGGCGAAAGCGGGCCGGGCCCCGGACCGCGAGACACCCCCTAGGGGCGGCTGGAGATCAGGCCGGCCGTTCCTTGCCGCCACGGTCCTTCTCGCCACGGTCCTTGTCGCGGTCCCGCTCCTTCTCCTTCGACGTGTGCAGCCGCGCCACCACGTCGTCCGGCGGCAGGAAGCGCGACCAGCGCTCCGGGAACTCCGAGGGCATGTCGGGGTCCTCGTCGTCCAGGTCCTCCACCGCCGCCTTCGCCCGGGCCACCAGGGCGGCGGCCTCGGCCGCGCGGGCGCGTTCGTTCTCGGCGCGGGCGGCGGCGGTGGCGACGGACGGCCAGACGCGGTCGATCGCGGCGTTCACCGCGGCGCCGACCAGGACCGCGAAGGCGGAGATGCCGATCCACAGCAGGACCGCGATGGGGGCGGACAGCGAGCCGTAGATCGTGGGCCCCTCGACCGTGCTGGTCAGGTAGATGCGCAGCAGGAAGCTGCCGAGCACCCACATCCCGAGGGCCACCAGGGCGCCCGGTACGTCCTCGATCCAGGGCGAGCGGACCGGGACGGACACGTGGTACAGCGTGGTGAGGAAGGCGATGGACAGGAGGATGACGACGGGCCAGTAGAGGATCGAGACGACTTCCGTGCCCCAGGGGATCAGTTCCACCACCCGGTCGGGGCCCACGACGGCCAGCGGCAGGACGACCGCGCCGATCAGCAGAGCCACGATGTAGAGGAGGAAGGCGAGCAGCCGGGTGGCGACGATGCCCCGGTGGCCGTCGAGGCCGTACATCACCGTGATGGTGTCGATGAAGACGTTCACGGCGCGCGAGCCCGACCACAGGGCGATGGCGAAACCGATGGAGATCACGTCCGGGCGGCCGCCCTTGGTGACGTCCTCCAGGAGCGGTTTGGCGATGTCGTTGACGCCCCGCTCGGACAGGACCGTGCCCACGGCCGCGAGGATGTTCTTCTCGATGGAGGCGACCGTGGTGGTGTCGGTCCACTCGTCGATGTAGCCGAGCAGCCCGAGCAGGCCCAGCATCAAGGGCGGCAGCGACAGCAGGGTGAAGAACGCCGCTTCGGCGGCGAGACCGAGGATCCGGTACTCGATGCACGAATTGACGGTGTCCTTCAGGAGGAGCCACGCCATTTTCCGCTTGGAGACGTTGCGGTAGAGGGCCCGCGCCCGGTGAAGTCGGCCCGGTGACCTGGGGTGCCACTGGGGTGTTTCTTTTGCTGCCTGCACCTCCTTACCGTATCCGCATGGCAGCCACCACCCACACAGTGACCAACCAGCCTCCGCCCCTGGTCGGGTACGACGTCTTCGCCGCCGATCACGCCCTGACCGAGGCCGTGGAACGCCACCTTCCGCCCGAACTCCTCGACGAGGCCCGAGGCGAGCTGTCCAAGCTCGGCACCACGGCCGGGTCCGTCCAGGCGCAGGACTGGGGCGTCCTCGCCAACGAGAACCCTCCGAAGCTGCGCACCCACGACCGGTACGGCAACCGCATCGACCACGTCGACTTCCACCCGGCCTGGCACCGGCTGCTCGGCCACGCGGTGACCAACGGCCTCACCAACGCCTGGGGCAAGCCCGGCGGCCACGTCCGGCGCGCCGCCGGGTTCCTGGTGTGGACGCAGACCGAGGCCGGGCACGGCTGTCCGCTGTCGATGACGCACGCCGCCGTGCCGGCGCTGCGCACGGATCCCGAGCTCGCCGCCGTGTGGGAGCCGAAGCTGACCTCGCAGGTGTACGAGGGCGAGGAGCTGCGGCCCGCCGCCGAGAAGAACGGCGTGCTCTTCGGGATGGGCATGACCGAGAAGCAGGGCGGCAGCGACGTACGGGCCAACACGACGGCGGCCACGCCTCTGGGCGGGGAGGGCGAGTACGCCCTGACCGGGCACAAGTGGTTCTGCTCCGCGCCCATGTCGGACGCCTTCCTGGTGCTGGCGCAGGCGCCCGGGGGGCTGACCTGCTTCCTAGTGCCGCGCGTCCTCGACGACGGCACCCGCAACGTCTTCATGATCCAGCGGCTGAAGGACAAGCTGGGCAACCGGTCGAACGCGTCGAGCGAGGTGGAGTTCGACGGGACGTGGGCGCGCCGGGTCGGCGAGGAGGGCCGCGGGGTGCGCACCATCATCGAGATGGTGGCGGCGACCCGGCTGGACTGCGTGGTCGGCTCGGCGGCGCTGATGCGCCAGGCGGTGGCGCAGGCCGTGCACCACGCCGCGTACCGCAGCGCGTTCGGCGGCGTACTGATCGACAAGCCGCTCATGCGCAACGTCCTGGCCGATCTGGCGCTGGAGTCGGAGGCGGCGACCGCGCTGGCGATGCGCCTGGCGGCCGCGTACGACTCCGACAGCGAGCAGGAGAAGGCGTTCCTGCGCCTCGCGGTGCCGGCGGCCAAGTACTGGGTGACCAAGCGGTGTACGCCGGTGACGGCGGAGGCGCTGGAGTGCCTGGGCGGCAACGGCTACGTCGAGGAGTCGGGGATGCCGCGGCTGCTGCGCGAGTCGCCGCTGAACTCCATCTGGGAGGGCTCGGGCAACGTCCAGGCACTGGACGTGCTGCGGGCGCTGCAGCGCGAGCCGCTGGCGCTCAACGCCCTGCTGGAGGAGGTCGGCAAGGCGCGGGGCGCCGACCACCGGCTGGACGCGTCGATCAAGGACCTGCTGACCGAACTGGCCGACCTCGAGGGCGTCGAGGCGCGGGCGCGCCGGCTGGTGGAGCGGATGGCGCTCGTCCTCCAGGGCTCCCTGCTGGTGCGGTGGGCCCCGGCGGCGGTGGCGGACGCGTTCTGCGCGTCGCGCCTGGGCGGCGACTGGGGCGCGGCGTTCGGGACACTGCCGCACACCCTGGACCTGGGGAGCGTGGTGGAACGGGCGCGGGCGGTCGTCTGACGCGAGGCTCCGGAAGCGGGAGCAAGCGGGCGCGGGCCGCTGTGTCCGTACGGCCCGCGCCCAGGGAGAGTGGGGTGGTGCTGCGCCGACACGGCACCAACCCAGTGCTCGTACCGGAGGCCCGTCGCCGGACGACCGGTACGACGCCACTTTCGTACAGGCGCACGCCCCCGCGCGAGAGTTGCAAGGGGTTGCAGCGTCATGGGCAAAACCGATGCATGCCCGTGGCGGTCAGGGGAGGATGGGGTGACGTATACCGGCCACCGTGTACGGGGCAGCGGGGAGGGACAGGTGGGCAGGGCGACTGTCGACATGGCGCGACTCGCCGCCATGGACGCGCGGGACGCGGCGCTGCTGCTCAAAGGGGTGCGGGACGCCACGCTCAGGGGCGGACGCTCGCCGCTGGCGCCGCGCGCCGACATCCGCGAGTCCTGGCAGCGGATGCTGCGCAAGGGCGTGGATCCGGACGGGGACCACCGCTCGCGGCTGCTGTCGTCGGGCGAGCTGGAGCGCCGCCGCAGCGCCTCGCCGCTGGCGGAGCTGCTGCCGCTGCTGCGGGAGGGGCTGATGGCGGCGCCGGGCTCGGCTTCCGGGTCGGTGCAGCACATCATGGTCGTGGCGGACGCGGAGGGCCGGGTGCTGTGGCGGGAGGGCAGTCCGGCGGTCCTGCGGAAGGCGGACGGGCACGGGTTCGAGCCGGGCGCGGACTGGACGGAGGCGACCGTCGGGACCAACGGGCTGGGTACGCCGCTGGTGACGCGCCGCCCGGTGCAGGTGCACTCGGCGGAGCACTTCGTGTCGACGCACCACTCCTGGACGTGCGCGGGCGCGCCGATCACCGACCCGCGGGACGGGCGGCTGCTCGGCGCGGTCGATGTGAGCGGGCCGCTGGCGACGATGCACCCGGCGACGCTGCTGCTGGTGAGCTCCGTGGCGAAGCTCGCCGAAGCGGAGCTGCGGAACCGGCACTTCGCGGCGCTGGAGCGGCTGCGTTCGGTGGCGGCGCCGGTGCTGTGCCGGGTGGGGGGCCGGGCGCTGGCGGTGGACGCCCACGGGTGGACGGCGGCGGTGACCGGCATGCCGCCGGTGGGCCGGCTGACGCTGCCGCGCGGTTTCGGGGCGGGCCGGGTGCTGGTGCCGTCGCTGGGGCGGTGTGCTGTGGAGCCGCTGCCGGGCGGCTGGCTGCTGCGGGTGGAGGACGAGGACGACGCGCACACGGCGACGGCCGCGGGCCCGGGCCGGGTGGTCCTGGACGTGAGCCGGCCGCGCCGCTGGTCCCTGGAGGTGTCCGGCGGGGCGGGTGGCTGGACGCAGGAGCTGAGCCCGCGCCATGCCGAGCTGCTGTACGTCCTGGCCCGGCACCCGGAGGGGCGCAGCGCGGCGCAGCTGGCGGAGGACGTGTTCGGCGACCGTACGCGGACCGTGACGGTCCGCGCGGAGATGTCGCGGATCCGCCGCACGCTGGGCGGGGTGCTGGCGCACCGCCCGTACCGTTTCCGCGAGGAGGTGGAGGTGGTCCTCCGCCATCCGGACGATCTGTCCGAGCTGCTGCCGCACTCGACGGCGCCGGCGGTTCTGGCGGCGCGGGGCGGTGCGGCTTCTAAGCTGTGAGCCGCACGGCGTAGGTGGCGGGGAGGCGCGGGGGATGCGGGATGCGGGCGGCCGGAACGTGGTGGGCGACAGCACGGTGGTCGGTCCCGTCGTACAGGCGCAGCACATCGGGCAGCTGACGATCCAGCAGGCGGCTGTGCCTCTCCTTCCGTCGGGTGCGGAGGACCCGTGGGTATCGGCGGTCCGTGGCTCCGCCGTCTGGAAGCACGTGCCGGACAGCCGGGACGCCGGGCCGCACCGCGAGGCCGCCGCGGCGATGGCCGGTGCGCTGGCCCGGCTGCGCGACGCGGCCGAGGCGCGCCTGGCCGACGACCGTGGCAGGACCCGCACAGCGCCCTGCGTTTCGCCGAGCGGGTGGAGTGGCTGCTGGGCGAGGAGCCGGAGCTGGATCTCCATCCGGCGGAGGCGGCACTGTTCGTACTGGTCCCCCTCCTGTCACGGGTGCACGACCTGCGGACGGCGGTGGACCGGCTGGACGTCGAGCCGTGGAGGCTCGGCGCGGCGGTGCACGCGCCCGAGCGGGCGTCGTTCGACGCGTACGCCGACGGCCACCGGCTGCTGGTGCAGCGGGCGCTGCTGCGCCCGGAGGCCGAGGCACCGATCGGCTGGTGGCTGTACCACCGGTGGCTGGTGCGGCACGAGAGCCATGCGCACGAGGACACGGTGCGGGAGCTGCTGGACGCGGCGGGCGGGCCGGACCCCATGCTCAACCGGGTGGTGACCCCGCGCCGGGTCGGCAGGCTGCTGCACGCGCTGCGGCGCGGCCCCGACGTGTGCAACCCCGAGTTCCTGGACGCTCTGCCGTCGGAGGAGTCACTGGGCGTCCAACGGGTGCGGGACCAGCGGCTGGCGCTGCTGTGCTCGCTGGCGTACGCGCTGACGGCCGAAGCGACCACGCTGCCCGACATCGTGGCCGAACACCTGGGCATCCCGCACCCGGTGGACCTCGCCGCGCTGCGCTCCACCCTGGAGGAGTCGTCGTGGGGCGGCCCTGCGGACCTGCCGGTGCTGCGCGCCGAGTGCGCGCACGAGGCGGTCGTGGAGGGCCTGCGGGCAGCCGTGGCCCGCATGGACGAGACGCTGCACGCGGTGACCCGCACGGTACGGGAGCGGGTCACGCACCCGATGCCGCGCCTGCCGGTACGGCTGTCGGCCGACGGAGTCGTACCGGCGGACGGCACCTTCACCGGCTGGGCGAGCTTCCGCCTCGACGAGCGCCGGGTGCGCGAGCTCCTGATGGGCGTCCAGCTCTACAAGGACCCGGACCTGGCGGTCCGGGAGCTCTACCAGAACGCCCTGGACGCCTGCCGCTATCGGCGCGCCAGGACGGAGTACCTGGACCGGACGCACGCGGGTGCGACGTACGCGTACGAGGGCTCCATCGTCTTCGAGCAGAGCGTCGACGACGACGGCCGCGCGTACGTGGAGTGCCGTGACAACGGCATCGGGATGGGCGAGGCGGAGCTGCGGGGCGTGTTCTCCCACGCGGGCGTGCGCTTCGCGGAGCAGCCGGAGTTCCGCGAGGAGCGCGCGGCGTGGGCGCGGCTGGAGCCGCCCGTCGAGTTCTATCCGAACAGCCGGTTCGGGATCGGTGTGCTCAGCTACTTCATGCTGGCCGACGAGCTGCGCGTCACCACCTGCCGCCTCGGCCGCGACGGGCGCCCGGGGCCGGTGCTGGAGGCGTCGATCTTCGGCCCCGGGCACCTGTTCCGCATCGTGAGACGGGCGGAGCACGGCGAGGAACCGGGGACGACCGTCCGGTTGTATCTGCGGGACGCCGCGCCGCAGGACGCGGAGGGAGGCGACGACTGGTCCTGCCCCGGCGTACTGGACCGGCTTCTGGGCGTCGCGGAGTTCCCGACGGTGGCCCGGCACGGCGTCGATGTCCTCACGTGGGAGCCGGGGCGGCTGCACGAGCGACAAGCATCCGGACAAGAACAGCTCGGCCTGAATGTCTCGGGAGCCATCGGCGCCTGGCCGGACGCTCCGTCCGGGGTCCAGCTCTTCTGGTGCGCGTCCGGGGGTGGGCTGCTGGTGGACGGCCTGGTGGTCCGGTCCGCGGTACAGGGCGGCCTGGTGTCAACCAGGGGCGGCGACCTGCCAGGCGCCGTGGTGAACCTCTCCGGGCCGTTCGCACCGGAGCGCCTCACGGCCGACCGGTCCCAGATCCTGGACGACCTGCGCGAGCCGCTGCGGCGGCTGTCGGCCGATGCCGTGGGCCACCTCTTGGACAGCCCGTTGCTCGACCACCGTTGGCTGACGCGCCTCGCCGAGGACAACGAGGTGCTGGCAGACCTGGTCGTGGAGCGCTGCATCGCCGAGGGCCACGCCATCGCGGTGCAGGACATGACCTTCTGCGACGCCCGGAGAGGCTATCTCGTCGAAGACGTCCCCCTCGTCTTCCCGGAACTGAAGAAGGTGCATGACGCCCGCAGATGGCACACGGCGAGGGAGGTTTCCGTACTGGACCACATCCTGTTGTGGCGGCTGCTGGCCCATCACCCGAACCCTGTACTGAATGAGCTGCTCCAGCTCTGCCCTGAGCTGGACGCCGTTGGCCCTGTGGCACCTGCCCTGCCCTCGGACGGTCGCCTGCTGCGGCAGCGGCGTCGCCTCTCGCGCCCGGGACCGGCCGATGTGGTCCGCGACCTCGCCGACGCCCTCGGCCGATCGCCCCGGGCCGTCGCCTCGCGCGCCGCCGAGCTGGGGTTGCTCGACGGTTTCTGCGAGGAGGAGTTCACCACCGAACTGCCACCGGCGGGGGCGGGCTCGGGGGCGCGGAGGGCGGCCCGTGCGCGCCACAGGCGGCCAGCGGCCGGGGTCAGCCGCCTGCTCCGCACCGCCTGGGAAGAACAGGCGTCGCTCGGCTCCATCGCGTGCCGGTGGAGAAAGGCAGGCATCGATGTCCCGGACGCCATGATCAGGACCGCCGAAGCAGCCGCCGCGGACGATCTGCTGGGTCCCTTTCTGCAACAGGGCCAGGGCACTCGGTGGTTCCTCCCCGGGGTCGATGTCCCGCCCGGTCGGCTGGTGATGTTGGCGATCACCTTGGACGTCACCGTCCCGGAACTCTGCGCCCGCCTGCGCGCCTGTGGACTGCGTGCGGACGGGACCGGGCTGCCCGACCGGCCGGGACCGGAGCTCGGCCGGGCCCTCAGCTACTACCTGACGGCGTCGCCGCCATGGCTGTCACCCGACGATCCTCTGTCTCCCGCGCATGTGCTCGTGGCGGCCCGGGCGTGGGGGACGGCCCCGGCGGACGCGCTGGCCTGGTACGAACGCCTGGGCTTCGCGGCGCCGGAAGAGTTCCCTGCGGAGGTGGAGCCCGATGATCTCGACTTCCTCACTCAGCCGGAGGGCCATGGACTTGGTTGGACGCCCGTGCGACCGGGCGAACCCGTCGACTACGACCACCTGCTCGCAGCCGCTCGACGGTCCGGGGCCTCTCTGGCCTCCGTCGCGTCCCGCCTGCGCGCCTACGGAATCACGGTTCCCGATCTACGCTCCGTCGCCGCATCGAATCTCGACCACCGACTGTTCACGGCCGACTCTCCGCTTCTGTGGGAGGGGCTGCGCACTGACCAGCCCGTACCGTTCGCCCGCATCCTGGACGCCTCCCGGGAGCTGGGCATCGACCCCCGGGCGATCGCCGGCCGACTGGCCGAGTACGGAATCACGTCCTCGTGTCCGGACCTGCCCGAAGGGCTCTCGTACGCGAGTGCTCTCGCCCTGATCCGCGACCGGGAGAAGACGGCCGAAGCCGAAGGCTTCACGCTGCAGATCCTCATCGAAAAGGCCAGGGAGGTCCACCAGCCCATCACCCGCGTCCACCACTGGCTCGTCCAGCTCGGCATCCCCGTCACCGACCCCGCCGAAGCCATCCGCGCCGCCCTCCCCCTCATCCCACGGGCTCCCGCCGACTAACGCCGCTGGCCAGAGCCCCACACCCCGTGCTTCCCTGGCCCCCATGAGCAGCCTCACCGTCACCACCTGGTCCCTCGAGCAGACCTCGCCCGCCGATCTGCGGCCGGCGGCCGCGCCGCCCGGCGAGATCGAGATCCGGCGGGCCGAGGTGCCGTCGCCGGAGTTCAGCCGGTTCCTCTATACGGCGGTGGGGGGCGACATCCGCTGGACGGACCGGCTCGGGCTCACGTACGACCAGTGGCGGGAGATAGTGGAGCGGCCCGGGGCCGAGATCTGGGTGGCGTACGAGAAGGGGACGCCCGCCGGGTACGTGGAGCTGGACCCGCAGGACGACGGGGTCGTGGAGATCGTCTACTTCGGGCTGATCCCGGCGTTCCGGGGCCGGCGGATCGGCGGGCACCTGCTGTCGTACGGCACGGCCCGCGCGTGGGACCTGGCGGAGCGGTGGCCGGAGCGGACGCCGACGAAGCGGGTGTGGCTGCACACGTGCTCGCTGGACGGGGAGCACGCGATGGACAACTATCTGCGGCGGGGGTTCCGCCTCTTCGACACCAAGGTCACGGAGGAGCCGGACGTTCCGGTCCCGGGCCCTTGGCCGGGCGCCCACCCCGCCTGAGCCGGGCGGAGAGCCGAGCGAGCGTCCGATATGAGTGACGCATGACACATTGGTCCACGATCCGAGACATCCATGTCCGCATCATGGACAAAGGTGGACTGGGTCCAAAGTCCCATGCCACGCTTCCGTCATGTCTCGAGCTGGAATTGCCTTGGTGAGTCGGCGGCACGTCGACCTCGGCCGCATGTCCAGCGCCATCTGTCCGGTGAGCTGAGCCCACCAGCACCACCGCGACCCCCGAACCCCCGCAATCCACTGCGCACCGCCGCGCCACGCCCTGAGCCGCGCGCGAGTGTGCAGGTCAGAGCCGCCCTCCTGCAGTCCCGAAGGACGTATCGTCATGGCCTCCACCCCGGAAACGCCCGCCTCCGCCACGCCCCGCCGCAAGACCGGCCGGCACCGTGGTGAGGGTCAGTGGGCCAGGGGCCACTTCACGCCCCTCAACGGCAACGAGCAGTTCAAGAAGGACGACGACGGTCTCAATGTGCGGACACGCATTGAGACGATCTACTCCAAGGCCGGCTTCGACTCGATCGACCCCAACGACCTGCGCGGCCGCATGCGGTGGTGGGGGCTGTACACCCAGCGCAAGCCCGGGATCGACGGCGGCAAGACCGCGATCCTGGAGCCGGAGGAGCTGGACGACGAGTACTTCATGCTGCGCGTCCGCGTCGACGGCGGCCGGCTGACGACGCAGCAGCTGCGGGTCATCGGCGAGATCTCGCAGGAGTTCGCGCGCGGCACCGCCGACATCACCGACCGGCAGAACATCCAGTACCACTGGATCCGCATCGAGGACGTGCCCGAGATCTGGCGGCGCCTCGAGGAGGTCGGCCTGTCCACGACCGAGGCGTGCGGTGACACCCCGCGTGTCATCCTCGGCTCCCCCGTCGCCGGCATCGCCGAGGACGAGATCATCGACGGCACCCCCGCCATCGACGAGATCCACCGCCGCATCGTGGGCAACAAGGACTTCTCCAACCTGCCCCGCAAGTTCAAGTCGGCGGTCTCCGGCTCCCCGCTGCTCGACGTGGCGCACGAGATCAACGACATCGCCTTCGTCGGCGTCGAGCACCCGGACCACGGCCCGGGGTTCGACGTCTGGGTCGGCGGCGGCCTCTCCACCAACCCCAAGATCGGTGTGCGGCTCGGCACCTGGGTCTCGCTCGACGAGGTCCCGGACGTGTACGAGGGCGTCATCTCGATCTTCCGCGACTACGGCTACCGGCGGCTGCGCAACCGCGCCCGTCTGAAGTTCCTCGTCGCCGACTGGGGCGCGGAGAAGTTCCGCCAGGTCCTGGAGGACGAGTACCTGCAGCGCAAGCTGACCGACGGCCCCGGGCCGGCGCAGCCCGTGCAGCAGTGGCGCGACCACGTCGGTGTGCACCGGCAGAAGGACGGCCGCTTCTACGTCGGCTTCGCGCCGCGCGTCGGCCGCGTCGACGGCGCCACGCTCACCAAGATCGCCGAGGTGGCGGAGGCGCACGGCTCCGGCCGGCTGCGTACCACCGTCGAGCAGAAGATGATCGTCCTCGACGTCGAGGAGGCGCAGGTCGAGCCGCTGGTCTCCGCCCTGGAGGCGCTGGACCTCACCGTCACGCCGTCGCCGTTCCGGCGCGGCACGATGGCCTGCACCGGCATCGAGTTCTGCAAGCTGGCGATCGTCGAGACCAAGGCGCGCGGCGCCTCGCTCATCGACGAGCTGGAGCGCCGCATCCCGGACTTCGACGAGCCGATCACCATCAACATCAACGGCTGCCCCAACGCCTGCGCCCGTATCCAGGTGGCGGACATCGGTCTCAAGGGCCAGCTGGTCCTGGACGACGACGGCAACCAGGTCGAGGGCTACCAGGTCCACCTCGGCGGCGCGCTCGGCCTCGAGCCCGGCTTCGGCCGCAAGGTGCGCGGCCTGAAGGTCACCTCGGACGAGCTGCCCGACTACGTCGAGCGGGTCCTCAAGCGCTTCCAGGCGGAGCGCGAGGACGGCGAGCGCTTCGCCACGTGGGCGGCGCGCGCGAGCGAAGAGGCCCTCTCGTGAGTGAGCGAGCGGCGCCGTTCTACTGCCCGTACTGCGGCGACGAGGACCTGCGGCCCAGCGAGACCGGGCACGGCGCCTGGGAATGCGCGGCGTGCAATCGAGCCTTCCAGCTGAAGTTCCTCGGGCTGCTGGCCCGCGGAGTTCAGCGCAATGACGGCGGAGGGGAAACGTCATGACGGCGGTTCAGAGCAAGGAAGAGCTGAAGGCGCTCGCCGAGCAGGCGGGCCGGGACCTCGAAGAGGCCTCGCCCCTGGAGATCCTGACCTGGGCGGCCGACACGTTCGGCAAGCGCTTCTGCGTCACCTCCTCCATGGAGGACGCGGTCGTCGCCCACCTCGCCTCCCGCGCCTTCCCCGGCGTCGACGTCGTCTTCCTCGACACCGGCTACCACTTCCCCGAGACCATCGGCACCCGTGACGCCGTGGACGCCGTGATGGACGTCAACGTCATCACGCTGACCCCGCGTCAGACGGTGGCCGAGCAGGACGCCGAGTACGGTCCGAAGCTGCACGACCGCGACCCGGACCTGTGCTGCGCGCTGCGCAAGGTCAAGCCCCTCGAAGAGGGCCTGACCGCGTACGACGCGTGGGCGACCGGGCTGCGCCGCGACGAGTCCCCGACCCGGGCGAACACCCCGGTCGTCGGCTGGGACGAGAAGCGGCAGAAGGTCAAGATCTCGCCGATCGCCCGCTGGACGCAGGACGACGTGGACGCGTACGTCGCCGAGCACGGCGTCCTGACGAACCCGCTCCTCATGGACGGGTACGCCTCCGTCGGCTGCGCGCCCTGCACGCGCCGGGTGCTGGAGGGCGAGGACGCGCGCGCCGGCCGCTGGGCGGGGCGTACCAAGACCGAGTGCGGGCTGCACGGCTGATGACGACTGTGGGAGAAGAGAACGTGACTGGGGCCACCATCTGGCTCACCGGGCTGCCGAGCGCCGGCAAGACCACCATCGCGTACGCGCTGGCGGACCGGCTGCGCGCCGACGGCCACCGCGTCGAGGTGCTGGACGGCGACGAGATCCGCGAGTTCCTCTCGGCGGGCCTCGGCTTCAGCCGTGAGGACCGGCACACCAACGTGCAGCGGATCGGCTTCGTCGCCGAGCTGCTCGCGTCGAACGGCGTGAAGGTCCTGGTGCCGGTCATCGCCCCGTACGCGGACAGCCGTGAGGCGGTGCGCAAGCGCCACCAGCGGGAGGGCACCGCGTATGTCGAGGTGCACGTGGCCACGCCGGTCGAGGTGTGCTCGGAGCGCGATGTGAAGGGCCTGTACGCCAAGCAGGCGGCGGGCGAGATCAGCGGCCTGACCGGCGTCGACGACCCGTACGAGGAGCCGGAGTCCCCGGATCTGCGGATCGAGTCCCAGAACCAGACCGTGCAGGAGTCCGCGGCAGCGGTCCATGCGCTGCTCGCCGAAAGGGGTGTCCTGTGAGCGACGCACGCGCGGCCGCCGGGCCGCAGACGACCACGATGCCCGCACCTCTGCGCCGCGCGGGCGGAGAAGCTCACGAAAGGGGTGCCGCATGACCACCACCGCTGCCCACACCGTCGACGAGGCGACCGACACTCCGTACGCCCTGAGCCACCTGGACGCCCTCGAGTCCGAGGCGGTGCACATCTTCCGCGAGGTGGCGGGCGAGTTCGAGCGGCCGGTGATCCTCTTCTCCGGCGGCAAGGACTCCATCGTCATGCTGCACCTGGCGCTGAAGGCGTTCGCCCCGGCGGCGGTGCCCTTCTCGCTGCTGCACGTGGACACCGGGCACAACTTCCCCGAGGTCATCGAGTACCGCGACCGCACGGTCGAGAAGCACGGGCTGCGGCTGCACGTCGCCTCCGTGCAGGAGTACATCGACGCCGGCAAGCTGCGCGAGCGCCCCGACGGGACGCGCAACCCGCTGCAGACGGTGCCGCTGACCGAGGCGATCCAGCAGCACCGCTTCGACGCCGTGTTCGGCGGCGGGCGCCGCGACGAGGAGAAGGCGCGCGCCAAGGAGCGGGTGTTCTCACTGCGCGACGAGTTCTCGCAGTGGGACCCGCGCCGCCAGCGCCCCGAGCTGTGGCAGCTCTACAACGGCCGCCACGCGCCCGGCGAGCACGTGCGCGTCTTCCCGCTGTCCAACTGGACCGAGCTGGACGTGTGGCAGTACATCGCCCGCGAGAACATCGAGCTGCCGGAGATCTACTTCGCGCACGAGCGCGAGGTGTTCCTGCGCAACGGCATGTGGCTGACCGCCGGCGAGTGGGGCGGCCCGAAGGACACCGAGACGGTCGAGAAGCGGCTCATCCGCTACCGCACGGTCGGCGACATGTCCTGCACCGGCGCGGTGGACTCCGACGCCACCACGCTGGACGCCGTGATCGCCGAGATCGCCGCCTCCCGGCTCACCGAGCGGGGCGCGACCCGCGCCGACGACAAGCTGTCCGAGGCCGCGATGGAAGACCGCAAGCGCGAAGGGTACTTCTAACCATGACCAGCACCACCGAGCAGCTCAGCGCCACCACGCTGCTGCGCTTCGCGACCGCGGGCTCCGTCGACGACGGCAAGTCCACCCTCGTCGGCAGGCTGCTGCACGACTCCAAGTCGGTCCTCGCCGACCAGCTGGAGGCCGTCGAGGCCGCGTCCATCAAGCGCGGCCAGGAGGCTCCTGACCTGGCGCTGCTCACCGACGGCCTGCGCGCCGAGCGGGAGCAGGGCATCACCATCGACGTCGCGTACCGCTACTTCGCCACGCCCCGGCGCCGGTTCATCCTGGCCGACACCCCGGGCCACGTGCAGTACACCCGGAACATGGTCACCGGCGCCTCCACCGCCGAGCTGACCGTGATCCTGGTCGACGCCCGCAACGGCGTCGTCGAGCAGACCCGCCGCCACGCGGCCCTCGCGGCGCTGCTGCGGGTCCCGCACGCCGTCCTCGCCGTCAACAAGATGGACCTGGTCGGGTACGAGGAGTCCGTCTTCGCCGCCATCGCCGAGGAGTTCACGGCGTACGCGACCGAGCTGGGCGTCCCGGAGGTCACCGCGATCCCGATCTCGGCGCTCGCCGGGGACAACGTGGTGGAGCCGTCGGCGCACATGGACTGGTACGGCGGCCCGACCGTCCTGGAGCACCTGGAGACGGTGCCGGTCAGCCACGACCTGACGGGCTGCCACGCGCGCTTCCCGGTGCAGTACGTGATCCGCCCGCAGACCGCCGAGCACCCCGACTACCGGGGTTACGCCGGTCAGATCGCGGCCGGGACGTTCCGGGTCGGCGAGCAGGTGACCGTCCTGCCCTCCGGGCGTACGTCGACGATCACCGGGATCGACCTGCTGGGCGAGCCGGTGGACGTGGCGTGGACGCCGCAGTCGGTGACCCTGCTCCTCGCGGACGACATCGACATCTCGCGCGGCGACCTGATCGTGCCCGCCTCCGACGTGCCCGCCACCACGCAGGACGTCGAGGCGACCGTGTGCCACGTCGCCGACCAGCCGCTCACCGTCGGGCAGCGGGTGCTGCTGAAGCACACCACCCGCACGGTCAAGGCGATCGTCAAGGACATCCCGTCCAAGCTGACGCTGGACGACCTCTCCCAGCACCCGGCGCCGGGGCAGCTCGTCGCCAACGACATCGGCCGCGTCCGCGTCCGCACCGCCGAGCCGCTCGCGCTCGACGCGTACGCCGACTCGCGCCGTACCGGGTCCTTCCTGCTCATCGACCCGGCCGACGGCACGACGCTCGCGGCCGGCATGGCGGGCGAGGCCTTCGCCGCCGCCAAGGCGGCCCCGGCCGTCGAGGGCGACGACGAGGGCTGGGACTTCTGAGGTGACGACCATCGACGTCTACGCGACCTTCGCCAAGGAGGGCGGCCGGGTCGGCAGCGGCGCCCTCGGCGCGGGAACCGGGGGTGTCGCGCGATGTGCCCGATGACGCCGCGCCCGCTCCCGTACCACGCGTACCGCCGAAGAACGACGACACTGCCGACTTCCCGGCCGCGCCCCTGACGACGATCAGGAGGGCGTAGCGCCGGGCCGACGAGAGGAACACCCTCCCGTGCCTGCCACCATCCGCGTCACCGCCCTGCGCCTGCGCCGCCGCTTCGCCGCTGCGGTCGCCCTGCCGCTGCTGTTCGGCACGCTCGCCTCCTGCGGCTACGGCTCGCAGGCCCCCAAGGAGACCCGGGTGGAGGCCAAGGGCGAGAAGCTCTCGGCCGACCGGGTCCGGCTCGGGTACTTCCCGAACCTCACCCACGGCACGGCGCTGGTGGGCGACCAGGAGGGCCTGTTCCAGAAGGAGTTGGGCGGCACCCAGCTGGAGACCTCGTTCTTCAACGCGGGTCCGTCCGCGATCGAGGCGCTCAACGCCGACTCGATCGACATCGGTTTCATCGGCCCCTCCCCCGCGATCAACGGCTACATCAAGTCCAAGGGCGGCAACCTGCGGATCATCGGCGGGGCGGCCTCCGGCGGGGTCAAGCTGGTCGTGAACCCGGAGAAGATCAAGACCCTGGACGACCTCAAGGGCAAGAAGATCGCGACCCCGCAGCTGGGCAACACGCAGGACGTCGCCTTCCTCCACTGGATCGCGACGAAGGGCTGGAAGGTCGACTCCCAGAGCGGCAAGGGCGACGTCTCGGTGGTCCGTACGGACAACAAGGTGACGCCGAACGCCTACCAGACCGGCGCCATCGACGGCGCCTGGGTGCCGGAGCCGACCGCGTCGAAGCTGGTCAGCGACGGCGCGAAGGTGCTGCTCGACGAGTCGGAGCTGTGGCCCGGGAAGAAGTTCGTGATCACGAACATCGTCGTGTCGCAGAAGTTCCTCAAGCAGCACCCGGACGTCGTCGAGGCGCTGCTGCGCGGTGTGGTGAAGACGAACGACTGGATCAACGCCAACCCCGACAAGGCGAAGGCGTCCGCGAACGCCAAGCTGAAGACCATCACGGGCAAGCCGCTGGGGCCGAAGGTGATCGACGCCGCCTGGCCGTCGATCCAGTTCGTCAACGACCCGCTGGCCGCCACGCTCCAGGCGCAGGCCGACCACGCGGTGCAGGCGGGTCTGCTGGAGAAGCCCGACCTGGGCGGGATCTACGACCTGGGGCCGCTCAACAAGGTCCTCAAGGCCGAGGGCAAGCCCGCGGTCTCCGACGCCGGTCTCGGCGTCGAGTAACGCCCACCCTCCCGCTGCCCCGCACCTGCCCCGCTCCCGCTCCCGCTCTGAACGACTCTCCCAGGAGGTGACGACCATGGCCACCACGCTCGCCAAGGCCGAGGACCGTGCCGCGGTGACCACGCACGCCGCCCGTCTCGAGCACGTCTCCAAGTCCTTCGCCACCCCGTCCGGGCAGCAGCTCGTCCTCGACGACATCTCGCTCGATGTCGCTCCGGGCGAGTTCGTCACCCTCCTGGGCGCCTCGGGCTGCGGCAAGTCCACGCTGCTCAACCTGGTCGCGGGGCTCGACCGGCCGTCCGCGGGGTCGATCGACACCCCGGGCGGCCGGCCGGCGCTGATGTTCCAGGAGCACGCGCTGTTCCCGTGGCTGACGGCGGGCAAGAACATCGAGCTGGCGCTGCGGCTGCGCGGCGTCCCGAAGAGCGAGCGGCGCGACGAGGCGGAGCGGCTGCTGGAGCTCGTGCGCCTGAAGGGCTCGTACGGGAAGCGGGTGCACGAGCTGTCCGGCGGCATGCGGCAGCGCGTGGCGCTGGCGCGGGCGCTCGCGCAGGACAGCGACCTGCTGCTGATGGACGAGCCGTTCGCGGCGCTGGACGCCATCACCCGGGACGTGCTGCACGACGAGCTGACCCGGATCTGGAGCGAGACGCGGCTGTCGGTCCTGTTCGTCACGCACAACGTGCGCGAGGCGGTGCGGCTGGCCGAGCGCGTGGTGCTGCTGTCGTCCCGTCCCGGGCGCATCGCCCGCGAGTGGGAGATCGGCATCCCGCAGCCGCGCCGCATCGAGGACGCCGCGGTGGCGGAGCTGTCCATCGAGATCACCGAAGAACTGCGTGGGGAGATCCGCCGTCATGGCCAGCACTGATACGACGACGACCGTCACGACGGGCGCCAAGTCCGACGACCTCGCCGGCCTGGAGGCGGGTCTCGACGCGCTGGACGCCGTGCAGGTGGCGCGGACTCCGGTGCGCGACGTCCTGCTGAAGAAGGTCCTGCCTCCGGTGCTGGCCGTCGCGCTGGTGCTGGTGGTGTGGCAGCTGCTGGTGTGGGCGAAGGTCACGGACGCGTACAAGCTCCCGGCGCCGTCCGCGGTCTGGGACAGCCTGACCACCATGTGGCTGCAGGGCACGCTCTTCGACGTGCTGTGGACCAGTGTGTCGCGGGCCCTGCTGGGCTTCCTGATGGCGCTGGCGATCGGTACGCCGCTGGGCCTGCTGGTCGCCCGGGTGAAGTTCGTGCGGGCGGCGATCGGCCCGATCCTCTCCGGCCTCCAGGCCCTTCCGTCGGTGGCCTGGGTGGCGCCCGCGGTGCTCTGGATCGGCCTCAACGACTCGATGATGTACGCGGTGATCCTGCTGGGCGCCGTGCCGTCGATCGCCAACGGCCTGGTGGCGGGCGTCGACCAGGTCCCGCCGCTGTTCCTGCGGGCCGGGCGGACGCTCGGCGCGACCGGGCTGCGGGGCGCCTGGCACATCGTCATGCCGGCCGCGCTGCCCGGCTACCTGGCCGGTCTGAAGCAGGGCTGGGCGTTCTCGTGGCGGTCGCTGATGGCCGCCGAGATCATCGCCTCCTCCCCCGAGCTCGGCCTGGGGCTGGGCCAGTTGCTGGAGCACGGCCGCAACAACATCGACATGCCGGGGATCTTCCTGGCGATCATCCTGATCCTGGTCGTCGGCATCGCCATCGACCTGCTGATCTTCAGCCCCCTGGAGCGGGCCGTGCTGCGCAGCCGCGGCCTGCTGGTGAAGAGCTGAGCCCGCCGTGAACGATTCCGTCCTGCTCGTCATCGCCCACGGCAGCCGCGACCCGCGGCACGCCGCGACCGTCCACACCCTGGTGCGGGCGGTGGGTGTGCTGCGTCCCGGGCTGCGGGTGGAGACGGCGTTCCTGGACTTCAACGTCCCGTCGGTGCCGGCCGTGCTGGAGCGGCTGGTGGCGGAGGGGGTACGCGAGGTGGTCGCGCTCCCCCTGCTGCTGACGCGCGCCTTCCACGCGAAGGCCGACATCCCCGCCGTACTGCGCGAGGCCCCGCCGTCGCTGCGCGTGCGGCAGGCGGAGGTCCTCGGCCCGTCGCCGCTGCTCCTGGCGGCGGTGGAGCGGCGGTTGTACGAGGCGGGGCTCACCCCCGCCGACAAGGGCTCGACCGGGGTCGTCCTGGCCTCGGCGGGCTCCACGGACCCGGAGGCGATCGCAGTGATCGCAGAAACGGCGCGGGAGCTGCGGCGCACTGGTTGGTGTGCCGTGCGGCCTGCGTTCGCCTCCGCATCTCTCCCGCGGACGGAGGACGCGGTACGGGCGCTGCGCGCCGACGGCGTGCGCCGCGTGGCGGTGGCGCCGTACGTCATCGCGCCCGGCCGCCTGCCGGACCGCATCGCCGAGGGCGCGGCGGGGGCGGACGTCCTCGCCGATGTGCTGGGCCCGTCGCCGGAGCTGGCGCGGCTGCTGGTCGAGCGGTACGACGAGGCGCTCGGGGCGGAGCGGCGGCCGGTCGCCTTCACCGCCTGAGCGCCGCCACCGGCCGACACGGGGTCCCCTCCTGCGAGGGGGCCCCGTTTTCGTTGCCGACGGGGGTCCGATATCCGGAAAAAGAATCCGAAATACATTCCCGAGCGAGGAAAAGAAGAGCGGAATTCAACCATCCATATTCCGGAACTCGGAATAGCGGGACATTCCCCTGACCAACCCTCAGATGTTCCTCAAGTTCCTTGATCGGCGATCAACGCCCGGCGAAGATATTCACGACCGACAAGAGGGGAAAATAAATGAACATCAGTTTTCGCCGGGCCGCCGCTCTCACGGCTCCGACCGTCATCGCCGCGCTCGCGATCGGAACGCTGACCGCGCCTTCCGCCGTCGCCGCCGACAAGAAGGTCACGGTGAACTGCTCGACCGCGCTGGGGCCGTCGGCCGACGGCAATGTCCGCACGGACAGCTACTACGTGGCGAAGACCTCGACCACGTGGAAGCACAAGCAGCGGCTCAACTTCCCGAACAGCCACGGCATCAACAAGAAGCGCCGCGACCTGAGCCACGTCACGTACCTCCTGGACGGCACCACGCGCAAGGGGCACGTGGAGGTGAAGAAGGGGCAGGTGTCCTGGGAGTACAACAGCTGGGGCCAGGGCTGGCCGATCGGCCGTGAGCCGATCACCAAGAAGGGCAAGACCCGGCTCATCAGCCACGGTTGGTACAACATGGACAGCTGGCCGATGGAGTGCAAGGGCAAGTCGTTCGCCTTCTGACCCCTGCCTCACCGGTCGTCGAGAGTCCGAGGGGAGGCCGCCCGGCCTCCCCTCGGGCCCGGAGGAACCATGAAGATCCGTACGCGCCTGGCTGCCGCCGCCTGTCTGCTCCTTCCGGTCCTCGCCGGGTGTGCGGCCACCGAGGGCCCCGGCGGGCGGGCGTCCGCCGGCCCGCCCCCGGCGGACCCCACGACCCTGCTCGTCGAAGCCGATGCCCACGGCTACATCACCTTCGACACCGAACGCGAGGTTCTCCAGGGATTCCGCTCGGACGGCACACACGCCTGGAAGCACTCCGGGCATTTTCCTTCCGATATCCAATGCCTTACCCGGTGCCCGGACGCGGTCATTTCCGCCGCGGTCACCGAGAACCCGAAGCAGAAAAAGTCGGCAGCGATCTGGAAACAGGGAATCCGGACTTCTGTGAAGGAATTCGAGGCCGCTCGCCTCGATGTCCACTGGAGCTCCGGTCCGGACGACTGGGTCGCCACCGACGGCGAGCGGGTCACCTGGTCGGCCGGCGGCGAGGAGCAGAGCCTGACCGGAGGGCTCAAGGACGCGATGGGGGTCCAGTCCGCCGACGGGGGCTCGCTGGCCGTCTCGGTCGCCACGGGCAGCGACGCGGCGCCGCGCTGGTCCGCCTACCTCTTCGATGTCGGCGGGCGGCACGCCGGCCCGCCCCGACTGGTCGCCGACCACCTCCCCGGCGCCCTCGGCTGCCTGGACCGGGCAGGCGACCGGGCGGCCACCATCGGTGAGCGGCCCGCCCTCTTCACGCTCGGCACGGGCAGGAAGGTGCGGGAGCTCGGGGACTTCTCCAGCGAGTGCGCCATGTCGCGGACCACGACGGTGGTGGGGGCCTACGCCGTGGGCAAGAGCGAGCAGGACGCCCAGGCGGTCCGGGTCACGGCGAACACCGGGGACAGGACGGCCGAGGCCGTCACCTCGAGCGGCGGCGGCCTCGGCGCCTCCGGCGACTGCGGGGTGTTCCTCTCCGAGGGCCGGATCAGCACCATGTCCCCGACGGGACAGCCGTCTTCGTCGGAGATCCGCGCCACCGGCCTGCGCGTCCTGCCGGACGGGCTGACCTACGCGCTGGGGCCGGACGGCAAGGTGACGAGACACCGGGCCGCCGGGACCGGTTCCGCGTGCGCGGTGACCTGACTCGACCCGATCTGACTGACCGGGCACGCCGTGGCGCGCGGGGGGCGCCATGGCGTGCCGTCCGTCGTCGGGCGGTTCGGGCGGTTCGGGCGGTTCCTTGCCGAGCGGAGAAGGAGTACGGTCGCGTGGTGATCTTGGAGACCTTCACGCTCGGCGGCGACCTGCCCGTACGCCGACTCGGCTTCGGCACCGCGCAGTTGACCGGCCCCGGTTACTGGGGGCCGCGCGGTACGCGCGCGGAGGCGGTCGCGGTGCTGCGCCGGGCGGTCGAGCGGGGTGTCACGCTCATCGACACGGCCGACAACTACGGCCCCGGTCTCGCCGAGGAGCTGGTGGCCGAGGCGCTGCACCCGTACCCGGCGGGCCTGGTCGTGGCGACCAAGGGCGGCGTGGTGCGCACGAGCGACAGCGCCTGGCACGTCGCGGGGCGCCCCGAGCAGCTGCGCGCGATGTGCGAGGCGAGCCTGCGCCGACTGCGTACCGAGACCATCGACCTGTACCAGCTGCACCGGCTGGATCCCGAGGTGCCGATGGCGGACCAGCTCGGGACGCTGGACGAGCTGCGGCGGGAGGGCAAGATCCGGCACATCGGCCTCGACACGGTGACCGCGGCGCAGCTCGAGCGGGCGCTCGCGCTGGACGTGGCCCCGCTCGCCTCCGTACAGAACCGTTTCAACCTGCTCGACCGTTCCTCGCAGGACGTCCTGGAGGTGTGCGAGGCGCACGGCCTGGCGTTCCTGCCGTGGTTCCCGCTGGCCAACGGCTCCCTGGCCGGTTCCACGGCGGCCGCCGAGCTCGACGCGCTCGCCGCCCGGCACGGCGCCACCCGAGGCCAACTCGCGCTGGCCTGGCTGCTGCACCGCTCGCCGGTCCTGCTGCCCACCCCCGGCACCGGGTCGCTCGCACACCTCGACGAGAACCTCGACGCCGCCTCCGTACGCCTGGACGCGGACGATGTGGCGCGACTGGACGCGCTTACTGCCGCTGGGTGACCGGCGTGAACGGCGTGCCCTGGTGGAAGTAGAGCAGCCAGCCCCGGTCGGTGCGCCGCCACACCGAACTGCGGTGGGTCCAGTGGCCGTCGCGTTCGGTGTCGAAGGTCAGGTGCACCACGTCGTCGGCTAGCTGCACGCCGCGCATGCGCGAGGCGGTGGGGGGCGCGGACCGCGGGGCGTCGTCCGCGGCGGCCGCGGTGATCTCGGCGGTCATGGAGGCGCGGTCCCAGTGGCGCCCGGACCTGCCGAACTCGTGGAAGTCGGGGTGCAGCAGCGCCGCGAAGAGCACGGGGTCGCGGCGTACGGCGGGGTCGAGCAGGCGGAGTTCCCGCTCGATCGCCGCCGCGACCGCCGGGGTGTGGTCATGGGCGGTCACGGGTCAGCTCCACCAGCTTGACGACGGTGTTCCAGTTGCGGGTGGTTCCGACGAGGCCCTTCGTCAGGGCCGGGCGGCCGAGTGCCTCGGCCAGCTTGGAGCGGCCCAGGCCCTCGGGGGCGTACAGGTACAGGGCACGGTCGCCGAGTCGGAACTTCTCGGGGAGGAAGGCGGCTTGGTCGAGCGCGGCGAACCGCTCCTGGTCCACCTGCTCCGAGAAGAACGTGACGTGCAGCTGCTTGCCCTCCAGCTCGGCGGCGGGGAAGGGGCAGGCGTCGGCCACGGCGCGCAGATACGGTCCGCCGCGGACGAGGCAGTCGACGGGGAAGCCGAAGTGCTGCTCGATGGCCTGCTCCAGCTCGGCGCGGAGCCCCTCCTCGCCGGCGCGGGAGTCGCTGCCGAAGACGGCGTTGCCGCTCTGCAGATACGTCTGCACGCCGTCGAGCCCGAGCCCCGCGAGGACCGTGCGCAGCTCGGCCATCGGAACCTTCCGGTGGCCGCCGACATTGATGCCGCGCAGCAGGGCGGCGTACCTCGTCGTCATGGGCACACCATAGGCGGCCGCCGTGCCCCGTGGGGGAGGGCACGGCGGCCGCCGGTCAGGGGCTCCGGGAGCTACTCGACGATCTTCAGCAGCTTGTTGGGCGTGGAGCCGGTGGGGTTGGAGATCTTGCCGGGCGTGGCTCCGTCGGTGAGGGCCTTGGCGACCTGCTCCGGGGTGGCGTCCTTGTGGCCCGCCAGGTAGACGGCGGCGGCGCCGACGACGTGGGGCGTCGCCATGGAGGTGCCGGAGATGGTCTTGGTGCCCTCGTCGCCGTCGTTCCAGGCGGAGGTGATGTCGGAGCCCGGGGCGTAGAGGTCCACGACCGCGCCGTGGTTGGAGAAGCTCGACTGCTGGTCGTCCTTGGTGGACGAGGCCACGGTGATGGCCTCCTGGACGCGGGCCGGGGAGACCTGGCCGGCGTCCTGGGACTCGTTGCCGGCGGCCACGCCGAAGGTGACGCCGGCGGCGATGGCCTTGCGGACGGCCTCGTCGAGGGCCTCGTCGGCGCCACCGCCGAGGCTCATGTTGGCGACGGACGGGCCCTGGTGGTTCTTGGTGACCCAGTCGATGCCCGCGACGACCTGCTCGGTGGTGCCGGAGCCGTTGTCGTCGAGGACGCGTACGGCGACGATCTTCGCCTTCTTCGCGACGCCGTGCGCGGCCCCGGCTATGGTGCCGGCGACGTGGGTGCCGTGGCCGTTGCCGTCGTCGGCATCGTTGTCGTTGTCGACGGCGTCGAAGCCGGAGACGGCGCGGCCCTCGAAGTCCTTGTGGCTGACGCGCACGCCGGTGTCGATGACGTACGCGGTGACGCCCTCACCCGCGCCGTCGGGGTAGGTGTACGCGCTGTCGCCCGCGGTGTCGGCCTGGTCGAGGCGGTCCAGACCCCAGGACGGCGGGTTGGTCTGGGTGGCGTCGATGGTGAACTTCTTGTTCTGGACGACCTTGGCGACGGCCGGGTCGGCCGCCAGCCGCTTGGCCTCGGTCTCCGAAAGGCCGTTGGCGGAGAAGCCGTTGACGGCGGAGCTGTAGCTGCGCCGGAGCGTGCCGCCGTACTCCTCGGCGAGCTTGGCCTTGTCCGCCTTCTCGTCGAGCAGGACGATGTAGCTCCCGGCGACGGCGCCCTGGGCGCCCAGGCCGTAGACGGTGCCCTCGACGGCCGCGGCCTCGGGCGCGGGAGCGGCGGAGGCGTGCGGCGCGCTCAGGGCGGTCACTCCGGCGACGGCGGCCATGGCCGTGGCGAGCGTGAACCGGCGGGCGCGCTGATGGGTGGTCATGAAGAGGGGTCTCCTCGTCAATCATTTGTGGGGGGATTGCCCTCCGGACGGAAAATCTCCGGGGGTTGGTTCGAAACCCTGACCGATTGACGCGCCCAGATCAAGAGCTTCATACGGCTGTTACTTACTCAACAAGTCTTCGTAATGAGGAATGGGGGCAAGCCGAACGAAGCGGTCTGCTTGAATCCTTTACCACCTTCGCGACTTCACGAGACCTCCACGAGAAGCACCCAGGCCAGAGGCCGCCTCGGCGAACTCGCCGCAGCCGCAGGAGTGCTGGCCGACCGCGCCGGAGATCCCGCCCATCGGGAGCCGGACATCTGGCGCGGCTATCGCCGCCACTGACGCCCAGTGGGCGAGGATCGATGGGCGCCCGTAACCGGCTGCGGCACCGCCTGCTCGCCCAGGCCGACGCGGAAGGCGACCTCGACTGGGTCGTTACGGACTCCACCATCGTCCGGGCTCACCAGCACGCCGCCGGGCCCGTCAAAAAGGGCCCCGCCGGCGAGCCGGCCGACCATGATCTCGGACGGTCCCGCGGCGGTCCGACCACAAGATCCACCTCACCGCGGACAGCCGCTGCCGCCCGCTCGCTTTCCCCGAAGTCATGGCCCGATCACGCGTGCCCCGGCCGAACGGCCGGCTCAGAACCGCACCGCACATGATTCTGGCCGACAAGGCCTATTCGTCCCACGCGAGCCGTAGTCACTTGCGGCGGCGCGGGATCCGGGCAGTGATCCCACCCCGGTCGACCAGGCCGCGAACCGCAAATGCCGCGGTCGGCTCGGCGGCCGCCCGCCGGCCTTCGACCGCGACGCCTGCAAGCAGCGGGACGCGGTAGAGCGGTGCATCAACAAGCTCAAGCAGTGGCGCGGCCCGGCCACCCGCTACGACAAGACCGGCCACCATCTACCTGACTGGACTCCGCCTCGCCGCCATCTTCACCTTGCCAGCGAGGTGATCGGCGGGAAACGGCCTGAGAGGCCATCTCATTTGGCTGTTCAACTGAACGTGCGCCGGTAGGTCTGCGGGCTGACGCCGGTGGTGCGTTTGAAGCGGTCACGGAAGGTGGTGGGTGAGCCGAAGCCGACCTGGCTGCCGATGCGCTCCACGGAGTGCTCCGTGGTTTCCAGCAAGTGCTGTGCCTGGCGGACGCGGGCCCGGTGGAGCCACTGGAGCGGCGTGGTGCCGGTCTGGTCGCGGAAGCGCCGGATCAGGGTTCGGGTGCTGGTTCCGGCCCGCTCGGCGATGTCGGCAAGGGTGAGGTCGCGGGCCAGGTTTTCCTGTAGCCAGGTGAGCAGCGTCTCAAGCTCGGAGCCCTGCGGTGTGGGTGCGTGGTCGTAGACGATGAACTGCGCCTGCCCACCCTCTCGTTCGAGAGGCATCACTGACAGGCGGGCGGCGTCGGCGGCGACGGCCGAGCCGTAGTCACGGCGGATCATGTGCAGACACAGGTCCATGCCCGCCGCGGCGCCGGCCGAGGTGAGCAACTGGCCGTTGTCGACGTAGAGGACGTCCGGGTCGACGTCGAGGTCCGGGTGGGCGGTAGCCAGCAGGCCGGCCGCGCGCCAGTGGGTCGTGACGCGCAGTCCGTCGAGGAGCCCGGTGTCAGCCAGGGGGAAGGTGCCCACGCAGATGGAGGCGATCCGGGTGCCGTCGGCAGCGGCCGACCGCAGCGCGTCGTGCACGGCGGGAGGGAGTGAGGCAGCGAGATCGGCGACGCCCGGCACGATGATCGTGTCCGCGCCCTGAAGGCCCTCCAGGCCCCAGGGGGCACGCAGGGTGAAGGCTCCGGCGTCGACCTCGTCGCGCTCGGCGCACACCCGTACCTGGTAGCCGGGTCGCCCGTCGGGCAGGCGGGTCCGGGAGAAGACCTCGATCGGGGTGGACAGGTCGAACGGGATCACCTGATCCAACGCGAGCACGGCAACCGTATGCATGGCCAGAACTTACCTCTCCACCAGCTTGACGGACCTGGGCCGCCCTTCCGGAAGGCCCACGTCATCGCAGTCCACACGCTTCAAGGAAGTGTTGGCACTATTCCGTTGCAACCTGTCACTAGTGCCACTGGGCGAGCACCCCGGAAGCCGGTTGACTTCGGAGCGTCCCGATGGAAATCGACGCCGAAGGAACCCCACACCCATGCACACCCAGGTCGTCCTGTTCGATGGCTTCGACCCGCTCGATGCCATTGCCGTTCATCCCGGTGCTGCTGGGCCGCACGCTGACCACCGAGCTGCGTGCCCTCCTCAAACAGGCAATGAACGACCCGGACATCACCGTCGCCACCGTCTGCGGCGGTTCGCTCGTCCTGGCCATGGCCGGCCTGCTGGAGGGACGTCACGCCACCACCCACCACATGGGCCTCGACGTGCTGGACGCCACCGGTGCCCACGCGGTGCGCGCCCGCATCGTGGACGACGGCGACCTGCTGAGCGCCCGGCCCTTCGCAGATCAGTCGCTCACCATCCCCCTGCACAAGCAGGAAGAACATCAGCATGTCCGTCGAAGGCACCGTCGCCGTCGACCCGGTCACCGTCCCCGCGAGTATGTTTCCCCAACGCCGCGCCGCGCCCTCGCCGACGCCTGACTGATCGCCTCGATCCTGCTGACCGCGAAGGCCGCCAGCGTACTGACACTCCTGATCCTGCCCACCCGGGACCGCGCTCTGGCCGAGACGTCGGTGCTCGCGCTGCGACAACTCGACCGCGGCGAGTCGGCCCGCCCCAGGAGGAAGAAGTCATCCCCTCATGAACCTTGTGTCACCCGTGATCGTCGGCATCATCTACTGCCTGCTGATGTCCCTGATCAAAGAACCGCACCGACGTCACTTCAACGCGATCATGGTGGGCGGAGCCGGCGCCGCCTATCTGAGCGGGGGCGGCTTCGGCCCGTGGGAGCTCCCATTCGTCGCACTCACGGCCTACGTCGCCTACCGCGGCCTGGACTCCTGGGCCTTCATCGGCGTCGGCTGGCTGCTCCACACGGCCTGGGACATGGCCCACCACCTCAAGGGCAATCCGATCCTGCCGTTCTACCACGACGCATCTCTGGCATGTGCCATCTGTGATCCGGTCATCGCCCTGTGGTGCTTCCGCGGAGGACCTTCCCTGATCGCGCTCGTCCGCCGCCGGTTCCGGCCCGACCGGACAGCAGACCACGCGCCCGATCACGTCTCCGCCCCCTCCTGACCGGACCGCACCGGCACCCGACGGTCAGCCTGGGAGCCGGAAGACCGCCCCCGCCTCTTAAGACGATCGAGCCTGCGGTAGCAGATGAGGGTGCAGGCGACGGCGGTGAAGGTGAGGAAGTGCTCGGCCTTGCGTTTTTCGTGGCGGCGGTGCAGGCGGCGACATCGTCCGTTCGATGAGCGGATCGGAGGGATGCCACGGACGAGGGGCTTGAGGGCCTGGCTGTCGTGGAGGTTCGCGCCGGAGATGCATGGACAGGGGCAGACCGGTCCGCTCGGTGATCAAGTGGATCTTCGAGCCTTTCTTTCCCCGGTCGACAGGATTCGGACCCGTCAGCTCCCCCCTTTCAGGGCCCGCATGTTCACCGAGTCGATGGCGCACCGCGACCAGTCCAACTCCCCGCGCGGCCCCGTTCGTCCAGGACCAGACGGTGCAGCTTCGCCCAGACCTGGGCGGCACTCCACTCGGTGAAACGCCGGTGCGCGATCGGCCCCGACGGGCCGAAGACCGGCGGCAGTTGCCGCCAGGTGCAGCCCGAGGTGGCCACGAAGCTGACCGCCGCCAGCACCTCACGGTCGCCGCACCGGCGCCGCCCACCGCCCTGCGGACGCGTCGGCGCGGGCGGCACCAGCCGCTGGAACAACTCCCACAACCCCTCCGGGACCAGCCGCTCCACGATCGTCATGCCTCAAGATTACGAGCTCAAATGAGACGTCGTCTTAGGCCTACAGGCTCGCGCTACCCATGCAGACCGCACCCTCGTAGCCGAAGCTGGTGCCGGCGTTGGAGCTGAACCCTCCGGAACGGATGGTGGCGTCATACCGGTAACCCGTCTCCTGGACCCAGTCATAGACGTTGACCTTGACCGGCAGATTGTTGACGTAGGAATGGATGCCCTGCTCGCGGAACCACGTGTGGACGTCGATACATATGTTGGTGCTCTTCGACGTCACGGCGAGGTCGGTGTAGTTGTAACCCCGGTACAGGCAGAGTGTGTTGGAGGGGCATCCTCCGACGGCCGCAGCGCTGGGCGCCGTGGCCCCCACTCCGGCCAGGGCCAGTGCGGCGGCCGAGAGGCCGAGGCTGAGCTTGCGCGTGAAGTTCACAAGTCCTCCAGGTGGTTGAGCCGAAAAGGCTCCGTGATATTGCCGGAAAGGCAAGCTTCGCTCAACATGCTTTTGCGACTGCACGGGATGGCTCCCGGAAACGACATCCGCCGCCGCGACCCCTCTCGTTCGGATCCGGCGCCCCGCCCACAGCCGGTACACCAAGCGGTCCGCACCGCGTTGGGTGCGGACCTCCGGGGCGACGTAGCGTTCTGTCTCGACTGAACATCGTTGGTACCGCGGTGAGTCGAACCCGACGAGCAGTGGCTCCCACCCCCAACAAGGGTCACGCCATCGGGAGCTCCGCCTCGATGAGGTCGGCCGCGCGCCGGGTGCCGCCCTCGGCGGACATCTGGCGGCGGATGGCCTCGGCGCGCTCGGCGACCCGGGGGTCGGCGACCAGGTCGAGCACGGCCGTGCGCAGGGCTTCGGCTGTGGCGTCGGACATCGGGAGGTGGCGGGCGACGCCGAGGGATTCCAGCATGTCGGCGTTGCCGAACTGGTCGACTGCCTGCGGGACCGCGACCATCGGCGTGCCGGTCGCGAGGCCCTCCTGACAGCCGCCCGCGCCCGCGTGGGTGACGAACGCGTCGGCCTGGCGCAGGATCGCCAACTGCGGCACCCAGTCGTGCACTTCGACGTTGGACGGCACGTCACCGAGCTCGGCCGGGTCGACGTACGCGCCGATCTGGAGGACGACGTGCCACCCGGGCAGGTCACCGAAGGCCTTGACGCACGCGCGGTAGAACTCCGGCTGCTTGGTGAACGTCGACCCCAGCGACACCAGCAGGACCTTCTCGGCGTCGGCCGGCCGCTGCCAGTCGCCCTTTTCGGCGCGGTCGCCCTGGCAGGCGCCGACGAAGGTGAACACGGACTCGTCGACGCGGTCCGCGTGGGGCTGCAGCGCCTTGGGGATCAGGACGACCGCCTTCCGGGGCCGGGATATCAGCCGGTCGGGGTGGGCGTCGACACCGTTCTCGGCGAGCCAGGCCTCGAAGCGGGCGTAGTACGCCTTGCCGCGCTCGGACGCCTTGAGGTCCGCGAACATCGGCTCGGCGACCTCCTCCTCGTACCCCTCCCAGGGGACGAGGTTCGGCCACAGGGACACAGCGGGCACGGCCCACCGGTGGGCGAGGACGGGTGCGGGGTAGGAGGTGATGTCGTGGAGGACGAGGTCCGGTTCGTCGCCCTCGAACGCCGCGGCGAGCTGCGGGAGGACGTGGATGGCGTCGTTCAGGAACGGCTCGATGTTGTCGATCAGTTCCGTCCCCCACGCCTCCGGGTCGTCGTCCGTCGGCAGGGTCGAGGTGTAGACGACCGGCTCGGCGCCGGTGGCGGCGACCTTGTCCGCGAAGGAGGCGGGGATCGCGTAGCTGACGCGGTGGCCGCGGGCGACGAGTTCGCGGATGACGTCGAGGCTGGGGTTCACGTGACCGTGGGCGGCGATGGAGAACATGGCGATGTGGGCGTGGGCGGCTGAGGTCATGCCCCCACCATAACCGAGACGAGACGTCTCGTGCAATCTTAGCCCCCGGACGGCCTACCTCTGGTAGCGCGCCAGCACCCTGTTCCCGTCCCGCACCAGGCGTTCCTCCAGCTCCTGGGCGTCGATCGCACCGCTGTAGTACTCCTGGAACGCGGGCGTGGCGACCTTGTCCTTCCACTCCGGATACCCCCGCACCGACTGAGCCGGAGCCGGACGCAGGTGCTCCGCCAGCGCCACGCCGGTCGCCCAGCCGTCCTTCGCGGTGTGCAGCGACGGGTCCCTGAGCGCTTCCGTACCGGTCGGCAGCATCCAGTCGCCGCGCGCCAGGCGCACCATGTTGCGGGGTTGCAGCAGGAAGTCGATGAAGCGCGCGGCCTCCTTCTTGTACGGGCTGTCCTCGGCGATCGACAGGGTCTGCGGACTGACCCCCTGCGCCAGCCCCTCCTCCCCCGCCGGTGCGGGCAGCACCATCCACTCGAAGCCCTCGGGTGCCTGCTGTGCGATCTGCTGACGGTACGAGAAGCCGAGCGGCACCATCGCGTACCGGCCGCCGAAGAAGCCGGGCAGGGTGTCGGAGCCGCCCATGCCGAGGGTCGAGCGGGGCGCGGTGCGGTCGGCGGTGATCTGGTCGCGGACGGTGCCGGGCATAACGACGTCGCCGTCGGTGAAGCGGATGCGGATCTTGCCGTCGTCCTCGCGGTGGAAGAGGCGGCCGCCCGCCGACAGGCCCAGGTTGAGGGAGACGGAGACGGGCTCCTTGAGCGGCCAGGCGACGGCGTACCGCCCCTCTCCCATCGTCGCCGTCAGGTCGCGCGCGACCTGGCGGAACTCCTCCCAGCTCCACGGCTTCGCGGGCGTGGGGATCCGGACGCCCGACGCCTCCAGGAGCTTCTTGTTCGCCATGATCACGCGCGGCTCCTGGAGGAACGGCACGCCGTACACACCGCCGCCGAAGGTGGTCGTCTCCCAGCTGCGCTCGGGTATGTCCGCCGTCAGGCGGGCGGGCAGCAGACCGCGCAGATCCGCGAGGTAGCCGCCGTACGCGAAGTCGGCGAGGTCGTCGGAGGCGTCGTGGATGATGTCGGGCGCCTCGCCGCCCTCGAAGGAGGTGAGGAGCTGGTCGTGGACGCTGTCCCAGCTGCCCTGGACGTACCGCACCTGGACGTCGGGGTGGGCGGCGTTCCACTCCGCGACCAGTTGTTTGTTGGCCTCGACGGACTCCTGCTGCCAGGCGAGGGACTGGAAGCGCAGCACGAGGGGACCGGAGGTGCGCTCGGCTCCGCCGCCGGAGCAGCCGGTCAGCAGCAGCCCGAAGACGATGAGGAGGCAGATGACGGTCCGCCGACCACGCATCACGACTTCACCGCCCCGGTCAGCATGCCGCTCGTGATCCGCTTCTGGATGAGCGAGAAGACGACCAGCGAGGGGAGCGTGGCGAGGAACGCGGCCGCGGCGAGCGGGCCGAGGTCGGCGACGCCCTCCGCGCCGAGGAAGTGGGTGAGGACGACCGGCAAGGTCTGCTTCTCCGGGGTCTTGAGCAGGACGAGCGCGAAGAAGAACTCGTTCCACGCGGTGATGAAGGCGAGGAGCGCGGTGGCGACGATGCCGGGCGCCAGCAGCGGCGCGGTGACCGAGACGAGCGTACGGAGCTGGCCCGCCCCGTCGACCGCCGCGGCCTCCTCCAGCTCGGCCGGCACGGCCCGCACGTAACCGGCCAGCATCCACAGCGCGAACGGCAGCGACCACACGACGTACACCAAGACCAGTCCGGGCAGCGTGTTGATCAGATGCAGATTCTTCAGCACCAGGAAGAGCGGAATGATCACCAGGACGAACGGAAACGCCTGGCTGACCACGACCCACCCGGTGGCGGCGGCCGAGAGTCTGCCTCGGTGCCGCGCCATGACATAGGCCATGGGCGTGGCGAGGGCGACCGTGACCAGAGCGGCGCCGAGTGCCGCCGTGAGGCTGTTGGCGGCGGCCTGGAGCAGGGGCTGCTCGCCGAAGGCCTGCCGGAAGTTGCCGAGGGTGGGGTCCTCGGGGATCCAGGTGGGATGCAGGGAGCCGAGCTCGCGGGCGGGCTTGAAGGCGGTGGAGACCAGCCAGAGGAAGGGGAAGGCGAGGAAGACCAGGTACGCGAGGAGGGCGGCGTACTGCCCGGTCCGGGCGGCCCGCCGAGAGGGCCGGCGGACCTGGCCGACCCCGGGGGCCGGCCCGGCCCGGCCGGCCGCGCCGCGGGCGCCGAGGCCCGCGCGTGCACCCTTCACCGCTCCTCGCCTCCCCTCAGCCGCCCCACGAGATACAGGGCCAGGAGTACGGAGATGACGGCGACCATCACGCAGCCCATCGCCGCCGCGTAGCCGAACTGCCCGTACCGGAACGCCTCTTCGTAGGCGAAGAGCATCGGCAGCCGGGTGCGGCCGCCGGGGCCGCCGCTGGTCAGGACGTACACCAGGGCGAAGGAGTTGAAGTTCCAGATGAAATTGAGCGCGGTGATGGCGAGGGCGACGGGCCTGAGCGCGGGCCAGGTGACGGTGCGGAAGCGGCGCCACGCGCCCGCGCCGTCGAGCGCCGCCGCCTCGTGGAGTTCGCGCGGGGTGTTCTGGAGTCCGGCGAGCAGCGCGACCGTCGTCTGCGGCATGCCCGCCCAGATGCCGACGACGATCACGGCGGGCAGCGCGGTGGCCAGGCCCGTGAGCCAGGCGCGGCCGTCACCGAGGCCCAGGTCGCGCAGGGTTTCGTTGAGGACCCCGGCGTCCGGGTGGTAGACCAGCCGCCACATGATGCCGACGACCACCTCGGGCATGGCCCAGGGGACGATGGCGAGCGCCCGCGCCAGCCAGCGGAAGCGGAGATTCTGGTTCAGCAGCAGGGCCAGCCCCAGGGCGAGGACGAACTGCGGAACGGTGACGCCCAGCGCCCAGAGCAGGCCGATGCGGAACGACTCCCAGAAGAGCGTGTCGTGCAGCAGGTCCTGGAAATTGAGGCTGCCGACCCAGCGGGTGGCCTGGGTGCGCCCGGACTGGGCGTCCGTGAAGGCCAGCGCGATGCCGTAGAGCAGCGGACCGACGCTGAGCACCAGGATGGGGATCAGCGCGGGCAGGACCAGGAACCAGGCCCCGTGGTCCAGCGGCCGGCGCCGCAGCGGTCGGCGCTCCGACCGATGTGGGGGTCTGCCCGCTTGCCCACCGGACCGCTCCGTCGCGGTCGCCAATGTCACGGAATCGCCCCCTTTGTGAAGGTGACCCAGCCTTGCGTCATCGTCCTGAGGGGCCGTCGGTTCGTCAAGCGGGCCTGCGCGGATGCGAGACTGTGCCGTTCGAGAACGGATCCGAACGGATACCCACGGATACGGCCGTGTACAGGAGGGACGCCATGGACGAGACGCGGGCGCGCGAGGTCCTGGCCGCCGCCGGAGTGGAGCCGGGGGCGGCGCTGCTGGCGCTGGGCGAGAACGCGGTCTTCGCCGCCGGTGACCTGGTGGTCAAGGTCGGCCGGGGAGCCGAGCTGCTGGAGCGGGCGGAACGGGAGGCGGCCGTCGCCTCCTGGCTGGAGCAGTCCGGCGTCCCGGCCGTACGGGCCGCCGAGCCGAAGCCCCGGCTGGTGGACGGCCACCCGGTGACCGTCTGGCACCGGCTGCCGGACGCCGTGCGCCCGGCCGAGCCCCGGGACCTCGCGCCGCTGCTGCGCCGCGTGCACGCCCTTCCCGAACCGGCGTTCGGGCTGCCGCGCCGCGACCTGCTCGGCGGGGTCGAGCGCTGGCTGCGCCTGGCGGGTGACGCGATCGACCCGGCGGACGCGGACTACCTGCGGGAGCGGCGCGACGGTTTCGCCGCGGCGGCCGCCGCACTGACCCCGCACCTGACGCCGGGCCCCGTCCACGGTGACGCGCTCACCCGCAACGTCCACGTCGGCCCGGACGGTCCGGTCCTGGTCGACCTGGAGACCTTCTCCTCCGACCTGCGGGAGCACGATCTGGTGGTGCTCGCCCTCTCCCTGGACCGGTACGGGCTCGACCCGGTGGCGTACGACGCCTTCACCACGGCGTACGGCTGGGACGTACGCGAGTGGGAGGGCTGTGCCGTGCTGCGCGGCGCGCGGGAGACGGCGAGCTGCGCCTGGGTCGCCCAGCACGCCCCCGCCAACCCGAAGGCCCTCGCGGAGTTCCGCCGCCGGGTGGCGTCGCTGCGGGACGGCGACCCCGGGGTGCGCTGGTACCCCTTCTGACATGATGGTGATCAACTCCCTTCCCTGACCGGAGGCTTGTATGCGGGTGGAACTCGGCGAGGTGGCGCTGGAAGTGCAGGACAGCGGGGCGGGGACGGGTGACGGCCGCGCCCCCGTCCTGCTCGTGCACGGCTTCCCGGACACCCATGACCTCTGGCGCCACCAGGTGGCCGCGCTGAACGCCGCCGGCTACCGCACGATCGCCCCGGACCTGCGCGGCTTCGGCGCCTCCGACCGGCCGGAGGGCATCGAGGCGTACGCCCCGCACCGCTTCACGGCCGATCTGGTGGAGTTGCTCGGCCGGCTGGACGTCGACCGCTTCCACCTGGTCGGGCACGACTGGGGCTCCGGCATCGCACAGGGGCTGGCCGGGGCGGTCCCGGACCGGGTGGCGAGCCTGTCCCTGCTGTCGGTGGGGAACCTGGGCGGGATGCTGTCGGCCGGCTGGGAGCAGCTGGCCCGCTCCTGGTACATGCTGCTGTTCCGCATGGAGGGGCTCGCCGAGGAGTGGCTGTCCCGCGACGACTTCGCGAACCTCCGCGAAATGCTCGCCGAGCACCCGGACCGCGACGAGAGGGTCGAAGCGCTGCGTGAGCCGGGCGCGCTGACGGCCGCACTGGCGCTGTACCGCACGGGCCTGCCGCCCGAGGTGATGTTCGGTCCGCCGCTGGAGCTGCCGCCGCTCCCGGGCCCGGTCCTGGGCGTGTGGAGCACGGGCGACCGGTTCCTCACCGAACAGTCGATGACCGGCACGGAGAAGTACGTGGACGGCTCCTGGCGGTACGAGCGGGTCGAGGGCGCCGGCCACTGGCTCCAGCTGGACGCCCCGGAGCGGGTCAACGCACTGCTGCTCGACTTCCTGGCCGAGCAGGACTCCCCGGAGCGCTGACGCGCGCTCAGCCCGCCGTGGACGCGGCCGCCGACACGGTCCCGGGCGCGGCCGCCGGCGCCAGGTCGCGCAGCGGCCACGCCGGGTCTATGACGGCGTCGGCCGTGCCCTTGCGGCGCAGGAAGCTCTGGAAGTCGGCGGCCCACTCCGCGTACCAGCGGATCTGCCGCTCGTGCAGCTCCGCCGCCGTCAGCGACCCGACGGAGGCGTGCCGCTCCGCTATCGCGCAGGCCACGAGCACGGCCGCCAGCGCGTCGGCGGCCGCCTCGTGCGCGCCGTCCAGCACGACGCCGTACTCCCCGCACACCGCCTCCAGGTTCCGCTTGCCGCGGCGGTAGCGGTCGACGGCGCGGTCGATGGTGTACGGGTCGACGACCGGGCCGATCGGCGCGCCGCCCAGCCGTTCGGCCAGGCCCGGCAGCCCGTGCCGCCGCAACTCGGCCGTGAGCAGCGTCAGGTCGAAGGCGGCGTTGTACGCCACGACCGGTACGCCGCGCGACCAGTAGCCGGCGAGGGTGTCGGCGAGCTCGTCGGCGACCTCGCGGGCGGGGCGGCCCTCGGCCGCGGCGCGCTCGCTGCTGATGCCGTGGATCGCCGAGGCCTGCGCGGGGATGAGGATGCCGGGATCGGCCAGCCACTCCCGGCGCACCACCGTCTCCCCGCCCCGTACCTCCACGACCGCGGCCGTCACGATGCGCGCTTCGAGCGGCTCCGTGCCCGTCGTCTCCAGGTCGAAGCCGACCAGCGTCTCCCCGTGCCAGCCCATGCTGAACCTCCTTGTGGTGCGGTGGTGCGCCCCCGTGCGGTGCACTCCCCCCGTTGGGTCTTGGTTTTCACCTTCGCACGCACCACTGACAATCGGCCCGGGGCCGACACCGAAGGCCCTGGGCGCCGCGGGTCAGGAGACGGGGCGCGAGTCGGCCCACACCGACTCGAACTCCTCGCGGTAGGTCTCGAACAGGCCGTGGTCCGGCTCGGTTCCCGAGGTGACGACGGGCCGCCGGCCGCCGCGCAGCACCAGCACCGGCGCCTCCATGCCCCGGGCCCGGCGCAGGTACGACTGGACGACGCCGACGCCGTCCGGGCCGTCGCCGTCGACCAGGTACGCCGTGAAGCGGGGCGTTTCGTCGAAGACCTGGATCTCGAAGGCGCCGGGGTCGCGGAGCCTGGAGCGGACGCGCCGCATGTGGAGGATGTTCATCTCCACCGAGCGGCTCAATTCGCCCTTTTTGATCCCCAATTCCCTTTCGCGCCGTTTGACGGCACTGCTGGCCGGGTTGAGGAAGAGCAGCCGTATCCGGCAGCCCGACTCGGCGAGCCGCACCAGCCGCCGCCCGGAGAAGTTCTGCACCAGCAGGTTGAGGCCTATGCCGATGGCGTCGAGGCGCCGCGCCCCGCCGAAGAGGTCCTCCGCCGGCAGCTGCCGCTGGAGCCGCACCCGGTCGGGGTGGACCGAGACGACGTCCGCGTACCGGTCGCCGACGAGGTCCTCCACCGCGTCGACCGGCAGGCGGTGCGCGGACGGCACGCCCGCGCCGCCGCCCAGGATCTCCAGCAGCCGGGCGGAGGCGCGCTCGGACTGGTCGAGCACGGTGCGCGACAGCGCCCGGTTGCGGGAGACCACGTTGCGCGTGACCTCCAGCTCGTCGAGGGCGAGCTCCACCTCGCGGCGGTCGTCGAAGTACGGCTCGAAGCAGGGCCAGTGCTGGACCATCAGCTCGCGCAGCTGCGGCAGCGTGAGGAAGCTGAGGACGTTGTCGTCGGCGGGGTCCAGGAGGTAGCCCTTGCGGCGGGAGACCTCGCGCACGGCGACGGCGCGCTGCACCCACTCCTGCCCGGCGGGCCCGGCCGCGGCCACCACCCACTCCTCGCCGTGGACCGGCTCGTAGATGGGCCGCAGCACGGCGGCCACCACGGCACGCAGCCGCTGTTCGACGAGATTCAGCCAGATGTACGCGCGTCCGGCCCGCTGGGCGCGCGTACGCACCTCGTTCCAGGCCTCCGCGTCCCAGTCCAGCTCCGCACCGATCTCCATCGGCCGGGCGAGTGAGACCGCGCCGGGCGGGACATCAGCGGGGTCAGTGGAGTCCCCCTCATGACCTGAGTCACCTGGGGGCAGCTCCAACCCTCCCGAGCTCACCCGCGCACCGCCTTCAGCTCTCCGGACACCCGTCTCCAACGATCAAGGAAGGGTACTCCGGGAGCGGGAGCCGGTGCAGCCGGATGCACAGGGTCTTTTGCCAACCTCCGCTTCGGAAGCGGCCGTTCCGGGCTCCCGGCGCGGACGGAGTGAGCGGATTCATAATGGTCGCGTCCGCGCCCGGCCCCCGCCCGGTGGCCCGGAGGGTCTCCGTGAACCGGCCGTGCGCCGCTCAGCGCTCCGGGCGACATCCCGGAACGCGAGGTTGACCCGGTCGACCGCACACCTCCGGCCACACCGGCCCCGGGCGCACCGGACACGGGCACCGCAGTCCTAGGCGCTCGCTCCACTTTCGTGGAGGATCTGGCTCGAACAGTCCCCAGAACCCGGATCAGAAGTGGAAGAGTCTTATCTATGCAGGTCTGGCCGGGACAGGCGTATCCCCTCGGCGCCACGTACGACGGCGCCGGAACCAACTTCGCGGTCTTCTCCGAGGCCGCCGACCGAGTCGAGTTGTGCCTTCTGCACGACGACGGCTCAGAGACCGCGGTGGAGCTGCGCGAAACCGACGCGTTCGTACGGCACGCGTACCTGCCCGGCGTGATGCCGGGCCAGCGGTACGGGTTCCGGGTCCACGGACCGTACGCGCCGGAGCGCGGACAGCGCTGCAACTCCGCGAAACTGCTCCTCGACCCGTACGCGCGGGCGGTCGCCGGCGCCATCGACTGGGGTGAGGCGGTGTACGGCTACCACTTCGGCAGGCCGGACTCCCGCAACGACCTCGACTCGGCGCCGCACATGATGGCGTCGGTCGTGGTCAACCCGTACTTCGACTGGGGCGACGACCGTCCGCCGCGTACCGACTACCACCGCACGGTGATCTACGAGGCCCATGTGAAGGGCCTGACGATGCTCCATCCGGCGCTCCCGGAGGAACTGCGCGGTACGTACGCGGGGCTCGCACACCCCGCCGTGATCGAGCACCTGACCGAACTGGGGGTGACGGCGCTCGAATTGATGCCGGTCCACCAGTTCGTCAACGACCACCGGCTGGTGGACTCGGGGCTCGCGAACTACTGGGGCTACAACACCATCGGATTCTTCGCCCCGCACAACACCTACGCCTCCTGGGGCGACCGGGGCCAGCAGGTGCTGGAGTTCAAGTCGGCGGTGCGCGCGCTGCACCAGGCGGGCATCGAGGTCATCCTGGACGTGGTCTACAACCACACCGCGGAGGGCAACCACCTGGGCCCGACCCTCTCCTTCCGGGGCCTGGACAACGCCTCGTACTACCGCCTCGCCGACAATCCCCGGTACTACATGGACACCACCGGCACCGGGAACTCGCTGCTGATGCGCTCGCCGCACGTGCTGCAGCTGATCATGGACTCGCTGCGGTACTGGGTGACGGAGATGCACGTCGACGGGTTCCGCTTCGACCTGGCGGCCACCCTGGCGCGCCAGTTCCACGAGGTGGACCGGCTGTCGTCGTTCTTCGACCTGGTGCAGCAGGACCCCGTGGTCAGCCAGGTGAAGCTGATCGCCGAGCCGTGGGACGTCGGGGAGGGCGGCTACCAGGTGGGCAACTTCCCGCCCCTGTGGACCGAGTGGAACGGCAAGTACCGGGACACCGTACGGGACCTGTGGCGGGGCGAGCCGCGCACGCTCGCCGAGTTCGCCTCACGGCTGACGGGCTCGTCGGACCTGTACCAGGACGACGGCCGGCGCCCGCTGGCCTCGGTGAACTTCGTGACCTGCCACGACGGCTTCACGCTGCGCGACCTCGTCTCGTACAACGACAAGCACAACGAGGCGAACGGCGAGGGCAACCGGGACGGCGAGAGCTACAACCGCTCCTGGAACTGCGGCGTGGAGGGCGGGACCGACGACGAGGGCGTGCGCGAGCTGCGCATGCGCCAGATGCGCAACTTCATCGCCACCCTGATGCTGTCGCAGGGCGTGCCGATGCTGAGCCACGGCGACGAGTTCGGGCGTACGCAGGGCGGCAACAACAACGCCTACTGCCAGGACAACGAGATCGCCTGGGTGCACTGGCCCGAACCGGGGTCCGGAGAGGAGCCCGAGCCGGACGGGGAGGAGGCCAGGTCGCTGCTGGAGTTCACCCGTTCGATGGTGTGGCTGCGGCGCGACCACCCGGTCTTCCGGCGGCGCCGGTTCTTCCACGGGCGGCCGGTGGAGGGCACGCACGACGAGCTGTCGGACATCGTCTGGTTCACCCCTGAGGGTGAGGAGATGGGGGTACGCGACTGGCAGGCGGCGCACGCGAAGGCGTTGTCGGTGTTCCTGAACGGCAGTGCGATCTCCGAGCCGGGCCCGCGCGGGGAGCGGATCGCGGACGACTCCTTCCTGCTGATGTTCAACGCGAGCGCCGAGGATCTGGAGTTCGTCGTTCCGGTGAACCACGGGCGCCAGTGGCAGGTGGTCGTGGACACGGCCGTCCCGGAGGGCATCGAGCCGGGCCAGGGCGCCAAGGTGGCCGCGGGCGACCGGCTGACGCTGATCGGCCGCAGCCTGACGGTCCTGCGCCGGCCGGCCTAGACGGTCTGCGAGACGCCCAACGCGGAGGCGGGGGCAGGGGTACGGGGCCGGGCGCGGACCGTCCAGGACAGCGCCGCGCAGGCCACCGCCCCGGCCGCCGCCACCGCGAAGGCGGCCGCCGGGCCGTAGGTGTCCGCGAGCCGGCCGGACAGGGCCAGCGCCAGGGCCTGGCCGCCGACGATGCCGCTGGTCAGGAAAGCCATGCACTCGGCGAGCCGGCCGGGCGGGACGATCCGCTCCGTGAGGCCGAAGACGGTGATCAGGTGCGGCGCGTACGCGACGCCCAGGACGACCACCGCGGCGTACAGCGACCACAGGGCGTCCACGAAGAGCAGCGGCACGGACAGCGCCACCAGGGCAAGGGTGGCCGCCCGCCAGCGTGCGGTCAGGCCGATGCGGGAGGGGACGGCGGCCATCGCGAGCCCGGCGGCCGCGCTCATGACGCCCATCGCGGCGTAGACGAGCCCCGCCTGGGCGGGCTGCCCGAGCTTCTCGGTGAGGGCCGTGATGCCCGCCTGGGAGGCGCCGAACATGGCGCCCTGGAGGACCATCGTCACGCGCAGCGCGTGCGTGGCGCCCGGCAGCTTCGTACGGTCCCGTGCCGTCCGGTCCCGTCCGGCGCGGGCGGCGCCGGGCCCCGCCTTCGTCGCCGTCGGGTGCAGCGCGAACGCCGTGCCGCACACCGCGAGCAGCCCCGACGCGACCAGCAGCGCCGCCGCCGGGTGCGCGAGGGCCGCGGCGAGACCCACCAGGGCGGGCCCCAGCACGAACGACACCTCGTCCACCGCGCCCTCGAAGGACAGCACCGCGCCGACCGTCCGGTCGTCGGCCCCCGCCCGCCGGGCCAGCGCCACCGAACGGGTCCTGGCCAGCGGCCCCACCTGGGGCACCGTCGCCCCGGCGAGCGCCCCGAGCACCACCAGCCAGCCGGTCGCGGCCTGCGCCAGGGCGGCGGCCACCAGCGCGGCGACGGCCAGGGCGTTGGCGAGGGAGGCGGCGAGCACCACGCCCCGCTGGCCGTGCCGGTCGGCGGCGCGGCCCAGCAGGGGCCCGGCGACCGTCTGTCCGGCGGCCAGCGCCCCGCCCGCGAGCCCGGCGATGGTCAGGGAGCCGCTCGTCTCGGCGACCAGGAGGAGGCTGCCGAGCTGGCACATGGCGGTGGGCAGCCGGCCGAGGAAGGAGACCACCGGGAGCACGGGCCCTATGAGGGCGATGACGTCGCGATACATCCGGAACATCACGCGAACGTAACGTAGCGTCAGACGTAAATCGCATGGGGTGATGACACAGAAGCCTCCCAAGCGGGTACGTACGTTCGCATGACGCCCAACTCGACCTATCGGCTCCAGATCCAGCCGGAGTTCCCCTTTTCCGCCGCCGGGGAAGCGGTGCCGTACCTCGCCTCCCTGGGGGTGTCGCACCTGCATCTGTCGCCCGTCCTGGAGGCCGTCCCCGGGTCGGCGCACGGTTACGACGTCACCGACCACAGCCGGGTGCGGGAGGAGCTGGGCGGCGAGGACGGGCTGCGCGCCCTCGCCCGCACCGCACGCGCGCACGGGATGGGCCTGGTGGTGGACCTGGTGCCGAACCACATGGCCGCCGTGCCGCGCCACAACCGCGCCCTGTGGGAGGTCCTGAGGGAGGGTCCGCAGTCGCCGTACGCCCGCTGGTTCGACATCGACTGGGCGGCGGGCGGTGGCAAGGTGCTGCTGCCGGTCCTGGGCGGGCGGATCGGCGACGAGTTGGGCCGGCTGCGGGTGGCTGGCGGGACGCTGCGCTACTACGACCAGGAGTTCCCGCTGCGCGCCGGTACGGAAGGGATGCCGCTCCCCGAGCTGCTGGACGCCCAGTGGTACCGGCTCGGCTGGTGGCGGCTGGCCCGTACGGAGCTGAACTACCGGCGGTTCTTCACCATCTCGGACCTCATCGGGGTGCGGGTCGAGGAGCCGGAGGTGTTCGCCGCGACCCACGCCAAGATCGTGGAGCTGGTACGGGACGGGGTGATCGAGGGGCTGCGGATCGACCATCCGGACGGGCTGGCCGATCCGCACGCGTACCTGAGCGAGCTGCGGGAGGCGACGGGCGGGGCGTGCTGGACGGTGGTGGAGAAGATCCTCACCGGCGAGGAACGGCTGCCCGCGGGGTGGCCGGTCGCGGGCACCACCGGCTATGACGCGCTGTACCGGATCGACGGCCTCTTCGTCGACGAGGCGGGCGAGGAGGAACTGGCCGGGCTGTACCGGCGGTACGCGCACCCGGCCGGGGACCGGGGCGGCGACTGGGAGGCGACGGCGCGGCGCGCCGCGTACAAGGTGGTGACGCACGCGCTCGCCTCGGAGGTGGCCTTCCTGACGCGGACGGCCGCCCGGATCTGCGCCGCCGAGCCGTCCCTGCGCGACCACGCGCCGTGGGCGCTGCGGGCGGCCGTCCGGGAGCTGCTGATCCGGGTGCCGGTCTACCGGCCGTACGGGACCGGCGCGGAGGACGTCCTCACGGCCGACGCGGCCCGCGAGGCGAAGGCGACGTTCACGGTGCCGGAGGAGGCGGCCGCGGTCGACGTCGTACGGGACCTGGCGCTCGGCCGGCTGGGGGACGGTCCGGACCACCGGGCGTTCCTGGTGCGGTTCGCGCAGACGTCGTCGGCGCTGCGGGCGAAGTCCGTCGAGGACACGGCCTTCTACCGGTACACGCCCCTGGTGTCGGCGAACGAGGTGGGCGGGGAGCCGGGCCGGCCCGCCGTGAGCCCGGAGGCGTTTCACGCGTACTGCGCGCGGCTGGCCCGCGACTGGCCGGCCACCGGCACCGCGCTGTCGACGCACGACACCAAGCGCAGCGCGGACGTGCGGGCGCGGATCGCGGTGCTGTCCCAGTGCCCGCAGCGGTGGGAGAAGCTGCTGGACGACGTGGCGGGGCGGACGGCGGCGCCCGCGCCGGACGGGCAGGTCGCGTGGGTGGCGTGGCAGACGGCGTTCGGGCTCGGACGGGCCGAGCCGGAGCGGCTGGGGCAGGCCCTGCTGAAGTCCGTGCGGGAGGCGGGGCTGCACACCAGCTGGACGGAGTCCGACCCGGCGTACGAGCGGGCCGTGGCCGACTTCGCGGCGGCCGGGCCCGCCGGTCCGCCCCAGTACCTGGCCGGGGAGCTGGCGCGCGAACTGGAGCCGTACGTACGGGCCAACGTGCTGGGGGCCGCGCTGCTGCACCTGACCATGCCGGGCGTGCCGGACGTGTACCAGGGGACCGAGCGGGAGTACCTGGCGCTCGTGGACCCGGACAACCGGGCGCCGTTCCGCGAGGGGCCGCCCGATGAGAAGACGGCTCTCACGCGGGCGGCGCTCTCGCTGCGACGGCGCCGTCCGGACGCCTTCGGTGCTTCGGGGACGTACGAGCCGCTGGTCGCGGCGGGCCCGGCGGCGGGGCACTGCGTGGCCTTCTGCCGGGGCGGCGAGGCGGTCACGGCGGTGACCCGGCTGGCGCTGCGGCTGGAGGAGGCGGGCGGCTGGGGCGACACCGCGCTGAGGCTGCCGGACGGGGTCTGGTACGACGCCCTGGACGGGCGGGAGTTCGGCGGCGGCGCGGTGCCCCTGGCGGAGTTGTTCGCCGCGCGGCCCGTGGCACTGCTGACGAGGGAGCGTGTGTCGGCGGACTGACCGCGGCCGCGGTCAGCGGGTCGTGCGCGCGGTGAGCCGGAAGCTCATCTGTCCGAACGACACCAGGTCGCCGGCGCGGACGACGACCGTGCCGGTGACGCGACGGCCGTTGACGGTGGTGCCGTTGGTGGAACCGAGGTCGCGCAGCAGCCAGTGGTCACCCTGCATGGTCAGTTCGGCGTGCGCGCGGGAGACCGTCTCGTGGCTGAGCCGCAGGCCGTTGGCGGGGTCGCGGCCGATGCGCAGCGGGTACGGGCCGGGTTCGGGGAGCAGCAGCTTCGGCAGCCGCTCCGCCTGCCACGCCCGCCCCAGCCGTACGGTGAAGGCGGACATTCTCTCGACGACGCCGAACACCCGCTTCGCCCAGCGGCCTTCGGAGCGCAGGTCGGCGGTGAGCGCGGCCAGTTCGTCGGGGCGGCGCGCGACGAGGGCGAGCTCCATGCGGTGCAGGAAGGTGTCGTGCGACAGCTTGCCCTGGGCGGCGCCCTCGCGGAGCATCCCGAGCACACGGTCCCGTTCGGCGTCCGACGGCCGGGCGGAATACGTGTGGAACTCGGAATGCGACGTCACAGGTGTGATTGTCGGCCCGGTCGGCCCGGGGTGTCCAGACGGAACCCCGTTGTCAGACCCCCTTGGTACGGTCTTGGTACGTGATCCCCCCGAGGGGAGCGCGGGGGATCTCAGGGGGAGAAGAGCACGTGAGCGATCCGACCGTACGCGCCCTTGGCGAGGGCGACGCCCAGCTGTTCCACACGCTGCGGGACCCGGGGTTGGTGGGCCGGGCCATCACCGGCGTCGACTACCGCACGGTGGCGGAGGGCGGCGACTACCGGCCGGAGTGGACCTGGATCGCCGAGCGGGACGGCGAGGTGGTCGCCCGCGCCGCCTGGTGGGGCGGGCCCGACGACACCGAGCCCATGCTGCTCAACTGGTTCGACGTCGCCGACGGCGAGGAGGAGGCGGGCGCCGAACTGCTGCGCCGTGCCGCGCACCGTACCGAGTACGAGCTGATCCTGCCGGCCGGGTGGCGTGAGCGCCCCGACGTGCGGGCGGCGGGCGAGGCGCGCATAGCGGCCGCGCAGGCGGCGGGGATGCGCCTCCTCGTCGAGCGGTTCAGCTACCGCTGGACGCCGGAGTGCGGGCTTCCGGAGCGGCCGGGGCGGCTGGAGTTCCGGCCGGAGCCGGACGACGACGTGATCCTCGACGTCCTGCGCCGGGTCCACTCCGTCACCCTGGACGCGCACGCGCTGCGCGCCATCGCCGAGCACGGCCCGGACGCGGCCGCGCGCGAGGAGCTGGACTTCTTCCGCTGGTGCCCGTCGCCGCGCGCATGGTGGCAGCTGGCGTACACGCGGGACGGCGAGCTCGTCGGCCTGCACATACCCGCGCACAACACCGCCGGCCCGATCGTCGGCTTCATCGGCGTCGTACCGGAGCAGCGCGGGCACGGGTACGCGTACGACCTGCTGGTCGAGTGCACGCACTTCCTGGCCGAGCGGGGCGCGCGGTTCATCGCCGGGGCGACCGACCAGGGCAACGTCCCCATGGCGAAGCACTTCGCCCGCGCCGGCCACCCGGTGGTGCAGGAGCGCGTGCACCTGGTGTGATCAAAGTGGCGTGACGGCCGCGACGCGGCGCGCGCGTTCGGCCAAGTGTCGTGCTTCCCGTTCTCGATCTTGCCAGGATGGAGGTGTGGGGGGCCACGACGACAAGGGGATCGCCAGTGCTGTTCGAGGTGTGGGCGCCGCAGGCGGAGGAACGGGTCGAGCTCCAGCTGGAGGGTGCCCGGCACCCCATGGCGCGCGATGCGCGGAGGGACGGCTGGTGGGTGGCCGAGGCGGAGGCCGGTGAGGGCGCGCGGTACGGCTTCGCGCTGGACGGCGGGCCCGTCCTGCCGGATCCGCGCTCGCGCCGCCAGCCGGACGGCCCCGACGGGCTGAGCGCGGTGGTCGACCACGCGGGGTTCGAGTGGCGGCACGGCTCGCGCTCGCGCGGGCTGCGCGGCGCCGTGCTGTACGAGCTGCACATCGGCACCTACACCCGCGAGGGCACCCTCGACGCGGCGGCCGCGCGACTGGACCACCTCGTCGACCTGGGCGTCACCCACGTGGAGCTGATGCCGCTGTGCCCCTTCCCCGGCCGGCACGGCTGGGGCTACGAAGGGGTGTCGCTGTGGGCGGTGCACGAGCCCTACGGCGGCCCCGAGGCGCTGAAGCGCTTCGTCGACACGGCCCACGGCCTGGGACTCGGCGTGGTCCTGGACGTGGTCCACAACCACCTGGGCCCGTCCGGCAATTACCTCCCCGCCTTCGGTCCGTACTTCACCGACACCCACCACACCCCGTGGGGCGCGGCCGTGAACCTGGACGCGCCGGGGTCGGACGAGGTCCGCGCCTATCTGCTGGGCAGCGCGCTCGCCTGGCTGCGCGACTACCGCGTCGACGGGCTACGGCTGGACGCGGTGCACGCGCTCGCCGACACGCGGGCGCTGACGTTCCTGGAGGAGCTGTCGGCGGCGGTCGACGAGCTCGCCTCCGAGCAGGGACGCGAGCTGTTCCTGATCGCCGAGTCGGACCAGGCCGACCCGCGCACCACGAGGCCGCGCGAGGAGGGCGGTCTTGGGCTGCACGCCCAGTGGAACGACGACTTCCACCACGCCCTGCACACCACGCTCACCGGCGAGTCCCAGGGCTACTACGCCGACTTCGCGCGCGCCCCGCTCGCCGCGCTCGCCAAGACGCTCCAGCACGTCTTCTTCCACGACGGCACCTACTCCACTTTCCGGGGCCGCACGCACGGCCGGCCCGTGGACCGCGAGACGACGCCCGCGCACCGGTTCCTCGGCTATGCCCAGACCCATGACCAGATCGGCAACCGGGCCACGGGCGACCGGCTTTCGGCGTCCTGCTCCCCCGGGTTGCTCGCGTGCGCGGCGGCGCTGGTGCTGACCGGGCCGTTCACGCCGATGCTCTTCATGGGCGAGGAGTGGGGCGCGGGCACGCCGTGGCAGTTCTTCACCGACCACACGGACCCGGAGCTGGCCGAGGCCGTACGGCGCGGACGCAGGCGGGAGTTCGCGGCGCACGGCTGGGCCGAGGAGGACGTTCCGGATCCGCAGGACCCGGCCACGCGGGACCGGTCCTGCCTGGACTGGGCGGAGCGCGAGCGGGAGCCGCACGCGCGGCTGCTGGCCTGGCACCGGGAGCTGATCGCGTTGCGGGCCGCCCAGCCCGACCTGACCGACCCGGACCTGGCGGCGATCCGCGTCTCCCACGACGAGTCGGCGCGCTGGCTGGCGTACCGGCGCGGGGACCTGCGCGTGGTCGTCAACCTCGCGAAGGAGCCCGCGCATGTGCCGCTGGGGGCGCCCGCGCGAGTGCTGGCGGCCTGGGAGCCGGTGGAGGACCCGGACGGCGAGGGGGTGGTGCGCCTGCCGCCGGAGTCCTGTGTGGTCCTCACGGACGTGACCGACCACTGAGCGCGGGCCACTGAGCGCGCCTACTCCACGATCGCGAGCTCGCGCGGGGTGGTGTTGAAGCGGCGGGCGCCGTCCTCGGTGACGGTGACGATGTCCTCGATGCGTACGCCGAAGCGGCCCGGGAGGTAGATCCCGGGCTCGACGGAGAAGCACATGCCGGGGACGAGCGGCAGCTCCTCGCCCTCGATCATGTACGGCGGTTCGTGCGTGGTCACGCCGATGCCGTGGCCGGTGCGGTGGATGAAGTGCTCGCCGTACCCGGCCTCCCTGATCACGGCCCGGGCGGCCCGGTCGACCTCCTGGCACGCCACACCGGGCCTGACCGCCTCGCACCCGGCCTGCTGCGCCTCCCGTACGACGTCGTGGACGCGGCGCTCCTCGGGCGTGGGCTCGCCGACGTGGACGGTGCGGGAGGTGTCGGAGCCGTACCCCTGCTTGAGGCCGCCGAAGTCGAGGACGACCATGTCGCCCTCCTCGATGGTGCGGTCGCCCGCCTCGTGGTGCGGATTGGCGCCGTTGGGGCCCGAGCCGACGACGGTGAAGTCCACCTGCGAGTGGCCGAAGTCCAGCAGCAGCGCCGCGAGGTCGGCGGCGACGTCGGTCTCCTTGCGGCCGGAGAAGCGGACCTTGAGGATCTCGCGGTACGCGGCGTCGGCGGCGGCGCCGGCCGCCTCCATGCGCTCCAGCTCCCGCGCGTCCTTGACCGCGCGCAGCATGGGCAGCGCCTCGGTGAGCGCGGCGTACGCGCTGTCCGGCAGCCGCCGCTGGAGCCCGAGGAGATGCATGGCCCAGGCGTTGTCGCTGACGCCGAAGCGGCCCTTGGGGTCGAGGAGCGGTGCGGCGACGGCGTACGGGTCGATGCCGTCGGTCCAGTCCCGCAGCGTGAGCCCGGGGGCCCCGGCGGCCCGCGCGGCGTCGGGCGCCTCCAGCGCCGGTACGACGAGGACCGGCTCCTCGCCGGGCACGAGCACCAGGAGCGTGAGCCGCTCGGTGTCGGCGGGGACCCGGTACCCGGTGAGGTACACCAGGTCGGGGCCGGGCGCGACGAGCAGCCCCGCGAGCCCGGCCGCCGCCGCGGCCTCGGCGGCGCGGGCCATGCGGGCGCGGTAGTCGTCGGCGGTGAACGGAGCGGGCGTGCTGGGCGTGCTGTCCATGCGGTGCTTCCTCCCTGGTCCTCGGCCAGGCCATCCTCCGCGGCGGCTCGCCGACCGCGCAACCGAAACGATCAGGACACCGGCACCACGAGGTCCGCGCGGTCGCGGCCGGCGGCGACCAGGCGGGCGTTGGCCTCGTCGGACTCACGCACCCAGCGCTCGGCGTACGGCCGCGCCTTGCCGAAGCGGACGTGGCGTTCGACGAGGCGGCGGACGCGGCGGCGGTCGTCCAGCTCCAGGTACCAGACCTCGTCGAGGAGCCCGCGGACGGAAGCCCACGGCCCGTCGTCGTACAGCAGGTAGTTGCCCTCGGTGATGACGAGCGGCACGTCGGCGGCGACGGGGATGCTGCCGGCGACCGGTTCCTCCAGGGCGCGGTCGAAGGCGGGCGCGTAGACGGTGACGCCCGGTTCGGCTGCGCGCAGCCGCGCGAGCAGGGCGACGTATCCGGCGGCGTCGAAGGTGTCGGGAGCGCCCTTGCGGTCGGCCCGGCCGAGGCGCCGCAGCTCGGCCTGGGCGAGGTGGAAGCCGTCCATGGGCACGAGCACGGCGAGCCCGTCGAGCCGGTCCACCAGGCGGCCCGCGAGCGTGGACTTGCCCGCCCCGGGCGCACCGGCGAGCCCCAGGACGCGACGGGCGCCGGGGACGGCGAGGCGACGTGCGCGGGCGGTGAGCTCGGCGAGCTGCTGCGAATCCACGGACGGCATTCTTCCCGGGTGCCCGGCCCTGCGCCGGTCATACGTATGACCCACGCTATAGCCTTCCCCCATGCCGTACATCGCACTCGTCACGCTCGTCGTCCGCGACTACGACGAGGCCCTCGCCTTCTACACCGGCGCGCTCGGCTTCGAGCTGGTCGAGGACAGCCCGCGGACGGACAACAGCCGCTGGGTGGTCGTCCGCCCGCGCGGCGCCGACGCGGGCACGGGCCTGCTCCTCGCCCGGGCTCGGGGCGGGGAGCAGCAGGCGAGCGTGGGTGCCCAGACCGGTGGACGCGTCGGGTTCTTCCTCCACACCGAGGACTTCGCGGCCGACCACGCCCGGATGCGCGCGGCGGGCGTGCGCTTCCTGGAGGCGCCGCGCCACGAGCCGTACGGCACGGTGGCGGTCTTCGAGGACCTGTACGGCAACCGCTGGGACCTGCTCCAGCCCGCGTGATCCCCGGCGGGTCGGTCTCGTGTGGGACAACCGCCGAAGGGCGGTGCCGGGCTGCCCGGCACCGCCCCCGCGCGTGTCCGGCCCGTCAGCCCGTCAGCCCGCCAGCGACAACAGCGGGAAGGCGTCTGCGCCCGGACGGTGCCGGGCCGGCAGGGCGCGGACGTGTTCCGTCAGGCACCAGTCGTAGCCCAGGGATTCGACGGCGCAGCGGACGCTCGCGTACCGGGCGCCGGGGTTGCCGGCGCGCTGGGCGTGGAGTCAGGCGTCGAGCTCGCCCAGGAGGGTCTCGTCGTCGATGCGGTCGCGGGCGGTGTGCCGCCGGACGGCCGCCCGTCGGCGCTCGCGTTCCACCTCGTTGAACCGGTACAGCTTCAGGCTGACCTCCTCCGCGCCGGCCAGGGTGTCGGGGCGGGTGTCCAGCAGGCCCTGGGCGAGGCCGTTGTGGTCCAGGGCCCGCGTGAGCGGCAGGTCCCAGACGCGGCGGCGGCCGAACTCGCCGACGCCCGGCTGCGCGGCGCGCACGAGTACGTCAACCTCGTGTACTACCTGCCCATCGAGGACGCCCTGGGCCACGGGGCCACCGCCCTCCACCTCGGCATGGAGTCCCTCCGCGCCAAGACCCTCCGGGGGGCGGTCACCACGCCGCTGTGGGCGGTGGCGGGGGCGTGAGCGGCGGCTGGGGGCCGCGGCCCCCAGCCCTCGGCCATCGGCCCTCAGTCCTCGCTCGGGGCCAGCCGCAGAGAGACCGAGTTGATGCAGTACCGCTGGTCCGTCGGGGTCGGGTAGCCCTCGCCCTCGAAGACGTGGCCGAGGTGCGAGCCACAGCGGGCGCAGCGGACCTCGGTCCGGGCCATGCCGAACGAGCGGTCCTCGATCAGCTCGACGGCGTCGCTGTCCTTCGGGTCGTAGAAGGACGGCCAGCCGCAGTGCGACGCGAACTTCGTCTCGGAGGTGAACAGCTCCGCGCCGCAGGCCCGGCAGGAGTAGACGCCCTTGGTCTTGGTTTCGGTGTACTCACCGGTGAAGGGGCGCTCCGTGCCGGCCTCGCGCAGGACGTGGTACTCCTCCGGGGACAGCTCCGCACGCCACTGCTCGTCCGGCTTCTCGACCTCGTACGCCATCGGGCCCTCCTCAGTTCGCCTGGCGATGCGGTCCAGGATCCTCGGCCCGAGGTCCGTGACGTCGCCCGCGCCCATCGTCAGAACGAGGTCGCCGGGCCGGGCCATTCCCGCGACGGCGTCCGGCACGGTGTCCTTGTCGGCGACGTGCGTGACGTCGGCGTCCGCCGCGCGGGCCGCGTCGATGATCAGGGCGCTGGTCACGCCCGGGATCGGGTCCTCGCGGGCCGGGTAGATGTCGAGGACCACGGAGGCGTCGGCGAGCGCCAGCGCCTGGCCCATCTCGGTGCCCAGCTCCTGCGTGCGGGAGAACAGGTGCGGCTGGAAGACGACGAGCAGGCGGCGCTCGGAGCCGGCGGCGGCGCGCATCGCCTCGAGGTCGGCGGTCATCTCGGTGGGGTGGTGCGCGTACGAGTCGATGACCTGGACGCCCGCGGCCTCGCCCTTGAGCTGGAGGCGCCGGCCGACGCCGGTGTACGCGGTGAGGGCCTGGGCGAGGGCGGCCGGGTCGATGCCGAGGCGGGCGCCGGCGGCGAGGGCGGCGGCGGCGTTGTGGGCGTAGTGGCGGCCGGGCACGGAGACGGTGAAGACGATCTCGTCGTGGCGGTCCGGGAGGACCACGGCGACCTCGCTGGTCATGCCCTTGGGGGTGATCCGGCGGATCCAGACGTCGGAGTGCTCCGCCTCGCCCACGGTCACCACGTGCAGGTCCGGCCGGCCCGAGACCCGGGCCGCCAGCTCGCGGGCGCCCGCGTGCTCGCCGACGACCAGGGTGCCGCCGGGGTGGATCTTGGCGACGAAGGCCTCGAAGGACTCGTAGATCTCGTCCATGGAGGCGTAGTTCGCGTGGTGGTCGAGCTCGACGTTGAGGACGATCGCGACCTCGGGGTCGTACTTCTGGAAGCTGCGGTCGCTCTCGTCGGCCTCGGCGACGAAGATCTCGCCGTCGCCGTGGAGCGCGTTGGTGCCCGGCCCGTCGAGGTCGCCGCCGATGGCGTACGACGGGTCGAGGCCGAGCTCGGTGAGGGCGACGGCGAGCATCGACGTGGTCGTGGTCTTGCCGTGCGTGCCGGCCACCGCGATGGCGCGCAGGCCGGTCATGAGCGCGGCGAGCGCGTCGGAGCGGTGGACGACGGGGATGGCGAGCTCGGTGGCGCGGGCCAGCTCCGGGTTGTCGGCGCGGATGGCGCTGGAGACGACGACGCAGGTGGTGTCGTCGGCGACGTGCTCGGCGGCGTGCCCGATGTGGACGGTCGCACCGAGCGCCCGCAGGGCGGCGGCGGTCTCGGAGTCGCGCGCGTCGCTGCCGGCGACCTTCGCCCCGCGCTGGGCGAGGATCTTGGCGATGCCCGACATTCCGGCGCCGCCGATGCCGATGAAGTGCGGCCGTTCCATGGCTGCGGGAATCGCGGCAGCGGCGGCAGGGATGGCGGGTGCCATGCGTGTGTCTCCCCGGGGGTGTGGCGGTACGTGAGCGGCCCCAGCCTATTCGGTCGGCGCCTCGTCGTTGTGCGCGAACAGCTTGAGCACCGGTACGCCGACCTTGTGGCGGGCGCGGGACGCCCAGTCGCGGTGGAAGAACTCCTCCACGTAGTGGGGTGCGGTCAGCACGATGACCTCGTCCGCCTGCGCCTCCTCCACGACGGCCTTCAGCTTGTCGAGGGGGTGGTCCTCGACCACCTCGCCCACGGCTTCGCAGCCCGCGTCGCGCAGCGCCTGGAGCGAGTGCTCCAGGGCGGCCCGGGCGGGCAGCTCGGCGGCTCTGCCCTCGGGCTCCTTGCCCTCGCGGACGGCTTCCTTCAGTTCGCCCATGGCGACGTCGTCGATGGCCCGGAGCAGGACGACGGACTGGTCGCCGCGGGGCTGCATCAGCACGATGAAGGAAGCGCCCTCGTCTCCGTGCAGGTCCGTGACGAAATCCACGTCCACCCGGGACAGCGGCTTTTCGATCATGAGAACGCTTGTGAACACCTCGGAGCCCTTCTGCGGAAACCATCCTTCCCCGTGCCCGCACGGGGACTGCGAGATTAGTGTGCCCACCCGGAGCGAACCGGAACGACCTATTCCGCTCATTGCCCCCGGCGGGAGGGTCAGGCCGGGGCCGGCTCTCCGATCCGCCGGTACCGGGTGAAGAGGAACCCGTCCTCCTCCAGGATCGAGTCGAGCGCGAATCGTTCCGGCACCGCCGGCGCCGGCCCGCCCGCGATGCGCTGCGCGTTCCCCGCGGTGAGCATCGGCGAGACCGTCAGGCACAGCTCGTCCAGCACCCCGGCCGCCACCAGCTGCCCGAGCAGCCGCGGCCCGCCCTCCGTGAGCTGGCGGGTCAGCCCGCGCTCGGCGAGGGCCCGTACGGCGCGCAGGGGCTCCACGCCCGTCCCGTCGCCCGCGACGATCACCTCGGCGCCCGCCCGCTCGGCCTCCCGCACCCGCTCCGGCGGCGCCGCCGCCCCGGTGAGCAGCAGCGTCGGCACGAGCGGCTGGGTGAAGAGCGGAGCCGAGAAGTCGAGCTCCAGGGAGGCGCTGACCACCGCGATCGCGGGCGCCGGCCCCTGTCCGGCCGCCTCCCGGCGCGCCGCGAAGGCCTCCCGCGCGCGTGCCGGGCGGTAGCCCTCCGCGCGTACGGTCTCGGCGCCGACGACCACCACGTCGGCGAGCGCCCGCAGGGTGCCGAAGATCCGCATGTCGGCGGCGGAGGAGATGGGCTCGGAGCGGCCGTCGTGCTGGGCGGCCCCGTCCAGGGAGGACACCATGTTTGCGCGCAGCCACGACCGCCCTTCCGGGGACGCGTCGTGCTGGAGGTCCGGGTACGCGTAGGCCTCGGCCAGCTCGGCGAGGGACCACTCGCGGCTCTCGGCGGCCGCGGGTGTCTGGTCGGTCACAGGGAACAGGCGTCGCATGCCGTGCAGTCTGACACGGCGCTTAGAGTGGGAAACGTGTCCACCAGTGCCCCCCGTGCCATGACCACCGAAGCGGCCCCGGCCCCGCTGTCCCTGTGCGCCCGCGAGCCGCACGTCCCCGCCGAGCGGCTGGTCGCCGAGATGGTGCCGCCGCCGCGGTTCGACGCGGTGCGCTTCGACACGTACATCCCCGACCCGAACCAGCCCAGCCAGACCCAGGCGGGGCGACAAGGTCCTTGAGGCCCGGGTTGATCTCCAGGATCGCAGGATCCTCGAAGCGGATTCC